>CAZMHC010000166.1:0-5666 GCA_964565955.1 uncultured Occallatibacter sp.
TGGAGCCTGCGGCGACCGAAAGCGTCGAAGCCGAAGGAGTCAGCTTGAAGCTGCCGGCTCCCGTGGCGACGCCGTTGACCGTGCAAGCCACTCCATTGAGCGTAATCGAGGAGGGGATTGCGTTGGCTATGCCGTTCCAGGTTCCGTTGAATCCGATGCCTGACATAGTGGCGCCAGCCTGGATGGTGCCGTTGTAACTCTCATTGACGACCGTAACGTTGGCGCCGCTTTGGGTTTCAATTCCGTTCCAGAGATTGGAAATCGTCTGTCCGTTGGCGTAGGTCCAGGCCAGGGTCCAACTGGCAAGGTCGTTGGTTCCTTCGTTGTCGATAGCGATGGAACCCCCGAAGGCGCTGGAGCCTTCCGGGGCGATCGTGTAGACAATGTTGCAATCGGAGGAGCTGACGAAGAGATGGATTGTGGCGGTGGCGGTCACTGACCCGCTGCTTCCGGTAATGGTGGCGGTAAAAGGCCCCGCGGTGGCGGTGCTGGTGGCCGTGAAAGTGACCACGCTGGAGCCGGTGGCGGGGTTTGGGGCAAAGGCGGCGGTTACGCCAGCGGGCAGGCTGGTTCCGGCCAGAGTTACACTCCCGTTGAATCCGGCTATGTCGATTACATTGATGGTCTCAGTGGCGGTTCCGCTCTGATTTACGGTGAGATTGGGGGCCGATGGAAGGAGCTGGAAGCTGGGTGGAGCGGTGCTGGTCGGGATGAGAATGCTCGTCGCCGAGTAAGCGGGAACGGTAACCGTGAAGCTGTTTCCCAATCCGGCGACGGAGCTTTCGCTGATGCCCGAGTTGGCTGTCCACGAGCCGCTGGTGAAGTTGGCGTTGCCGAAGTTGTATTGCGTTCCGAATTTGGAAAGAGAAATACCGGAGACGTTCACGCTGACACTGGTGCTGTTGGTTGGATCGTCGTTGATAAGAACCACGGCGGTCAGGCCGTCGGCGCGCTGGACGCCATGCGCGCGGAGCAGCGGGTTGGAGGAAGTGGCCGCCACCATGTTGTCGCCGGGGCGCGCAATGGTGCTGCTGAAACTGACGCCCCACCAGGGGCCATAAGGGGTGAGATAGTCGGTGGCGCTGGTGGGGTTGGGGTTGCCGTCGTTGGGGGACTCCAGGTAACCCTGGTGCAAGTCCTCGAAGTCGACATTGGAAGCGCCGTTTTCAAACCAGGTGAGATAGTCGTCCATGGTAAAGAGAAACGGAAAAATGCCGCCTTGAGCGTCGGGGCCAGTCTCGGTGACGAGAATCTCCATCGCGTTTTTGTTGCTGAGGGTGTAGTAGCTGTTTAGTTCGGAGCGAATCTGCGCCACCTCAGCGGGAATCTGGGCTTGCGTGGCAAGAACATTCGAGTCGGGCAGGGTTGGGTACCAGTGCACGATGACGAAGTCCGGGTATATTCCGGTGCCGCTGAGCGCGCTGGAGACCGCCTGGAAGACGCCCTGGTCCCAGCCTGCGGCATCGGTCCTGATGGAGAGGCCTACCTTGATGCTGGGATCGACGGCCTTCATGGCTTTTACGAACGCGGCCGCATTGGTGCCGTAGGCCGTGGGCGAGAGCGCGGCGTTGCCCACGCGATCGTTTGCGCTTTGATCCAGGTCGTGCAGATCGTATTCCCAATCCCAATTGTTGTAATAGCCGTTGCCGTAGACCTCGTTGCCGATCTCCCAGTAAACGACGCCGTAGTTGTTGGTGACATTGGCGTACTGGACCCAGTTGGCGGCCACGCTTGGCTCGCCGCCGCCGTTATCGGTGAGATTGGAGCCGTAGTTGACCGTGATAACAGGCTTGCCGCCTTCGAGAGTGACGAGGTAAGTCATGAAGTTGGCGAAGGTGTCGGTCGAGTCCCAATAGCCGCCGTCGTTCATCGACGCTTGGGTGCCGCTGATGAAGTTGTAAAGGTCCGAATCGGAACCGGTGGGATAGCGGAGGGCGTTGATGCCCGATGACTGGAGTTCAGCGGCCACCCCGGCGGTGGTCATGTCGGCGTCATAGACGTACGTGCAAAGCCCATAACCTTCGGGAGGCACCGGAGCGCTGACCGAACCGGCGTTGACGGTGACTGTCGCGGTGGTCTGGCCGAAGGCCGCGCAGCGGAAGGCAAGGCAGACAACGGCGATTGTCGCCAATACCCGAAGCGATCCGGCGGCAGCGATGGTTATGTCCTCGGAAAGCCGAAGACCGCCGGCCCCCATGATCCCGGCTCTCATGATCGAGGAGCGAAAGGAATCGAATCTGCGAAGCATAAGTTATCTCCATTTCTGAAGGATCGTCGGCAGCGCCGGTCCTGCAAATCGGCGCGAGGGCATGGCTGCTGCCGGAATCCGTCCGGGCAAAACGGTTTGCTTCCGGCCGCGGAAGGGCGCGTGGCGCAAAAGAATACTCAAATTCGACAAGCGACCGAACCGCGATCGCCTGCCCTTCAAATCGAAACGAATTCTAGGCGACTCAAATCAGCACGGCACAGAAGGGAAACGCGAAAAAGCGAATCGGGGGCTGAAAGTCATGACCGACTATAAAATCCATAACCGGCTAAATGTACAAAGCAGCCCTTGCCACCATAAATACCGCACAAGCGAAACAGCGGCATAATATCACACTGCGGCCTGCGCGGTCGTCTCCCAAAATGGAAATCAGAAGAATCTTGCAGATCGCATTACCTACGTAATTAAGCCACGGGATCAGCAGATTATTTTAACTCGACCTTGCGCTGCGGGAAGTGGAGCCTTCCTGAGCCCATTGACAAATTCGCACAGTGAGTATTTATTGGATGCGGGGATATTAACCTATTTGCCCCCTATTGAAAGGGATTGCACCAGTGAAAAAGTCCTGCTTCGATCGCAAATCGTCTCCCCGGCCTTTGCTGGGGCTTGCCTCCTCCCTGTGGCCGCTCCTTTGCGCCTTCCTGGCGCTGGTTGCGGTTCCCTATGCTCGTGCCGTCGACAATGGACTGGGCCGCACTCCAGCGATGGGTTGGAACTCCTGGAACTATTACGGTTGCAACCCCAGCGAGGCCATTGTCAAGCAGATCGCCAATGCCATGGTCTCCAGCGGCATGAAGGCCGCCGGTTACGAATATGTTAACATAGACGATTGCTGGCTGACCGGCAGTCGCGACGCGAACGGCAACCTGGTTGCAGATCCGACCAAGTTCCCCGACGGCATGGCCGCCCTGGCCACATACGTCCATAGCTTGGGCCTCAAGTTAGGCCTCTATGAAGATGTAGGCACCGCCACCTGTCAAGGCTTTCCAGGGAGTTATGGCCATTACGCCCAAGACATAGCCACCTACCAATCCTGGGGCATCGATTACATCAAGATGGATTGGTGCAACACCAAGGGCTTAGACCCCCAGACGCAATACACCGAGTTCGCGCAGGCCCTGGAGGCTGCGAATGCAAATATCTACTTCAGCCTATGCGAATGGGGCGCCAACGATCCCTGGTTGTGGGGTCCGGCGGTCGGCAACTCATGGCGCACCACCAACGACATCAGCGATAGCTGGAGCAGCGTGATGCTCAACCTCGAATCGAGCGCCTCGCTCGCTCCATACGCCGGGCCAGGCGGATGGAACGATCCCGATATGCTCGAAGTCGGCAATGGCGGCATGACCGCCGCGCAGGATCAGGCTCACTTCGCCATGTGGGCGATGAGCGCCGCCCCGCTCATCGCCGGCAACGATTTGGCCAGCATGAGCGCGGCCACTCAGGCCACGCTCACCAACGCGGCCATCATCGCCGTAGATCAGGACCCGCTCGGCATTCAGGCAACCATCGTCTCCGACAACGGCGCCGGACTGCAAGTTTGGTCGCGTCCAGTCGTCAACGGAACAGCCGTCGCCCTCCTGAACAACTCCTCCTCGGCCGCGAACATGGCCGTCAATTGGACTCAAGTAGGGCTGGCCGCCACTCAGTCCGTCACCGTCACCAATCTCTGGACTGGCCAAAATCTGGGCAGCTTTACCGGAAGTTACACTGCAAGCGTGCCTTCAGACGATGCGACCGTCCTGTTGCTCGGCGGCAGCGGCGCATCGTGCTCCACTCTGCCTCCGGTGCCGAACGGTCTGACGCCGACCGCCGTTTCCTCCAGCGTCGTCAATGTAAGTTTCAGCGCGGTTACCGCTCCGCCCGACTGTCCCCTTGTCTCCTACAACGTCTTCCGCGCCACGACCAGCGGCTTCACTCCCTCCGCAAGCAACATGATCGCCAGCGCGACTGAGGCAGTAAGTTATCTGGACACCGGCCTCGCGGGTTCGACGACGTACTACTACAAGGTCCAAGCGGTCGATGCTTATGGCGCCTCACAGCTATCGCTTCAAGCCAGCGCCACCACACCGGTGGCTCCTGCCGGCTTCGCGCTAGCGCCTTCCGCCGTCAACCTTGCGGTTCCAGAGGGTAGCTCCTCCACCGACACTGTTACCATTGCGGACGAGAGCGGGTTCACCGGAAGCGTAAACTTGGCTGTCTCCGGTCTGCCCACCGGGCTAACTGCCACCTTCGGCGCCAATCCCGCCACCGCCTCCAGCGTGGTAACGTTCACGGCCAGCGGCGCCGCCCCGCTCACTTCAACTCCAGTCACGGTAACCATCGCCGGAACTTCGGGCAGCGCCACTGCGTCCACAACTATCGCGCTAACGATAACTCCCCCGATAACGCCTGGCTTCACGCTGTCCCCTTCGGCTTCCATTTCCTCGGTCGTTCCGGGCAGCACCGCTACCGACACCGTCACGGTAACCGACGTGGACGGATTCAGCGGCAAAGTAACTCTGGCCGCAACCGGCATGCCCAGCGGAGTAACCGCGGTCTTTGCCGCAAACCCCACTGCGGGAAGCAGCGTGGTTACCTTCACGGCAAACAGTTCGGCCCCGTCCACTTCCAGTCCGGTTCTAGTCACCGTCACCGGAACCTCTGGGAGCGCAACCGCAAGCACCGCCATCGCTCTTACTGTCGGTCCCGCGGTCGGTCCCGCCACGTGCAATATCGTCTATCAGATCGCTCCGCAAAGCTCAAGCTCGTTCGGAGGCAGCATCGCTATCGACAACATGGGATCGACCGCCCTTGCCAGTTGGACGCTGGGCTGGACCTTCGCCAACGGGCAGACTATCTCCTCTCTATGGAGTGGAATTGAAACCCAGAGCGGCGCCAACGTGACGGTGACCAACGAGAGTTACAACGGCAGCATCCCCGCCGGCGGCAGTTTGACCGGCATCGGATTCAACGGAAACTGGAACGGCGCCACCAATGCAATCCCCTCCTCGATTGCGCTCAATGGAGTGAACTGCACGGTCAACGGCCCATCGGAGACGGGCAGTTTCACGCTCGCCCCGTCCGCTTCCTCTCTGTCCGTCGCCGCCGGCGGCAGCGCCGCCGACATCGTTACGGTGACTGACGCAGATCCGTTCGATAGTCCTGTAACTCTTGCCGTATCCGGCCTGCCCAGCGGAGTGACTGCCGCGTTTGGAACCAACCCGGCTACAGGAAGCAGCGTGGTTACTTTCACTGCTGCCGGCTCTGCCGCTCTCACCGCCAGCCCGGTTACGGTAACCATCACTGGAACCTTCGGATCGCTGACCGCCTCCACCACCGTCGCTTTGACCGTGACCGCGGCGACGACGGGCAGCTTCAAGCTCGCTGCTTCGCCTTCGACGCTCTCTGTCGCCGCAGG
>CAZMHC010000167.1:0-5646 GCA_964565955.1 uncultured Occallatibacter sp.
TGCCTTCTGCTTCTCAATTCGCCGTATTCGCGGGCTTATTCAGAGCTTCCTTAGAACTTGCGCCTCGAATTCATTCATCATTCGCATCTGCCGAACTCCACCTTTACATAACTCGCTGAAGTAGATTGTAACTCACGATTCCAGCGGAAGATTGATAAATAACGCCGTTGACCATTGCGAGTAATTCGGCGGCGTTAGTCCATCGTACATTCGGATATAGAAGCGATCGGCTGCCGTTTCTCGGGAAAATGTCATGTTCGGCAACGCCGCGCGCATGACAAGCCCTGGATCCTCGCCCGCCATAAATGAGAAATCCCGCCGCCGTATCTCGAACCCGCCGCCCGTCGGCGGAGTTGTACCGGCACTAATCGAAACCGTGCTTCCATTGAGCGCAGTAACCACCAAGCCGTTAAGATTGGCAAGTACAGCGGGTGCGATCACGGCAGGCAGCCAGGCATCCGCGGGCACCGTGGCGCTGGTCTTGATGGCCAAATCGTCCGCCCAATCGTTGGCGAACTGGATAACATATTCAACCATGTCTGGATAGCTTGCGCTATAGATTATCTTAACACTTCGCACCACAACCTGCGCATTCAGGTTCGTCGATGGAGCATTCAGGAGTAGCGCGTCGCCGGGCCACACGTCGCTGACAAAACTCAGCCTTGTGCCCTTGTAAGTTCCATTCCAAAGTGCGCTAACGCTGGCCGCCGCCTGCTCAATCGCCAGGGCCGCATTGAGACAGTCCGCCGAACTGCGAGCCGGAGGCGCGGTTACCGCCCCAATCCACGTCGCCACCGCGGGCGTTCCCGCTTGCATAAGTGCCTGCTGGCTGGCGATATTGACGGCCCTGCCGACGGCCCTGCCGATCGTCCGGTAACTCACTGCAACCTGTTCCCCGGCCACGGGCGCATACCCGCTATAGAAGGTTAATTGCCCGGTCCGCTCCATATGGCATTCTGCGGCTTCGGCCACTGTGCCCATGCGCCGCGTATAGGGACCGCCGCTCGGAGGCGTGCTAACAACCCATCCAGATCCAAGATTGCTCAGATGAATGGCGCGTATGCTTCCGATCAGATTGATGCTGCTGGCGGCAACCGCCATGCAGACCGGTGGCAAGCTGGCGATTGCGCCGTCATAAAGAGTCACCGGCATTCCTGCCACGCCATTGACAAACTCTTGAATCTCCATCTGGAGCAGCCCGGAAACCGCATTCGTCTGCCCACCGCTGGCGATTGCACCGCTATCTCCAAAGGAACGGTAGACCGCCAGTTGCCGTTGGCATTCGGCGCAATGAACTCTCGTGCGCAGTGTATATTGATTGGCTGGATTCAAAGCGTAAGTCGTTCCCGCAACCGTTCCCTGCACGAGCGGCTGCAATGTAACTGCTCCGGTTCCTTGTTGCGCGGTTGCCTGAAATCCCACGGTGCATTCCGCCTGCGTCTCCGAACCCAAAAAGAAACCGGCCAGAATCCCCGTACTCCCCGGCGACAGAGTTATCCCCACAGCCTCCAGCAGAAGAGTCCCGCCCATCTCCACCGGATCGATCCAGGTCAACGACGTGTCCCCGTCAATTCCGTTCCCGCCGTTCATCGTTAAGCCCCCGGTCCCGAGTGTGAGATACCCATATGCGCCCACGCCGCTCCACACGCGTTGGTTGATTTGGGCTTCATTGAAAAACTCGTCGATGATCGTGGCCTTGGAGGAAGCGGTACAGAATGGATCCGCAGTTAGATAAAACTGAGTGGTAACCCCATCGCCTAGAAAGTATTCGGTTACATAGGCTACCGGCTCATGCTCTCCGCAGACTGTCACATCGTTTGCCAGTGAGCGCTTGACGCTGGCCGTGAAGGATAGGTTTGCCAGGTTTAGGCTTCCGTCGGTCTCGTTTAGTGGATGTACGGTGCTACCAACCGATATGAGCGTCAGCGCTCCATTCATTGCGCGATATGCCGCACGTGCCAGGTTCGCGACTTGGCCTGCGCTCTTGCTAAACGATGCGCCCGGATCGGGAACATAGGTGCTTACCGGTGTGCTCAGCGTGAGTCCTTGAGTGGACAGCGCCGTCGATCCCGTGCGCGTCGTGAGCGAAATCATCAATTCCCCTGCGGTCTCGCCCGTTGCGCCGGCGCTGGGAGGCATCGCCAACTGGTCCAGTAACAGTTCGTCGCTCAGTGCCTGAATTGCAATTCGGTATTTGGGCCCCGTGATGCCAACTCCCGCATACTCAGGCAGTGGAGTTACCGCGATGTAACCGGTAAAGTAGATCGTTCCATCGTCTCCATAAATGCCAACGGATTGGTTGCGGAAGGGAACTGCCAGGTTTCCGCCGCTCGGTAGACCGATCCAGAGTTGGCATACAGATGGTTCGTTCAGCTTGCGCTCGATCGTCAGAGGATGCGTTGCGTCGAGTACCGCCGTGTAATCTTGCCCTGCGATGGTGATCTTCATCGTGACCCACTGTCCCTCTGCCGTTGTCTGGAAGTACTGCCTGTTTGATCGCTCTCCTAAACCAGTGCGTTTGCGGCAGGCAAAAAACTCCTGTAACACAGCACCCGTTCACCGTCAAGCGGGTCTATCGCAGGCAGCGCGCGAAACCGCCCCTTAAGTAGGACCCGCGCCAGACTGTCGGAGTCTTTTCCGGTAAGCGGCGTTGCCAACTCCTCCGCGCTGGCCATGGTCTGCAATCGCGGGTAGTGGAAAAAGATTCGTTCGCCCTGGCTGCCTTCCATGACGAACAATGCAGACCACTCCTGATAAAAGCTCCCGCCTTCCCGATCCACAAATCCAGTTACCGTTTGTAACTTATCTCCCATTGCCGGCGCTCCGCCTAGCAGAGGCTCGGCAAGCGTGAGCCCGGTTGAACTTACTTGAGACACAAGTGACACGTTGAAGGTAACGCGCCGAATATAGTCCACGTCCGTAAGTGCCTGTCGCACATATGCGCCTGAAACCGGTGAACCGACATATCCGGTCTGTCCAGTGTAATCCGCGTCTAGCGCAATTATTGAGCCGGGGGAGAACTTTGCCGCATCCGCCGCTGCCAGCAAAATCGAGGTTGCCGTCGAGCCGCTTTGCAGTGCAACCGCGCTCGATGCGGTGGCTCCATCCGCGGCCGCGGCAGCTCCACTTGCCGGTGCTAGGAGGTTCATATGCTGCGACCCGGTTGCTAGCGCCATAGTTAGCTTTGTCCAACCCAGAAACTGAAAACTGACCTGCGCTTCTAGCGTTTCACGCACCTGCTCCAGCGCCGCGGCGGGAATGCCCGTCATTACCGCCGTCGTCTTGCTTCCAGGTGTACGCAAAAACCCTTGAATCCAACCCAGGCTTATCCACGGGGCCGGAGGCGCGTCGAGACTGAATGATCCCTGTTGCGATGCATCGAAGAGCACTGGTGTCTGCGCGGTTCGATTCACAGCTGCGAAGTACCCTCGTACCCTCCGCGCCACAGGTGCGGGAGCCGAAAAACTGTTTGTCGCCATTTACTCCCCTTGCTCCTGGTAACTGTATACAGTTACCCTTGCCGACCTGCTCAGTCTGTCACGTTGAATCGCTATTGGCCCAATGCTTGGTTCGTCCCAGAAAATCTGCGTCTGCATCGCGGCCGGCGGCGTCTCAATGTAACTCATTTTTGGAGTGTGAAGCGGCTGAGTCATGGCAACTAGCTCCTCGTCCATTGCACTTAATGATCGGCCTCGATCAAGCCCCCCGAAACTTTGCGTTCCACAGGTCTGGTAGAGTATCTCGCACTCTTCGGCCACCATGGTCGATCCAAGATCAATGTCTATGCCCAAGCCAAGCCAGCGCAAAACGAATACATCGTTCGGTAGCTGGCCGAAAGGCGCTTCGGCTTCCTCGACCAGAATTCCAGGCCGTACTGTCCCGCGCAACAGAATGGTCCGCTCTGGATTAATCGTTGTCAGTCGAGCGCGTAGCGCCATGTAGAACGAATCCTTCGCATTTTGCATGGAGTAGTGCTCCTGGTGGGCAGCGCCGATTCAGCCGGCTGAACCGCTCGCAGTTAAGTGGACTTGTCGGCAATCCTGAATGCTATGCGTTGCGGAGTGACAATTCAAGCGACAAAGTGGATTTGACTATTTGAGGCGCAAAAGACTACACCGCTTGCTGCCGCGCCTCCCGCATCAACAAGCGGTAGAGGTACACCTGACCAAAGGCTTCGTTGGAAGCAACCGATTCAATCAGGTAGTCCTGCCCCGCCACTGTAACTGTTAAAGTCATTGAGAACAAGGACTGCGCCGATGTTAAATCCAGCGCATTTGCCTGTTGTTCTACGCTCGTCGCCGAAACCAGTAGCTCCCACTTCGATTTCCCGTCCTCCTGCCAGCTCGGCCGCAGCTTGCGCATCACTGCCGGACTCACAACAACATCTTCAAAGGTCGTGGCAACCAGTCCCACCTCGGACTGGTTGCTATCTGTGTTGGCTCCTGTTACCCTCAGAAGTGCTGTCGTACCTGTTACGCTCCGCAGCAGCGCATCGGCCAGCATCTGCGGCGCACTTACTGGGTTGCGCGGCGCCGTATCGCTCATCGCTCACCCCAGCCTGCTCGCTATGTATGGACGCAGCCAAGCCTGCACCGTTTCGTCCACCAGCGAACTCGAGAAATACTTCATCTGCATCGTATCGATCTTGCTCGCGCTGGCGTTCAGCGCCGGCGTCGACTGTGCATTGCGCACAATCTGCGCGCACGCTGTCTTCACGTCGTCGCCGATTGTCGCCAATCCCGCTGTATAAGTTACCGCCACCTCGTTGTAAGGCAACCCCAACACGTTCCATGGAAGAGTAAGTTCACCCGTGTACGGGTCGTAGTCCACGGTGCTGGGATCGATCGTCGCCCACTGCCCCGGCAGCGAAAACGCCCATGCGATCTCAAACAGCGGCTCGTTCAGATCCTCCCCGCGCCGCGTCTTCGTGTATCGGCCCTCGATGCTCACGAGAGGCGTCGTCGCCGTTCCCAATGGGGCCAGAGGTAGATAACTTAACAGCGCCGTCTGCATTCCGCTTGTAAGTCGCAAACGCTCGGTGTACTGGATTACATTCAGGTCCGGCCGCCTGCAGTAGCTGTTGATTAGTGCCGTGGCGGCCGTAACCCAGTCCGCCGTCGTTCCCGCCGGCAACCCGTAGCTCTGGTAATCCGCTGGCTGCAGATATGCCATACCCCACCCTTTCCCTGTTTGTTACCAAGCGAGCGGGAGAAGACTTGCCATAACTCCCGCTTGCCTGGTCTTGCAACCTTCCGCACTCAACTTGTTGGCTTGCCGATCCGCTCTCTACCTGTCTACAAGAACCTGATAGTGCGCGTAGTTGGCGCCCTTCACCACCGGCGCGCCGAATTTCACCGCCACGTACTGATAGGTCAGCGAGTTAGGCAGGCCGAGCTGGAAAATGCGCGGCGTCGGATCGCCAAGCCAGTGATACTCGATCAGATCCTCCGTCACAATGTACGCAGGCAGAACCGCGGTGCCGGATCCCGGAGTGCCCGTATAACTTAAACTCCAATCCGGAATTAGCGGCAGATCGCCCGCCTGCGTCGATAACATCTTCACTCGAACTCCGCCGGTGATGTTATCGGTGTTCAGCACCACGTTGAACTCCGTCTTCATCTCCCGGTCGATCAGGTCCAGCAGCAC
>CAZMHC010000168.1:0-5590 GCA_964565955.1 uncultured Occallatibacter sp.
CTGGACCCACAAAATCGACGGCCTGACCGAGAGCGATTTTATTCTGGCGGCCAAAATCGATACTGTATTTGAAGTCTAATCGACACGAGGAGAGAAAACGAACATGTTAGGAGTTGGACAGAAGTTTCCCCCATTCTCATTGCAGGCGACGGTGAGCCTGGAGACGGGCAAGACGTTTGCCACCATCACCGACGAGGATTATTCGGGCAAGTGGAAGGTGTATTTCTTCTGGCCGAAGGATTTCACCTTCGTCTGCCCGACCGAGATCGCGGCGTTCGGCAAGCTGAACAAGGATTTCGCCGATCGTGACGCGCAAGTGTTGGGCGGCAGCACGGATTCGGAATTCGTACACCTGGCATGGCGGAAGGACCATCCAGACCTGCGAGCGCTGCCGTTTCCCATGCTGGCCGACATCAAGCGTGAACTGTGCGAGAAGTTGGGAATTCTGGACCCGCAAGAGGGAGTGGCGCAACGCGCAACCTTCGTCGTGGACCCGCACAACGTGATCCGCTTCGCATCGGTGAACGATCTGTCGGTGGGCCGCAATCCGCAAGAGGTGCTGCGGGTGCTGGACGCGCTGCAGACCGACGAGCTTTGCCCGTGCAACTGGCACAAGGGCGAACAGGTACTGAAGCCGGTCATTTAGTGTAGTGTCTCTGAAGTGTCTTGAGTCTTATGGAGCGGCGATGACTTATAGCGAACTGGTGGATTCCATTCCGGAGTATGCCAAGGATTTGAAGCTGAATCTGAGCAACGTAATGGAACAGAGCGAACTGACGGCGCAGCAGGCCTGGGGGACGGCGGTGGCCTGCTCGCTGGCGGCGCGCAACCGGGAGTTATATGGAGCCGTGCTCTCCGAGGCCAGCGGAAAGTTGACACCGCAGGCTCTGTTTGGCGCGCGGGCGGCGGCGGCGGTGATGGGGATGAACAACATCTTCTACCGCTTCCGCCACTTCGCGAGCAACGAGAAATACGGTGCGTTGCCCGCGCGGTTGCGCATGCAAAGCATTCGCAACCATGGCGCGGACCCAGCCGATTTCGAGCTGTGGTGCTTAGCCGTGTCGGCCGTCAACGGCTGCCAGGTGTGCGTGGATTCGCACGAACACGCGGTGCGGGAAAAAGGGCTGAACGAGGAAACCGTGCTGGCCGCCATCCGCATCGCGGCGACGATGCACGCGCTGGCCGCGGTGGTGGGGGCGGACGAAGCTGCCTGAGGCTTTGCTTCCGCCCTTTCCGGGGCTCCTTGCTGTTGGCCGTTTTTTCCCAGGGCTTCCGCATTGGGCTTTCTGGCAGTGGGTCTATTTGAAACTGGCGGTAGCCTCCCTGAGTGTTCACTTTGAGGCAACTGCGGCATAGCAACCATCATTGCTCACATCTAATCCCGGAACAAACCAGGTCTATGCGTACGTCTCCTGGGCCCACTGGCGAGAGCGTTTGTATACCAAAAAACCAGCCGCTCCCGAACACGCCATTCATGGGGCACGACGCCTCACCATTAACTGCGGTTATCGTCGGATACATTCCCATTTGCTGACCGCATTCCAACTGCCGGAGTTTCGCTCCCCTTGCGGACACAACTAGACCAGGTATCGCTGAATCCTTTACGTCGATCAAGAAAATAGAATGGTAAAGGTTCTCTGGATTTGGTCTTCCGTTAACGGCAACCGCTGCGAAATTCTTCTGGTTTTGCTGGCTTGGCGTAATTCTGAGCTTTGCTGGTGGCGGCCCATTGACGACAGTGGGGTTGGTTACGGTACCGCCTGAAATGCAGATTCCACCCGGGCAGTTATTTACCGTATCTGGTGGAACTGGTTGCGCTCGGGTGGCTTCTGTATTTGTTCCAGACTCTCGACGGCCTTCGGGAGTATCGGCATTCGCTGGTTCCTTCTTCGCCGGTTCCAAGCGATTAGGTGGCCGCTTTGGCACTATAGGTTCCTTCTTGCCCTCCGGCTGCTTTGGCGACTGGGGCGGTGGCTGCGGTTCCCAAACAGTAACACCTTTATGGGCTGCCTTCTTCTGCTGCTGGTGCTGACCCATAAACCAACCAGCGCCAAACAACAAAGCCACAACGCCCAACACGACAACGCCCCGAACGATACGCCTGACACTGAAAGCCCTTGGAAAATGCCCGTGAAGTATTAGTATAAGTCCAGCGAGCGCCGTCCCGGCGATCCACCAAGGACCCGCGTGTCTATAGTCTAAGTACGCGGCCAGCGCCACCATGAGAAGCCCCAGTCCGTAGTTGACAATGAGACCCTGTTTGGTGTCTTCTTCCATACTGTCAATCTTCGCACAGATGCCAAACCGCTCCCGCTTGTCAAGTGCGACAGCGCATTCGCAGATCCAAATGGACCCACTACCGGCTTTCTGTTGGCGGTGCGGGCTGAACGTGTGCCGTGTCGAGCGACTCTGCGCAATTCGACGCCGCAGACGCCAATGGATTTCGAGATGACCGATTGGCACAGCAGGCTGGACAGCCACCACCATCGGGGAGTGATTTTGGAAGAACTGCGGCTCGTCGATTGTACCGCCATCGCGGTTGCGATACGTGTGCAACGGGGCGCTGCGTGGCTACTGCGCCGCGCCCGAGGCGCGCTTCAGGTCCCGATCAATCTTTTGGATATAGCCGATGGTTTCACGGTAGGGCGGAATTTGGTTATGATATTTCTCCAGGGCCTCGGGGCCGGCGTTGTAGGCGGCCAGAGCGTGCCAGAGAAGTCCGTCGTACTTGAGGAGCAGGTCGCGCAGGTAGCGGGCGCCGGCATCCACGTTTTGAGCCGGGTTGTTCGGATCGACTCCCAGGTTCTGGGCCGTGAGTGGCATCAATTGCATCAGTCCCACGGCGCCTTTAGGAGATAATGCTCGCGGGTCGAACCCGGATTCCGCAGCCATGACGCTGCGAACCAATTGGCGAGGCAGCCCGTACTTATCGGCGGCAGCATCGGCCAGTTCGAGCGGGGCCATTGCGGCGATGGGGTCCGCCTTTTGCGGTTCACCCGAAAGCACGGGTGCGGGTGCTGGCAGGCCATCCGGTTCGAAGCCGGCGATAGCGGAGCGGGCGATTTCGGTATAGCCAGTGCCCGAATACAGCCGGACTTGAGAGCCGGTAAGTTGGTGACCGTCCACGTGTAATCGCGATCCGCTCGCGAAGACGGCGAATTCTCCGGCCCACCCGGTGGTGGCTGCGATCATCCAGACGATTGGCGCAAGACGCATGGCCTTCTTATAGTTTGACGCACCGCAGGCTGCCGGTGTGCAGTCTATTTGAGTTTTTGGCGATTTGATATCGTAAAGGGAGCCCCTAGGCATATGCCGTTTCACATCCAACCGATTCGGGAGTTTCTGGTTCGACCGGCGCTGCCGGCTTCTCTCTCCCGGATGACGGATCTGGCCTACAACATTTTGTGGAGTTGGGAGCCGCTGCAACGCGCGCTCTTTCGGCGCCTGGACCCGGTGTTGTGGCGGGACTGCGGATACAACTCCGTGCTGATGCTGGGCCGGGTGTCGCAATCGACGCTGGACAAAGCGGCGGCGGACGCCAGGTACCTCGCGCTGTATAAGCTGGCGTGCGAGACTTTCGACGCCCACGTGAAGAAGGCGCCGCCGCCGGCCGATGGTAAGCTGATCGCGTACTTTTCCGCGGAGTACGGTCTCACCGAGTGCCTGCCGGTATATTCGGGCGGCTTGGGAATCCTGTCCGGCGATCATCTGAAGTCTTCGAGCGACCAGGATTACCCGCTGGTCGGGATCGGGCTGCTGTATCAACAGGGGTATTTCCGCCAGGCGTTGAATCCGGACGGGTGGCAGCAGGAGCGCTATCCGACCAACGACTTCTACACGCTGCCGTTGGTACCGCTGAAGAACGAGGCGGGCCACGACCTGAAGGTTACCGTGCCGCTGCCGACGGGCGATGTGTTCATCCAGGTGTGGAAGCTGGATGTGGGACGCATCACGCTCTATCTGCTGGACACCAACGTGGCGGAGAACGTGCTCCCGCAAGATCGCGACATCACCGATTCGCTGTACGGCGGCGACATCGATACGCGCATCCGGCAGGAGATCGTATTGGGCATTGGCGGAATGCGGGCGCTGGCGGCGGTCGGCCTAAAGCCCACCGTGTTCCACATGAACGAAGGGCACTCGGCGTTTTTGGTGCTGGAGCAGGTGCGGCGCTACATGGGCGAGGAGAAGCTGAGCTTCGAGGAAGCCCTGGACGCGGCGCGATCGAGCAACGTATTCACCACCCACACGCCGGTGCCGGCGGGGATCGACCTGTTTGACCCCGGCATGATGTACCACTATTTTTCCGCGTACTGCGCGGAGATCGGCATCGACTTCAACCAGTTGATGGGCCTCGGCAGGCGCAATCCACTCGACCGCGACGAGCGTTTTTCGATGGCCGTGCTGGCGTTGAAGACTTCGGCGTACCGCAACGCGGTAAGCCGGCTGCATCGAAACATCTCGCAGGAAATGTTTCACGACCTGTGGCCGCAATTACCGGTGTGGGAAGTTCCGATCACTTCGATCACCAACGGCGTTCACGCGCCGAGCTGGCTGAACGCAGACCTGGCTGGGCTATACGACCAGTACCTGCAGCCGGACTGGCGCGAGCGGTTCAACGACGTTTCGATTTGGGAGCAAGTCAAGGACATCCCCGGCGAGGAACTGCTGGAAGCGCACCGGCGGCGGAAGCGGCGGCTGGTGGCCTTTGTGCGAGAGCGGCAGAGCTCTTCGGCCGCGCGGCGGCAGGCGCCGGTGGCGGAGGTGCGGCATTCGAGCGAGGTGCTGGACCCCAACGCTTTCACCATCGGCTTTGCGCGCCGCTTCGCGACGTATAAGCGCGCTACGCTGTTGTTCCGCGATGTCGAGCGGCTGAAGCGCGTCCTGCTGAACAAAGACATGCCGGTGCAAATCGTCATCGCCGGCAAGGCGCATCCGAAGGATCAGCCCGGCAAGAGTTTCATTCGCGAGATTGTCCAGCTTTCGCGCGATCCGGAGCTGTGGAAGCACGTGGTTTTTCTGGAAGACTACGACATGAAGGTGGCGCGCGAGCTGGTGCAGGGCGTGGATTTGTGGGTGAACAATCCGCGGCGCGGCGAAGAAGCGTGCGGCACCAGCGGCATGAAAGCCGCCATCAACGGCGTGCTGAACCTCAGCATTCTGGACGGCTGGTTTGACGAAGCCTACGAACACTCGGGCGGCTGGGCGATCGGCGAGCGGGAACAATACTCCGAGGACCAGGATGCGCTGCACGCCAGCGCCATTTACTACCTGCTCGAGAACGAGATTGTGCCGATGTTCTTCGAGCGGCGCGAGCAGGGTCCGCGCGAATGGGTGCGGCGTATGAAGCAATCGCTGATGTACATCACCCCGCAGTTCGATTGCCGGCGCATGGTGAAGGAATACATGGATCAGTTGTACCAACCGGCTCACGAGCAGCACCTGCGCGCGGTGACCGGGCAATTCAGGCTGACGCACGAAAGGGCGCGTTGGAACGCGCGCGTGCGGGAGGTCTGGGACCGGGTACGGTTCGTGGATTCCGGCGACGGCCCGACCGGCTCCTGGATCAGCGGCAAGCCGGTACCGGTGC
>CAZMHC010000169.1:0-5509 GCA_964565955.1 uncultured Occallatibacter sp.
TCTGGCTGATGGGCCGGGTGGACGACGTGATCAACGTCAGCGGCCACCGGCTGGGAACCATGGAGGTGGAGTCGGCGCTGGTGGCCCATCCCAAGGTAGCCGAGGCCGCGGTGGTGGGCCGTCCCGACGAACTCAAGGGCCAGGCGATCTCCGCCTTTGTCTCCCTGGAAAGCGGCAACCATCCGAGCAACGAGTTAAAGGACGAACTGCGCAAGTGGGTCTCGAAGGAGATCGGCTCCCTGGCCCGCCCCGACGACATTCGCTTCACCGAAGCCCTGCCCAAGACCCGCTCCGGCAAGATCATGCGGCGTCTGCTGAGGGAACTGGCCACGCATGGCGAGATCAAGGGCGACACGACCACGCTGGAAGACTTTACCGTGATCGCCAAGCTGCGCGAGGCGGAAGAGGGGTAACCAATATCCAACAAGGATGGGCGCCCCAGGTCCCTCTTTTGGGACCTGGGGCGCCTGCTTATTGGACCGTGACGGTGAATGGCTCGGTGTAACTGCATCCATCGCTCACGAAAGTTGCGGTATAGAGGTTGGAGCCTACGCTCAACGGGATGTTATCAATCTCTCGCGCGGTGGAGGTGAAGCTCTTGGGTCCGGTCCAGCTCCAAGTGCCGCCGCTCAGCGGCCAGGGGCCGAGGTTCACGGCCGTGGCCGTGGAAGCTATGGTGACCGTGTTTTCAGCCGTCGGGTTCCAAACGCCGTTCAGCGCGATATGGGGAACGATCGGGTTGGCGGCGCAACTGCCGCTGACCGTAACGGTAAACGCCTGCGTGTAACTGGCTCCGTTGACGGTATAGGTGGCCGTATAGACGTTGGCTCCGGCACTCAACGCGATGTTATCTATCTCCCGCGCGCTGGAGGCGAATCCGTTGGGGCCGGTCCAGCTCCACTTGCCGCTGATCGGCTGGGGGCCGAGGTTGACGGAGGTTCCCGGAGCCACGGTGACGGCGGTTTCAGGCGTCGGGTTCCATACTCCGTTTACCGCAATGTAAGGAACGATCGGGTTGGTTGGGGTTGCCGTGACGGTAAAGGTCTCGGTGCTGGAGACGCCGTTGAGCGTGTAGGTTGCGATATAAACATTGGCGCCGGCGGTCAGTGGAATGTCATCGATCTCGCGCGCGGTGGAGGTGAAGCCGTTGGGGCCGGTCCAGGCCCATGTGCCGCCGCTGGCCGGCCAGGGGCCGAGACTCACCGTCGAGCCGACAGCTACGGTAACAGCGGTTTCGGGCGTCGGGTTCCAGACGCCGTTCACCGCAATGTAAGGAACGATCGGGTTGGTTGGGGTTGTCGTCGCGGCAAGGGCGATCAGTTCGAAGTAGTCGAAGGACATGGCGTAATCGCTCGACGATGGGTTCTTGTTCACAGCGACAAACTTCAGCGTTGAATTTCCGGCAGGAAGATCGACGTTGCCAAAGTCGTCGTTGTACAAGTTAGTAGTGCTTTCGTACTCGTCCTTGGGGCCGCCCACCGCTGCCCCGTTGACGTAGAGCTGAAGCATTGCGTTCGAATTCCCCCTCTTGAGACCGGCGCGCAGATCGTACACTCCGGCGGTCGCCACGTCGATCATGTAGGCGATCTCATCGCCTTTGGCGGTGGCGTTCAGGGACGCGGCGGTCCCGTCCCTTGAGCCTGATTCCGCGTAGGTTGTATATACCACTCCCGCAGTGTTCGTCTCCGGCAGCAGGTGGGCCTCGTAATAAGTCGTTGGCGCGGTGGCGATGGCCGCATTGACGAGGATTCGGTATGCGTTCTGGGACTCCAGCGTAGGAAGAGTTACCGTGAGCGCGTTGCCGGAGGTCGCGTAGTCGCCCTCCAGAGCTACCGTCGGCTGGTAGAGATCGCCCGCCGGCATGATCGTTTCGACTCTCAGATGGATTTTTCCGCCGTTCGTCAGCGAGGCCGAATCGTTCAGATTCTTCAGTGTGAGCGTCACATTCGACGCCGATCCGCCAATCGGATCGCCAAGTAGAATTTCTGACCTCGATATGTTGGCGTCGTAGGCGGCAAAGGCCTCGACCACGGCCGTGTTGGAAGATGTTTCAGACACCGCTTCCCCCGTTGCGTCCTTGTAGGCGTTGTAGACCCACCACCCGCCGGTGGGGTACGTGCCAGTGGCCGCGTCGGCTTGATTGCCCAAAGTCCCAATGAAATTTGCGCTGCCGCCGCCGTAGTCCCAATCCGAATTCAAGCCGAACAGCATTCCGCTCTCACGGGAGGCGCGTTCGAGTCTTGCAATGTACGCCGCGATTTGTCCGGGATTGTAACCGACTGGATTTCCTCCCGCGTATTCAGTGATGGCGAGCGGCATCGGTTTAATGCCGTTGGCGGACATCCAGGCCACGATTTCGGACGACTCCGATTCGATATCTTCCGGCGCGCCCGAGGCAAGGTCATGCCAGCTCAGAATGTCTGGGAGCGCGTTGTTGGCCTTGCAGAACAAGAGAAACGACTCAATGTAGCTTTCATCGAAGCCGGCAGCTTCCGGTCCTTGGACCCTTGCGCTCGAATTGACGCTCTTGACGACTTGATAGGCGTTCAGCCATGCCTGATAGTAGTCGGCGGTGTTGCGCACCGTGCCTTGGGGGCTGGCTGTTCCAGTCCATTGTATGTTCGGCTCGTTCCAGGGGAGCCACGAATAGATTTTCAAGTCATGGCTATACGCATAGTCGACGAGATCCGCCACTGTACCTCTCCAGGTTGATTCATTGCCGCCGTCTCCGGGCCAGTAGTTTTCTCCCGACGCATCGACGTAATAGTAAAGCCCGGCCATCAGCGCCACGTTCGGATTGGCATCGGTTATTCGGGCGTAGGTCGCGGGATCGAATAAATTCGGGTCATACTCTCCCGGTTCGGAGGAACCCGT
This sequence comes from uncultured Occallatibacter sp., assembly GCA_964565955.1. Taxonomy (GTDB): domain Bacteria; phylum Acidobacteriota; class Terriglobia; order Terriglobales; family Acidobacteriaceae; genus Telmatobacter. The sequence goes on from CAZMHC010000169.1 coordinate 2,875, forward strand.
TACGCCGGGGGCCTCTCCGCTGACGTAGACCATGTCTCTATCCGCGGCGACTTTCACTCCGTCGATGAGATATTGAGCGGGATGCGTCGCGCCGATTCCGTGCAGGAATCCGCTCGCCATCTGTTCGGACGGCCCGAGGCGATCGGAGTAATCGACGGTGACGGTGACGGCGGTTTGGGGATGCGCGGGCGGGGCTGAGGCCAAGAGCAGGCTGAGGCTGAGAAGCGCGCTTGCGCATACCTGCTTGCCGCTGGGGCGCGGCGGCGGTTGCAATGCGGACGACAACGGCGGGGTTGAATCTTTCATATTGGATCTCCTGGTTTATTTTTTCCGAGTTCGCTTTCCTGGATTTCGTGTTCCCTGGATTCGTTTCCTGGACCGGGCGGGCGCGCTGAGGGGAAGTTTCGCGTTGCGCCGGGGAAAGGCAATGCGAACGCGAGAAGTCTACCTTCTTCTTTGGTCGATTGTCGAGCGGAATTTGGATATCCATCGGGGAATTCGCATTTGGAAGCGGTTTGTCCAATCGAGCCCCCTGGAGCAGTTTTTCAGGTCGAAGGAAGGATCGAATTGAGATGCGGGGACTGGGCGGCGCTCCGATACAAGCGGGTGCTTTAGAATTCATAAAGAGTTCATCAGACGCGCCCTCAGCGATCGAACGTCCAGGTACGGACTTTGTCCCGAAGGCGGCGCACAATTGCCATACCGGCACCGCCGCGCAAGTCTTCCGGGCTAGCGGCCGATTCCGGAAGGGGAGGGCCATGAAGTACGCCGGATTGCTGGTTATGCCTGCCGGATTTTTTCTCGCCATTGCCGCGCTTGTCCTGTTTCCCGCTCCGGGGCCGAGGGTGGCCTTCGTGGTCTGCGGGCTGGCAGTGGAGGCGCTGGGACTGGCGGTGGCCGTGCGCGGACATATGGAAGTTCGGGGAGGCCGGCCATGACCGAGGTCGCGTTCTCCCTTACCCTGGCGCTGTTGGCGCTGGCCCCGCTGGCCATTGCCGGGATGGCGCTGATAAACACAGGCCTGGGCCGTTCGCGCTCGGCCGCCCAGGCGCTGCTTGGCAGCCTGATCATTTTGGCCGTCTCCACCATCGTTTTTGCCGTGGCCGGCGCAGCGCTGACGGGGAATCTGCCGGGAGCCCCCGGCGGCGCGGGCTATGTTTTTCAGTTTGCCGGCAAGCCCTGGAACTGGGCGGGGTCCGCTGCGCCGTTTATGGGCGGATTCGGCGCGGCCCCGCCGCAGGCGCAACTCGTTCTGCTCTTCGAGTTTTTAGCCGTATCCATGGCCGCCTTGATTCCCTGGGGATCGGGAGCGGACCGCTGGCGGCTCTCGGCCGGTTGCGCGGCGGCGGCGGTGCTGGCCGCGGTCGTCTTTCCTCTCACTGCGCACTGGGTTTGGGGCGGCGGCTGGCTGGCTCAGTCAGGCGTGAACTTTGGACTGGGAGCGGGCTTCCTCGACGGCGGAGGCGCGGCCGCGGTTCATGTACTGGGCGGCCTCAGCGCGCTGGCCGTGGTCTGGATCGCCGGTCCCCGCAAGGGCAAATTTCCCAAGGAGGGCCTCTCCACGGCCATGCCCGGCCACAACGCCGTCTATATTCTCTTCGGCTGCTTGCTGGCGCTGGTGGGATGGGTTGCCTGGAACCTGGCGGGCGCGATTCTTTGGCTACACGCGCCGCTGACTTCGCTTACGGTCACCGCAATCAATACGCTGCTCTCCGCCGCCGGGGCGCTAGCGGCCACCTTCGCCGTCACCCGCATCCGCTTCGGCAAGCCGGACGCGAGCCTCTGCGCCAACGGCTGGCTGGCCGGCTTGGTAGCCTCCTGCGCCGCCGCCGGCTTGGTCACGCCGATGGAGTCGCTTTTCATCGGCTTGGTCTCCGGCATCGTCACGCCGCTGACGGTCGAACTGCTCGAACTGGCGCTCTCCATCGACGATCCCGCCGGGGCCATCGCGGTTCACGCCGCCAGTGGGCTGTGGGGATTGTTCGCAGTGGGACTCTTCGCTCCGCTGCCGGGGCAACTGCTAGCCCAACTGGTGGGCATCGCCACGCTGCTGGGGCTGGTTCTGCCGCTGGTTTATCTGCTCTTCTGGCTGCTCAATCGCGCGCTTCCCTTCCGCGTGGACCCGGACGGCGAGCGCATCGGCATGGACCTGCATGAACTGGGCGGCGGCGCTTATCCGGAATTCGTGATTCACAGGGACGAATCGTACCGGTAGAAGGCGGCTCATTCCACGCACAATGAATTCCCAAGATTGACAGGTGCCCCATATGATCCCTTTGTGAAACTCCGGTGGATAGCAGTTCCCTTTTGCGGTACTATCCGAAGTACAAGAAAACAACAGGTTTTCCAGGGGCTACGAGAGAATATAAAAACAGTATGGGGGAAATTGGGTCATGAATGCAGGTGCAATGACACTGAGTGTTGTTTCGAGCAGAAGAAGTCGATGCGTAGCCAAAATCGGCACTGAGGTCGATGCTTTGGCGGTACTTGGGCACAAGCCGAGACTACTCGACCTGTTCTGTTGTGCCGGCGGAGCAGGAACCGGGTACAGCAGGGCTGGATTCGACGTTGTCGGAGTGGATTCTAATTCTCTTTCAAGTTGAGACTAACTATCCAGGGCCATGCGGTCAGACTG
>CAZMHC010000170.1:0-5403 GCA_964565955.1 uncultured Occallatibacter sp.
CATTCGTGGAGCAGCACGGGCGGCGACCTACCGACAACGAGATCGCGGTTCTGGTCCGAGAATCGCGCGCCGACAAACTCACCGAGATTTCGACGCTCGAACTCCGGGAGAAACAGCGGAAGCGGCTCACTCCGGACGAAACACAGGCACTGGCGGCCGTGAGGGGCGCCGCGCGGATCAGGTCAGTGGCTGTGGATTCGAGTGCGCCTTCACTGGAGTATGCCGCAGAGCACATCTTCGAGCGCGTTTCTGTCGCACCGGACCATGAATTGCTCACGGAGGCCTTGCGACACGGCCGGGGACGAATCCGGCTTGCCGACCTGAAGGGCGAAGTGTATTTGCAGGAATCCACGGGCAAGGTATTGCGCTCGGGCCGCGAGGTCGCAACGGCGGCGAGCCTGGAGCGCGAACGAAACATGATTGCCGCGATCAACCGTGGGCTCGGCGCATTCGAACCGCTTGGTGGCACCGGCTCGTTTCTCGTCTCGGACCAGTTGCGCCCGGAGCAGAAACACGCCGTGGAGTTTGTTCTTCAATCGCGTGACCGCGCGGTGAGCATTAGTGGCGCGGCTGGCACCGGCAAGACCGCAACTCTGCAAGAGCTGTGGCGCGGACTGATGGAGACGGGGCGCGATGTACTGGCAGTAGCGCCGACGATGAGCGCTGTTGAAGAATTGCAGAAGGTCGGCTTCGCTGACGCCATCACCGTCGAACGCCTCCTGCAAGACCCGCGCACCCGTGGCGACGTTCGTGGCACGGTGATCATCCTCGATGAGGCTGGTATGGTGTCGGCGCGTCAGATGGCGGACTTGCTCCGGTTGGCGGAAGACTGTTCCCTGCGCGTAGTCTTCAGCGGGGACACCAAGCAAATCCGAAGCGTGGAAGCGGGCGACGCTCTGCGGATATTAGAAAAGGAATCCCGGTTGAAGACAGTCGCGCTGGCTCAGGTCCAGCGGCAAACCAGGAAAGACTACCGGGTTGCGATCGAAGAGCTTCGCCGGAACCCGGAACGCGGATTCGAGAAGCTCGATGCGATGGGCGCCGTTCGTGAAGCGCCGATTTCCGAGCGAGCCGCAGCCGTTGCCGACGCATATGACGCCGCCGCCGGGCAAAGCCGTTTGGTTGTCTGCGCGACGCACGACGAGATTGACCGAGTGACCGATGCAATCCGGGAACGCCGAAAGACGCGCGGGGAGCTCGGCCCAGGCGCGGACCTCACGCGACACGTTTCGCTCAACTGGACTGCGGCACAGAAAGCCGACTTCCGGAACTATCGCGCTGGGCAGATCCTTGGCTTTCACAGGGCTGTGAAGTCAATCTCGAAAAACGACACCGTGGAGGTTGTGCGTGTCGCATCCAGCAGTCTGGTGGTCCGATGTGCTGACGGAATCGAACGCACCCTTTCGAAAAGGCAAGCCGCGAGTTTCGATGTTGTTGCGGCGCGGCCGATTGAGGTGTCTCCCGGAGATCGACTTCTGCTGACCGCCAACCGCCGCGAGCCTGGGCTGCGGATCACAAACGGCGAATTGGTCACGGTGTCCGCCGTGGACGCCACCGGCCGAATTCAACTTGACGACGGCCGAGCGCTGGCCTCCAGCTATCGCAGCTTCGCCCACGGTTACGCGGTCACCGCCCATCGCAGCCAAGGCAAGACCGTCGATTCGGTAATCATCTCCGGTGACAGCATGCCAAAGGAGCTGTTCTACGTCGCTGCATCGCGTGGCCGCCAGAGCGTCACCGTGATTACAAGCGACAAGGAGCGACTCCAGCCCACCGTAGCACGGTCGATGGCGCGAACGTCGGCGTCCGAGCTTGTGCGAGGCAAGGGGACGCATTCGCATAGAGGCGCTCTTCGCGGCTTGGTAGCGGCGCGAGATATGGTCCGAAGAGCAGCCCAGTTGCTCACGTCCGTTTCGAAACAAATCCAGCAAGCAGTCATTCAACCACGAAAGGAACGCACTCGTGAACACCACCTCAGTCGATAGAGCGCCATGGGTCATCAGCGCGGCCGACCAACCGCCGGCGCTGGAGATTGTGCTGCTGCGCCAGACGGTGATTCTGTCGTGGAATCAGTTCGTGTACGCCGAAGGCGGTGACGACGAAGTGGGAATTGCGTTCGCCAGCCACGATGTGGTGGTGAAGGGCGCCGGACTCGGTCCATTGTTGCGCGCAACCGCGGCTCATCGAGTCGCGCGCATTCAGGAGAGCGGACGATCCGAGCATTTTCCCGGCCCGGCGGGGCGGTTTATTAGTGAGATCGTGGTTCGGAAGATGGAAGCCGAGTGATGCAGCGAGCACATGTTTTCGAAGAGCTGGAGTCATGAGAAAGACACCATCCCTAAGCCTGTCGGCTTAGGTTCACGGGGCCCGCCAAGCGGATCATTTGTTCGGCATTTGATCGGCTTGTGTTCGGTGTCTGTCCGGGTTTCATTCGGTTCTTGTTCGGCCGATGTTCGGAAAATCTTCGGTGAATATTCGGCATCTGTTCGGTGTTTTTCGGTGGTCGTTCGTTAGCCGGTCGGCTGACATTTGAATTGAGATTAGGCCTGTAAGATCTCACCGCATGATGGACAAGCTTCAAGATATTCTGGACACACTGCCCGAGAAGCCGCCGCGCTCTCGATTGGAGTCGTATCGTGAGTTGATTGACGAGTTGCGACAGCGTGGATGGACGTACCGGGAAATCGTGGGAGTTCTCGCCGATAAGTGCCAACTAAGTGTCTCGATCAGCACGCTTCACGATTTTGTCCGGTTACGATCCTTGGGGAAGCGAACTTCAGCCAAGCGAGCTGCCACAGATGAAGGGAAAACTACTTCGATTGAGCCTAAAGGTGGAGTCGTGAGTTCTGGCCAGAGGGCGGCTGATGACGAAGAGGTCCGCCGGCGAATTGCTGCCTTCAAGGATCGCAAGGCCGCGACGACGCCATCGCGAGACGACTTCCATTTCGATGCAAGCCAACCGCTCCGGCTGATTACGCCGGAAAAACCAGCCTCAGACAAGTGAACCGAAGCGCAATCCTGGTGGCCCGATTCGGCGAACAGCAATAGTCCGCAGGTGCTGGCCGCCTTTGCGCGGATCCTAGCGAGTTTCCCGCCCTAATCCGTCGGTTCCGGAGTAAGCCCCCGATTCGTTGGGAGTTCGGCCGCTCTCTGAGCTCCCGATGAGGTTCATCGATTTTGATTCTTTCCCAGGACCTGTGTCAGCACGCCGGGGACAATGTTTCCGACGTCACGTCTGATGCCAGGCACACTATCCAGGTTGAGGCACTCCCGGTGAAAACGCTGCTCGGGGAGGTCGTGTTCGAACGTCTCTAGGAACCCGCCTGTGCGGCATTCCCAGGGGGCGCCGGCCAACGACCGCAGCGAGGTTACCCAGCGATTCCGTCGCGTTCGGAGTCTTGGTATTTCGGGCCCATCCTGTGGGTGGGGCGCTATCCCTCCTGCCCGCTTTGGCGCTCGACCTGGTCGTAGCGGCTTTCCAGCATTGAGATGCCCCGACAGCCCGACGATGCCAACTGTTACGATCATGTTTTTCGGGCCTTGGAGCCGGATGGAAGCCGACCCCGTTTCGCAGGAATGGCCTCTCGCAAATCGCCGATAACTACATCATCGAGCTGACTCGAGTGATCGCACGGCGTCTTACGTCCCCTGCATATTCTTTATCCGCTCGCGGGGCAGCCATACCACCATCCGGCACATGATTTCGAACTGTTGGTTGGGATCCTCTGTTGGCACACGATAAACCAACAGGTCGCCGGCAGCCTCGCCAGATGCGAGTTTCTCGTAGGCAGCTCTTTGCCCGCCGGTCCATGCGGCACTCTTGAGGCGGAGGTCCCACCACCGGTCTCTGATGAGCACGCGAACCACGGGGCGGTTTTCGGCGATCCTCGCTTCCCAGGTTCCTTCACGTAGCGTCGCGCGACGCCAGGACCCTCCTAGCGCAGTACGTAAATCCCGCCATGCAGTTCCAATGGACTCCACCACCTGCATCGTGATGGACCTGAGCCTGTATCTCTCGCGCCGGCACTCCATGCAGAGAACGGCGTCACCGTGAACCTTCCAGCCGCGCGGCAGCCGGGCGCGTGTCGCGCGCCGTCCGCAAATCTTGCAAGACCGTCGCAACATAGCGAGTCCACGGCACGCAGCCGCAGCGCGCCGATGCAATCTACCGTCTTCAGAAGTCGATGCGTAACGCGACTTGTCCCGTACGGTTGCCACCAGATCCCTGCGGCAGTGCGGATTCCAAAACCCCGAAAGCGGGACTGGTTATGTTCGTCGCGGGCGGCGCAAAATTGGTGTGATTCAAGACATTCGTGAATGTGGCCTCGAAACGCACGTGCGCCCGCTCCCCGATGCTGAAACGCTTAGCAACGCCCATGTCCACGTCAATCGTGTGTGGACCCTCCAGGATGCCGACACCGCAGCTCCCAAACCGCCCGGCGTCGGTTGGCGGCAGAGCGAAGGCGCTGGGATTGTAGAACTGTTGTGTAGTCTGGCCCAGGGCGGGATTTCCCACGCAATCCGGACGCGCAACGGCCCCGCCGGTGCTTCGCACGATCATATTGGTGTTCGATTGATCGTCGGCCGCCGGCATCGTGGGTGTTAGCCACTGGCCGGTTTGTATCGTCGTAACCGTGCTAAGAACCCAGCCTCCCGCAATGGCGTTCAAGTACCGGGGTCCGTGTAAAGCATGGCCGGCTCCGAACGGGAGTTCATACGTACCTGTCAGCAGGAGCCGTTGCCGCGGCGTTCCGACCACGTTGCCGCGGTCGTAGGGGATGTCAAAGCGGTTGGCGATCTCCACTGCATACGGCTCTTCGCCCGCATAGGCGGAGGGGGCGTCGCTGCCTTGCGCGTCGCTGATGTTTTTCACCAAAGTGTAGTTTGCCTGGAACGTCAGCCCGCGCGACACTCGATGTGCGAATTCGACGGTGCCCGCCTGGTAGCTCTGGTTCCCAATACTGTCCGAATACTCCAGGAAATTCCAGTTCTGATAGGGCGCGCGGGGATCGACGACCGAGTATCCGTTGGCCGGAACTGTGTAGGGGGTCGTGCTCGCCGGAATCTGGTTCAGGTCCGTGGTGATGGGAAGATGGTAGGTGGATTGGCCGGTATAGCTCAACCGGACCGTCGTATCGGGTGTCACTTCCCGCTCCACGGTCAAGTTCCATTGCGCTGACGTGGGATCCTTCCAGTACGGATTGTTGGCTTCCTCGAAGTCGCCCCCGCCTAAACTGGCCGGCGCGCCCGGAGGAGATGTTTGCGGAAATTGGAACGCCGCAACACCGTTGGTGACGGAATTGTTGTAAGTGAGTAGGTCCGAGAGGGCGATGATGCCACTGTTGAAGGACATGGGGCCAAGAGTCGTCATGGTATAGAGGCCAAAGCCGGCGCGAACGACCG
>CAZMHC010000171.1:0-5395 GCA_964565955.1 uncultured Occallatibacter sp.
CCCCTGGTGAAGCCGTCCCGAAACTATCGCATTCTATGTCACGAAAAGCGCTTTTCTCGCGTTCGCTAACAGCCGTCCCATCAACCGTTTGCCCAAAAATCGACTGGACCGAAAACACCGAAATATTCGCGATTTTGGCTGTGAAACTGTGGAGGCCTATATAACTCCTCCATAATCAATGCTTTCCGTGGCCACCCTCCACAGAAACACAGAATCACAGAAACTGTGAAACTGTGGACCCTATGCTAACTTACCTATAATCAATAACTTTCAACAGTACGCTCCACAGGAACACAGAAACTGTGTTCCTGTGCCCGCGCTTCCTTGCCTGTACGAGTCGAGATCATCCATGATTCAATCCGCAAACCGCGCCAGTTGCTCCGTTGTTGGCCTGGACGCGGCCATCGCGGAGTTGGGGACAGAAAGCTCCCAAAGTGGCGCGGCTGCTGGAGCAAAGCGGCGAGGAGGTTCCGGACGTTTATGCGCTGCCGGAGGCGCATTGCAAGCGAATGCGGACCACGAATATGCCGGAGCGGCAGTACCAGGAGTTGAAGCGCAGGACGCGAGTGGTGCGGGTCTTTCCGCATGAGCGGTCGCTGTTGCGGCTGATCGCGGCGCCGCTGATGGAGACCAATCAGGAGTGGATGGGCCGGATCTACCTGCGTATGGAGGAGCCAGGGGACGGCCCGGAAAGTCCAGTTATAAACGAGGAGAAGGCACGTGCGCCGCGGTACACTGTTCGCCTATGATCCACGATGGCAAGAGCCGCAAACTTCCTTTCGACGCCGACGAGGCGGTGGCGCATCTGCGCGTGAGCGATGCCAAACTCGGATCGCTAATCGAGCGTGCCGGACCGTTCACGCTACGGCTTGATCCTTCTCCGTCGCCGTTCGAGTCGCTGTTGGAGTCGATCCTCTACCAGCAGTTGCACGGCAAGGCGGCGGCGACCATCCACAGGCGGGTGCTGGAGTATTTCGGCGGCGATCCGTCGCCGCAACTGCTGCTCGATACGCCCGACGAGCCGCTACGTGCCGCCGGAGTCTCCGGCAACAAAATCAAGGCGCTGCGCGATCTCGCGGCTCGCACTCTGGACGGGACCGTGCCCACTCATGCGGCGATCAAGAAGATGAGCGACGCGGAGATCCTCGCCCGGCTGACCGAGGTGCGCGGCATCGGTCCGTGGACGGTGGAGATGCTCTTGATCTTTCGCTTGGGACGCCCGGACGTGCTGCCGGCGACCGACTACGGGGTGCGCAAGGGGTATGCGCTCACCTTTTTGCGGATTCCCAAGACCCGTCCGCTAGCCGCCGAAGACCTCCCGCTTCCGGAGGTTTTGCTGAAGAGGGGAAAACGCTGGGCGCCGTTCCGCTCCGTGGCCTGCTGGTATTTGTGGCGGGCCTGCGATCTGACCACCGAGAAGGCATCGGGCGGACGGGCAAGCCGGTCTTAAATCCGATTGGCCTACAATAGGTCCAACAGCCCGGATCGCCGGCAGGGGTATAGGTTCGCATGGGCCCGAGTCAACGGTTTGTCTGCATTCACGGTCACTTTTACCAGCCGCCGCGCGAGAATCCGTGGCTGGAGACGGTCGAGACCCAGGACTCCGCCGTGCCCTACCACGACTGGAACGAGCGCATCTGCGCGGAGTGCTACGCCACCAACGGGGCGGCTCGGATTCTCAACACCAAAGGGCTGATAACCCGCATCGTCAACAATTACGCGCGCATCAGCTTCAACATCGGTCCCACACTTCTGAGTTGGCTCAAGGAAAACGCGCCGCGGACCTACCGGATGATCCTGGACGGCGAACGGCGCAGCCGCAAGAACTTCGGCGGTCACAGTTCGGCGATGGCGCAGGTTTACAACCACATCATTTTGCCTTTGGCCAGTCGGCGCGACCGCGTCACGCAGATCCGCTGGGGCATTGCCGATTACGAGCAACACTACGGCGCTCCGCCGGAGGGAATGTGGTTGGCGGAGACAGCGGCGGATACCGAGTCGCTGGAGTTGCTGGCCCAGAACGGGATCAAATTCACGCTGCTTGCGCCGCATCAGTGCAAGCGAGTCCGCGCGCTTAGGGAGGGGGCGAACTGGACCGATACGACGGGCGCGACGGTGGATACGCGCCGCCCGTACCTGGTCCGCTTCGCCTCCGGGGCTTCGATCGCGGTCTTCTTTTACGACGGCCCGGCCTCGCGGGCGATCGCCTTCGAGGGGCTGCTGAACTCCGGCGAATACTTAGCCGCGCGGCTCAAGGCGGGCTTCAAGGACGGCCTAGGCCCGCAACTGGTTCACGTGGCCACCGACGGGGAATCGTATGGCCATCATCACAAGTACGGGGAGATGGCGCTGGCCTATGCGCTGCGTCTGCTGGAGCAGGATCGCAGCGTCAAACTGACCAACTACGGAAACTTTCTGGAACAGTTTCCACCCGAGTACGAAGCGGAGATCGTGGACGATACGTCGTGGAGTTGCGCGCACGGGATTGAGCGCTGGCGCTCGGACTGTGGGTGCAACGGCGGCAAGCCGGGCTTCAATCAGGCATGGCGAAGGCCCTTACGGCAGGCGCTGGATGAGCTGCGCGACGCCCTTGTCCCGCTGACGGAACAGGAGGGCGCAAAGATATACAAGGACGTGTGGGCCGCCCGCGACGGCTATATCGACGTGATTCTCGACCACAGCCCGCAGACGGTGGAGCGATTCTTCCGCAAGCAGCAGAGCCACCCGCTCTCCGTAGCCGAGCGGGTGCGGGCGCTGGAGTTGATGGAGATGCAGCGCCACGCTCAACTGATGTACACCAGCTGCGGATGGTTCTTCGACGATATATCGGGCATTGAGACGGTGCAGATTGTCGCCTACGCGGCGCGGGTATTGCAACTTGCGCAGCATTTGTTTTCCGAACAGGCAGCGAAGCTGGAACCGGCGTTTCTGGAGCGGCTTTCTCAGGCCCGCTCGAATGTGGTCAGCGCCGGCGACGGGGCGCGCATCTACAAGGAACAGGTCAGTTCCCGGCAGTTGGGGCTGGAACAGGTGGCGGCGCACTGCGCGATCAGTTCAATCTTCTCGTCGTTTGCCGAGGAGACCGACCTCTTCTGCTTCCGCGTGTGGCGCAACTCCTGGGCCATCTTCACCTCCGGCCGCGGAAAGCTGGCGCTGGGACGGGCCAAGATCGTCAGCGCGGTCACTTCCGAGCAGCAGTCCTTCTCCTTCGCGGTGCTGCACTTCGGCGACCAGAACATCACAGCGGCGGTGAAGCCGTACAGCGAGGCTGACGCGGCCCAGTTCGAGGCTTTCTCAAGGGAGGCCGCCGAGCAGGTGCAACGCGCCAACTTCCCCGAGGTGATTCGTCTCCTGGATCGCTACTATGGCCACGTGGATTACTCGCTGACCTCTCTGTTCACCGACGAACAGCGGCGTATCGTGCAACTGATCCTCAGCTCGACGCTTCAGGATATCGAGAACTCGCTGACCACCATCTACGAGGATCACGCCAGCCTGCTGCACTATCTCTTTTCTGCCGGCCTGCCCAAGCCGCCCGCGCTGATGCTGGCGGCGGGGTTTGCGGTCAACGCCGGCTTGCGCCGCGCTCTCGATGCCGATCCCATCGATGTGGCTCAGTTGCGCTCCTTCCTCAGGCTGGCCAAGGCCGACCAGATTCCGCTGGAGACGGCCAACCTATCCTATAGCGCCGACCAGCGCATGAAGCGCGCCATGGTGGAGTTGCAAATGTCCTCCGGTTCGCTGGAGATGCTGGACCGGGCGCTGGCGCTGGCCAGGACGCTGGTCGAGTTGCCCTTCGAACTGAACCTTTGGCAGGCGCAGAATATCTGGTACGAGATTCTGCGCAGTTCCAGTTATTCCCTGACTGCCCTGGAGCGGGAAGACCGCCCGAGCTGGGAGAAGGATTTCAACGCGCTGGGCAGTTGCCTCACCATAGACTGCGCGGCCATCAGCGCGCAAGAACCGGCGGCGACGACCGCGGGCGACTGAGAAGACTGGCGCTCCGTGAACGAAATGAGTCGAAGTTTTCTAGCGGTTCGCAGGATAGAGCTTTCCATGCTTCAGCAAAAAGCGCTCACCGCGCCAGACGACGGTGTTCCCCGCAAATCCCGCGACCCATATGCCCGAGGCAATCAGATCGCGCAGCGGCAGAAGCCAAAGATTGGGCAAAACCTGACGGTCCCCCAGAACCGCCGCGCCGACCGTCATAGCCAGCGCCAGCCGCAGAAAAAGGCTCATTGCCAACAGCCAAATGCTGACTGGACTCAGCCCGCTGGCCAGCACATTGAGCAAGGCCCAGGCGAGTCCGTGGGTAAAGACGAGTCCCGCATAGCCCCAGGGGCGGGCGTCGCGGACGGTCCGCGCCCAACGCAACTGGTGATCGCAAAACCCGCCCCAGCGGTAGGAGGGAATGGCGGTCTCGACTGCCTCGGCGCTGAGAACCACGCGGTAGCCTGCCGCGGCCACCCGAGCGCCTAACTCGTAATCGTCGGCCAGGTGGTCCACCAGCGCCGCAAGGCCGCCGATTTTGTCGAGCGCCTCGCGCCGCAGGGCCAGCGTGGACCCAAGGCCGTAGCGCAGATCGCCTTCAATCGTCTTAGCGAGCAGCACTCCGGCCTGAAAATCGGTGGCGATGCCGAGCGCCTCGAGGCGCGAGGGGAGGGTGCCGTGGGCGCGGCCACGATAGAGAGCCGTTACCAGGCCGACCGGCGCAAAGGGCTTGCCGCCGTACCCAGGTTGAGGAGCGAAGCAGCCCATGATTCGCTTCAGGTAGTGGGGGGAGACGGAAATGTCGGAGTCGTTGATGAGCAGGAACTCGTGACGCGCATATGGGAGCAGCTGGACCAGAGTGCCAACCTTGCCGTTGCTTCCCAACCGCGCGGGGCACTCGATGAGGCGAATGGAGCGTTCGGGAAACTCCTCCTGGAGTTGCGCGACGGCGGACGCTGCCGGGTCGGTGAGCGAGGAGACGCCGAAGAGCAGCTCGTACGCGCCCGCGTAGTTCTGGCGGCAGTGGCCGCGAAAGGCATCGATCATGCCTGGATCCATGCCTTTGAGGGATTTAAGAATGCTTACAGCGGGGGTAAAGTCTGTCGGTGGGGTACGCCGCTCTGCTAAAAAGGCGCGCGCGGCAACCAGGGCGGCGAGAAAGTAGCCCATTCCGGCTACGGCCAGCACGGAGGTCAGAATTTCGATGGGTAGGGCTAAATCACGTGGCATACAGGGGTTAGTGTACCGGACGGAGACCGGAGGTAGAAGACGCGCTTAGGATGGGCCTCCATCCAACTGAAATCGAGTCTTGAGGCGCCCCAGGTTCCTTAACTTTCGAACCTGGGCGCCCCGTTTGCGATAGCTCTGTCCGCGTTCAGTCGGTTACGGTGAAGGTCTGCGTGTA
>CAZMHC010000172.1:0-5391 GCA_964565955.1 uncultured Occallatibacter sp.
GCGCCTGCCTTACAAGCAGGAAGTCGGGGGTTCGAGTCCCTCACTGCCCACCAATTAAATCGTTGGAATAAGGAACTGACGCAACAAGGCGCAAGCAGAGACACTTCAAGACGCGCTTACTTGTCAGCGCCTTGTCAGTAGATTTTGAAATACAGCCCGTTTTTGCCGGTCTGACGGGCCGGCAGGGTTTCTATCGCTCGAGCGACAGCGGGAGCTTCTATCTCCGGGTCACTCCGGCGGGTGGAAAGCTGTGGCGTTGAGCATACAAGCATCAGGGCAAAGAAAAGCTCATGTCCTTCGGCAAGTACCCGGATGCGTCTCTCTCGCTTGCAAGAGAAAGCCACTCGGATGCCCGAAAATTGACCGTATCGTGTATCTGGCCGCATAACTCGCGCTCTTCGGGCAAATGGCGAAAGTTCAAGATTGCGGTCTCGTCCGAAGCCGGCGCCAGTTGTGGATATGCGAGTTATTCAGAGGTTCCATAAGGTTGCGTTGCCCCGGAGAATTCACGAGGCGGAAGCAAGCGAAGGTCAACCGCGCTAGAAATGTGTCGACAATGCACCAGTCGATGCTAAGCCAAAGCCTCGCCAATCTTGTCCAATGCAAAGTCCGGTTTTGGAATGCGGCGCTCATGGCCGATCGCTGAACGGTTCCGGGGACAGATAGCGAACCGTCCCTGCTCAATTTCGACGAACTCCACATTGTCGCCGGTCTTGAGCCCGAGATTTTTACGCACTTGCGGGGGAATTGTAATGCGGCCATTGAAGGTGACCATTGCTGTGGGCATCAGGAACCTCTTTAGCCATTGTAACCTACGAAGCCGCACAGCGCGGAGGACGCCACGCGCTGGAAGCATTGCCCCCGGCGCGTGGCGTGAATGCCATACGTTCAAGGGTAAACCCAGGTCCGGGAGCCGGACCTGGGCATCCCTAAGATTCAATGAACAGCCAAGCGAGTTACTCGGCCCGATAGCGGACGATCGCCAGATCTTCCATCGTGTTGGCGGTGTCTTTGGAAACCTGAGCTTCGCCAACGGCGACAATCTCGTTATTCGGTTGGATCAGAACGACGCTGGCAAAACCTTCCAGACCGACCAATGTATTCACCGAGCCGCCGCTGCCAAAAGTAGTATCGAGGCTGCCGTTCGAGTTGACGCGGGCCACGCCCCAAACGCCATTTGTGGGAGTGATGAATTGCCCTCCCACAATGACCCTGCCCAGCGAGTCGGTGCCGATGCCAAAGGAATAGCTGTCCACGCCCCCTCCGTTCGGCCCGAAAGAGATAGCGGGAGACGCGAATGTGGAGTCGAGAACGCCGCTGGGCAGAAATCGCTCGATGATGGAGTCGGCGTTTCTGCGACCATCCGGGCCCTGAACCGCGCCGGCCTGGAGAAAATCTCCATTTGCCAGAAACGTGGAAGCTCCACTTGCTTTTACGGCTGTCACGGTTCCGCCAATGGGCGTGGTTAGCGGAACTCCAGCGGAGGTAAACTGCGCGAGTTGACCCGCGTTATTGAGGGCGAGGATGCCATCGCCGGAAAGGACGGCCAATGCGCTCGGTGTGCCGATGGCCACCGCTGACGCGAAGCCCTTGCTGCCGAAGGTCGTGTCCGGGGTGCCGTTGGAGAGATAGCGGCCGAGCACGGTCTCCGGGGAAAGCTTGCTGCGAAAGGGCGGAGTGGCCGCACCGGCGAGCAGAATCTTTCCGTCGGGCTGGGCCAGCACCAGGCTGGGACTCGCCACTTCAGTGGCTGGAGCGGGAAAGTCGACCACTGCGATGCCGCCGCTGCCGAATGTCGAATCCAATTCTCCATTGGCGTCGAGGCGCTCAAGGGCAACCTCAAGGGCGCCGTCGACTTCGACCTGGGTCAGGACCAGTATCTTCCCGTTGGCTTGCAGGGAGAGGACACCCGTTGTGCTGGCAAAGTAGGGCGCGGCGAGGGTGGCGATGCCGGCGCTTCCGAAGCTCGCGTCAAGTTCGCCGCTGGGCAGATAGCGAATGATGTCGCAGCTTTGCGTTTCGCCTTCGGCAAGGTTCGAGACCGTTCCGGCGACGATTATATCGCCATTGGGCGCGAGCGCCGCATCCACAAGCTGGAAGTTGTTTTCATTGACGCCGAAGTTTGTAATGACGATGCCGCCGGAACCGAAAGTTGGGTCCAGGCTTCCTGCCTGGCCAAAAGCGGAAACGGTTGCAACAGGGACGACGAAAGCTAACGCCGCGGCTGCGATGCGGATATTCATGGTGGACTCCTTTGAGGATTTGACTTGCAAGACAGAGCCTAGCTCAAGGAGGGGCGGCGAGTGTCCCATCAATGTAATTCTTGTGTAATCTGTAGAGCGGGTTGCCCTCGATACGTCGAAGACCGCCCACCGATCCTGCCAATTCATGCCTTCATCGGGCTTCAATGGCCGGTTTGTCGCGATGCCGAGGTCTACTCCGCGATCTTGGTCAACAGCAAGAGATAGACGTCGTTCGTCTTCAACGGAAGGGTGTAACTGAAGGCGCCGTCGGCAATGTGGATCGCCTCTTGGGAGACCGGTGCGCCATTGTTCTTCTCCTTCAAATACTCGACCTGACGCGGCGAGAGTTGGGATGGAGCGCCCATTGCCAGATAGTCGGAGTATGCGTCGTTGACCTTATAACCGATGCGATAGACCCGCAGCCAATACGTGCCGGGCGCCACATGGGTCAAAGTGAGATGCGCATTGCCCTTGTTTTGCGCGGGCAAATCCCGCTTGTAATAAGTCTGGTCGTTCTGACCCTGCGGTGGAACCTGCGGCGAATAGTCCCAGAGCAGCGCCTGTACCTGCCCGTCCGCGCTCTCAGTTATCCAGGATTGTTCGTCGTCGTCCACTGCATCTGTCGTTCCCAGACGGCTTAGAAACTCATAGGCATAAAAGGCCGGTTTGTGAATTCCCTCATAATTGATCAGTCCGAAGCCGCCGTGGAAGGGAGTGAAGCGCGGCCCATTTTCTTCAAAGATGTCGGTGAAGGTCCAGTAGGAGAGGGAATCGACATAGGGCGCCGCGCGCTTGATCTTGTCGAGAAGGAAGCTGGCCTGATGATACTGGTCGTGCACCGGGTCGGTGGCGGTATACGCGGAACCCCATTCGGTGAAGTGCAGTTCCAGCTTGGGCAGGGCGGATTGGAGAAGCAGCTCCCGCGAATGCCGCATACGCCCGCTGACCGCGTCCGGCGCGGAGTCGAGGACCGTTCCAGTGGTGCCGTCTTGATCGAGAAAGCCCTGTTTCACGCCATACGAATGGGTGGAAACGAAGTCCGCGGGGACACGGTTCGCGGCGCAATACTTCACAAACTCCTGCTCGTATTTGAACGGCGATGCGGATGCTGGACCGCCGACGCGGCAATGGGCGCACTCCGCCTTGACGGCCTCCGCGGTGATCTTGTAGAAACCGAGATACTCCTCCAAGGAGCCGGCGAAGAAGCCGGATAAGTCGGGTTCGTTCCAGACCTCGTAGTACCATGTCTCGATCTCTCGCTCGCCATAACGTTCTCGCCAGTGGGCCAGCAGCGCGCGAATAAGTCCGCTCCACTTGGCGGGGTCTTTTGGAGGCGTAACGTTTCCCTTCCACCAGAAGATGGTCTTGTCGCCGCTGGCCAGCTTTGCGGGCATGAAGGCCAACTCGACAAAGGGGCGAATGTTCATGCGCAGCAGTGCGTCGTAGAGGGCATCGATGTATTGGAAGTTGTATAGCGGATGGCCGGCCGCGTCCTCGCTATAGACGCCCATATCGTCGTTCAGCAATCCGTGCATTCTGATGTAGCGGAAACCGATCTCCGTCTGCACATCGGCCAATTGCCGCTGCCAGTCGGCGCGCAGTCCCTCATTGGCTCGTCCGGCGCCCACCGTCAGCAACGGAGCGGCGCTATGCGGTCCGGCAATCTGGGAGAGGTCGGCGTGGATTTCGCGGGTGGGGGATGGAGCGCCGCTTTGCGCCAGGGCGACGGTAGCGGCAAAGAAGAAACCAACAAGAAAGAGCCGATGAATCCGAACATTTCGAACCGACACGATCCACTCCTTGAGGATGAAAGCGGCTCGGCCGAGCAAATCCTCTTCCCCGCGATGGTCGGGGTGGAGATTCCATCCGCCGGCATCGCCGCCTGCTATCGGCATGGTACAGCATCCGCTTCAGTTTGCCTATTCCACTGCTATCCGGCCAAAAGTCGGACTGAATCTACCGGTTGCCGATATCGCCTAAGTCGTTATCGCAGTCCATATTCTGAAATGCCGTAAAATCGGCGTTTTCTCGAATGGAGTTATTCTGGGAATCTGTAGAATCCGGAGCAGCCATGCCTCTGTGTCGAGCCGTATGCGCACCATGGCGACCGGCACATATACGCTCGCGGCGATCCAGATTCAAGTCTTCGCCGCGTTCTCGCCGGTTCCGTAAAATGCCTCGATGCGCAGGCATCGCTCGATCCACTTGAAATACCAGGTAGAAACCCGCATAACTCCGTCCGCGGCTTACGTTCCCGCGCCTTTCTCGATCAGCCGCGTGGTGGAGAAGCCCGCGACGGTGGGAACTATCTTGACCTGACCGCCCCAGGACTGAACCTCGGCCGCGCCGACGACAGTCTCCACGCCGTAGTCGCCGCCTTTGACGATGACGTCGGGCCTGATCGCCGCGATCAACTCCAACGGCGTGGGTTCGGCGAAGACCGTTACAGCGTCCACGGCGGCCAGTGCGGCCAGAACGCGGGCGCGTTCGCGTTCGCCCACGATCGGGCGCTTGGGGCCTTTCAACGCGCGCACCGAGGCGTCGCTGTTGATGGCTACGATCAGGCGGTCGCCGAAGCGCCGGGCCTGTTCGATCACTTCGATGTGGCCGATGTGCAACAGGTCGAAGCAGCCGTTGGTAAAGACAATTCGCTCGCCGTTGGCCTTCCACAAAGCCGCGCGGGCGGCCAATTCAGCGCGCGCGAGCACCGGAGTTTATGCTTGATGGAATTGCCGCAAAGGAAACGATTGTCGGCGCCGAGCCTTTGGCCGTGGGCGGGTTCGACGAACTTATCGAGTTGCAACCCGCCAGTCCAACCACAGCCAACAGAATGAGCGCCGCCCAACAACCCCATCCTGAGGAGCGGAGCCCCGGGAGCCTGAAGTAGCTTCCGCAAAACGCGCAGGCAGAGTCCATACTTTCTCCCTTCGGTACTCTTCGCCGAAACATTCTACCATGCCTTAGCTCACGCTTGTCGAGCCTCGACCGCGTGCAATTGCCGGCAACTGAGAGCACCACGACTTTCCCGCCCCGGCCGGCATGGCCAGAAGCGCTCCCGCCTCTTGGTGGCGGCGCGGCAAAGCGCCTGCCGAGTGGCCACGGTTGTGGGCCGTGTTTTGGTGTAGTTCAAGCGCCGCTCGCGGTAGCG
>CAZMHC010000173.1:0-5389 GCA_964565955.1 uncultured Occallatibacter sp.
CCGCCCGCCCATCTGCGTCACCTGGCCCGTCCCGTTGCACTCCGGGCATTGCATCGGCCCCATGGTCTGGGGCTGGCCCCCGCAGTGCGGGCAGGTATCCTGGCGATGCACCTCGATGCGCGCCTGACCGCCGCGGATCGCCGTCCAGAAATCGACCGGAGTCTGGTATTCGAGGTCTGTGCCCGGCTGCGGCGCCCTCGACCGCTGCGGCTGCTGCGCCCCACTGAAGATGCCGGAGAAAATATCCTTGAAGCTGCCCCACGAAGCTGGACCCGGCGCTGAACCCGCCCCCGGACTATGCCCCGGTCCGTCCTGGAAGCCGGAAAAGTCGAAGCCCCCGAAGTCCACCGGGCCGTGGGCCCGCGCATCCTGCTGCCGAGCGTAAGCCTCGGCTGTGGCCGGGTCGATCTGGTCGGAGTAGAAACCTACCTGGTCGTAGACCTTGCGCTTCTTCTCGTCGCTCAGAACGTCGTTGGCCTCGGAGATTTCCTTGAACTTCTCCTCCGCGCGCTTGTCGCCCGGATTCACATCGGGATGATACCGCCGCGCGGCCTTGCGGAAGGCCTTGCGTATATCCTCCGCCGTCGCCGTCTTCTTCACGCCAAGCGTACCGTAATAATCCTTATTCGCTGTTGTGGGCATAGTCGTTGAACTCGATCTCCAGTCGGTCTAAACAGTGGGCCGTGGACTCTCTTGCAATTCCCGTGCGTTTCGGTTGCAATTCCATTGTAGAGACTGCTAATCTGGGTCGCGGCTTCAGGCGATCGCGCGGGATTCCGCGTTTTCCAGGTCGCGGATTTCCAGGCCGCAGTCCGCCAACCGCGGCCGGATCTCCACATGGATGGCCGTCTCAGCTACAAGGGCCGCGGATTTCAAGTCGAAGTCCATCTGCAAACGCATCCAGAACTCAGCCTGCATATTGAAGTAGCGGGCCAGGCGCAGCGCCGTATCCGCCGTGATGCCCCGCCGTTCACGCACAATCTCCGAAATCCGCGTCGCCGGAACCCGCAGTTCGATCGCCAGAGCATTGGCCGAGAGGCCGAGCGGCTTCATGAACTCCTCGCGCAGCATCTTGCCCGGGTGCGGCGGAGCCAGCCGCGTACCATTCTCCAAATTCTCGACTGTGGGATCGGACGACGGTTTCAATTCCATTAGGATGCCCGTCCTTGCATACAACAATGCGCGGATCGTCTTTAACGCTTATCGTAACACGGAAAACGATAAACTTGAATCCTCGACGGATTCGGTCAGTGCCGAATGTGCAGGCCTCCTGCCGCTTTCTCTGGCGGCGGGAGTAGAAAGGGGTGCGCGGACTGAAAAGAATCCTCTACACCGCTGGGATCATCCATATTGTCGCGCAGGGAGCGCAGGAAGGAACGCGTTCCGGTTGGGCTATCGAAGCTCCTTGGACATCACGATGAAAT
This sequence comes from uncultured Occallatibacter sp., assembly GCA_964565955.1. GTDB lineage: Bacteria > Acidobacteriota > Terriglobia > Terriglobales > Acidobacteriaceae > Telmatobacter. The sequence goes on from CAZMHC010000173.1 coordinate 1,425, forward strand.
GGCATTCGGCCCCGGATGTTACCGCACGGGAGGGGCTGAAATTCTCGACGCCGGTCTCGGCATAGCCGAAGCGGCGATAGATGGGCGGCAATTCGGGACGCAGACTGAGGACGGTGATGTCCACGGCCTGGCATCCCAGAAGACGCAGATGCTGCTCGGCGGAGGCGACTATGCGCAAGCCAAGACCCGTGCCCTGATGGGCGGGATCGACCGCCAGCATACCCAGGTAGCCGCGTGTGCCGCGCACTTCAACATAGACGCTGCCCAGCAGCTGACCGCCGGCGTCTTCAGCCACCAGAATGTCGCCCTCGCGCATGGCGGCCGCCAGCCGCTGGTCGTCAGTGCGTGTGCCCTCCAGAAATGTCTCGATGGCAAAGGCGGAGTTGATGAGCGGAATCAGACTCGACCGGTCGGCCTCAGTGGCCATGCGGAAGCGGATCGGGGAGTTTGGGCTAGAAGTTGTGCCGGGCTTCTGAGTCATTTGTACGTTCGGGAGCAATGGAAAAGCATCTAACCGGAGACCTGCTGCCTTGCCTCCATTCTAAGCCAGAGCGGGTCAACCGTCAGGACGAGGAACGGGGCCATTGGGAGTTGCCGGCAAGAAGCGGGTAGCGCGTCGAATACCGGATTCGGCGATATTGCCAGATAAGATTTCGCAAAGCGCCCCTTCCGTCTCGAACCGCACTGATATGGCAAGGTTTATCCGCGGGCCAATGACCATCACCATGCGATGTTTCAATGCCTGAGTGAGGCGGCGCGCGAGTGGCCCGACCATAGACTCAATGGGATGGAAGCTGAGGAAGAACCTCGCGCCGGTGGAAATGGGGCGGCATTCCATGATAATGTGCAACACTTGCGGGCAATTTTTCCCGGAAGGGGAAATCGACCCTCTCGATGAGCCGAAAAATCCGGTCGGGAGTCCAACAGACCGGACGAGGTAGAACTAAGGTAGAGTGGGATTGGGAATCGAAGGATGGCAATGAGCAAATCGCTGGTGATCGTCGAGTCTCCCGCCAAGGCGAAGACGATCGAGAAGTATCTGGGCGCGGGTTTCGAAGTGCTGGCTTCGGTCGGGCACATCATGGATCTGCCCAAGAACGAACTGGGCGTGGAGTTGGAGAACAGGACCTTTGTTCCAGAACTGATCGTCTCTCCCGGCAAGGAGAAGGTGGTGGCGCAGTTGAAGAAGGCCGCGGCCAAGGCGGACGAAATCTATCTGGCGCCCGACCCGGACCGCGAGGGCGAGGCGATTGCGTATCATCTGGCGCTGCAACTGGGAACCTCGGCCAAGGAGCGGAAGAAGATCCGCCGCGTGACCTTCAACGAGATCACCAAGAAGGCCGTGCAGGAAGCCTTCAAACACGCCCGCGGGGTGGACCGGAACTTGGTGGACGCGCAGCAGACGCGCCGGGTGCTGGACCGGCTGGTGGGCTATCAGATTTCGCCGCTGCTCTGGGATAAGGTGCGGCGCGGGCTTTCGGCGGGCCGTGTGCAGACGGTTGCGGTGCGGCTGATCGTCGAGCGGGAGCGGGAGATCGGGGCGTTTGTTCCAGTAGAAAACTGGACCCTGGATGCGATTTTGCACCCCGAAAAGCAGGCGGCGAAGACTCTCAAGGCACGCTTTGTCGGCATCGACGGCGAACCGGCGCGGGTGGCGAACGGCAAGGACAAGGACGGCAAAGACCAGTTCATCGCCAACGCCCTGCCGGACAAGAAGTCGATGGACGAGGTGCTGGCGGCTCTCGAAACGGCCAAGTGGTCGCTGGTTTCCGTGCAATCCACGGAGAAGCAGCGCAGGCCGCTGGCACCGTTCATCACCAGCCAGTTGCAGCGCGACGCGGCCGGCAAGCTGGGCTTCAACGTGCGGCGCACGATGGGCGTGGCGCAGCGGCTCTATGAGGGCGTAGCTCTGGGCGCGGCCGGAGCCACCGGCCTCATCACCTATATGAGAACGGATTCGCCGCGCGTGGCGCCGGAGGCTATAGCCGGGGCGCGGGAGTGGATCAAGAATCAGTTGGGGGCAAGGTACCTGCCCGCGACGCCAAATCAGTACAAGGGCAAGAAGGACGCGCAGGACGCGCACGAGGCCATTCGTCCCACCGACGTTTCGCGCACCCCGGAGTCGATCGCTAGTTTCCTGACCGAGGAGCAGTTGAAGCTCTACAGGCTCATTTGGCAGCGCTTCGTCGCCTCGCAGATGATGCCGGCCATCTTCGATGTGACCACGGCCAAGATAGCCGCAGTCTCGCTGAAGACCGGCAAGAGTTACGATTTCCGCGTGAGCGGCTCAGTGGTGCGCTTCGACGGGTTTCTCAAGGTTTACGAGGTTGCCGAGGAAAAGAAAGACGGCGAAGAGGACGAGTCGAGCAACAAACTGCCCAATCTCGATGGAGTGAAGGCGCTGGAGTTGGAAAAGCTGCTGAACGAACAGCACTTCACCGCGCCGCCGCCGCGCTACAACGAAGCCTCGCTGGTGAAAGTGCTGGAAGAGCGGGGCATCGGGCGACCTTCGACTTATGCGTCCATCATCAACACCATCCAGGACCGCGAATACGCGACCAAGATCGCCGGACGCTTCTATCCCACCGAGATAGGGATGGTTGTTTGCGACTTATTGGTCAAGAACTTCCCCTATATCTTCGACGTGGCCTACACGGCCAAGCTGGAAGAGGAGCTGGACGACATCGAAGAAGGCAAGGAGAAGTGGACCACCCTGATGAACGGCTTCTACGACTACTTTGTCGAAGAGTTGAAAGACGCCGGCATGAGGATGGAAGACATCAAGCGCATGGAGAAGAAGACCGACGAGAAGTGCGACTTGTGCGGGTCGCCTCTCTTGCTGAAGTGGGGAAAGTTCGGCAGCTTCTACGCCTGCTCGGCCTATAACAAGAAGGATAAGACGAGCTGCACCTTTACCAAGGAGAACACCGAGGGCAAGCCGGACCTGAATACTCCCGAGGCGCAGGAGGCGGGCGAACAGGAAGAGTATTGCGACAACTGCGGGCGGGTGATGGTGCTCAGGCGCGGTCCGTTCGGAATGTTCATGTCCTGCCCCGGCTTCAACGAGGATCCGCCCTGCAAGACCTTCCGCAAGTTGAGCCAGAAGCAGCAGCAGAAGCAATCCGCGCCGCAGCCAACCGGCGAAGATTGCCCGCAGTGCGGCAAGCCGCTGGTGCTGCGTCAGGGAGCTTACGGCGAGTTTGTCTCCTGCTCCGGCTACCCCAAGTGCAAGTATGTGAAGCAGAACATTATCGAGGGCCTCAAGTGCCCCAAGTGCGGGGTCGGCGACTTAGCGGAACGCAAGGCGCGGCGCGGCAACTTGTTCTGGGGCTGCACCAACTATCCGAAGTGCGACTTCACCTCGAATAACAAGCCGGTGGCCAGGAAGTGCCCGGAGTGCGGCAGCCCCTATCTCATCGAGAAGACTCTGCGCTCCGGCATCTATCTCGAATGCCCCAACAAGAAGAAGCCCGCCGACGAGGTTATCCTGCCGAAGAAGCGCGCCAAGAAAGGAGCCGATCCTGTCAAAGCGGCGGTCGAGTGCGGTTACTCGAAGCGCATCGGCGACGCGCCGCCTCCGCCGACGGCCGAGACGCATGGGCCGGTGGGTGAGAGCAATGCCGTCCTGAGCGCCGCGAAGAAAGTCTCCAAGAAAAGTGGCGGGAAGGTCTTGCAGCCGGCGTGAAGGTGAGCTTTTCATCTCGGTTGCCGGGTACGCCCAAACGGCTCGGAGTTCAGGCGCGTTCGGCTACTCGTGCACACGGGATTCGTGTACAATGATCGCATGAAGAACGTCACCTTCAGCGCGGATGAGACCCTCATTGAGCAGGCGCGGTCGGTTGCCCGGTTGCGGGGAACGACGCTCAACGAGGAGGTCAGAGAATGGTTGAGGGAGTATTCTCACTCCACGGTAGCGTCCCCTGAATTTTGATTTCTCCCCCGGGCTGGGAGTGATCGACGAGGCT
>CAZMHC010000174.1:0-5333 GCA_964565955.1 uncultured Occallatibacter sp.
CGGCCGTGGCCGAGGCGGTCTGTTCGGCCAGCTTCCTCACCTCGCTGGCCACCACCGCGAAGCCTTTGCCGTGAACCCCCGCCCGCGCCGCCTCGATGTTCGCATTCAACGCCAGAACGCTGGTCTGCGTGGCGATCGAGGCGATCAACTCCGCCACCTTGGCCACCCCCGCGCTGGAGACCCGCAGGCTTTCGATCGAACTCTTGCTCTCCGCGCTGGCCAGCCGCGACTTCTCGGCCGTTTGCGCCACATCCACGGCGTTCTTCGCTATCTCGGCGATGCTCGATTCGATCTCATGGGTGGCCGTGGCCACCATCTGCAAGTTGCCGTTCAAGTGTTCAATGTCGCTGCGTTGCGCCTCCTGCGCTCGTTGCAGCGCCTCCTGCTTCCGCTGTGTGTTGATTCCCCAAAGCACCACCGCGCCCACATACTCGCCGTGCCCGTCGATCATCGGCTCGACCTCCAGATCGAGCTTCTCGGGACCAAGTTGGATGGTCGCCTTGTGCGGCAGACGATGCCGTCCTTGTTGCTGCTTGGCGCCCAGAATTCGGTCGATATTCGGCGGCGACTTGTGAAAGATATGGATCGACTTGCCCACGATCTGGTCAACTGGCACGGGAAGATACTGTTGCAGCGTGAGCAGCGTATTGCGCGAAGAACGGTTCAGATAGCGCAGAATCAGCTCGCGGTCGCAGAACATCGCATTGTAGGGCAGCGCATCCAGCGCAAATTCAAAGCTGCGATCCGCCTCCGGCGCGGTTTGAGGCGGCGGTTCAATCCCCATCGAGACCGGCGAAACCGGCGCGCCGCGCTGCGAAAACAATCCGCCAAAAACTCCGTGAGACATCACTGGCCAACCTCCGCACCTCTACAGTTTCGCCCATGTCATGGGTTGTGGACTTGCGGAACGCTGTCAATATGCCGCCGATCTCCGGCCCGTCCCGGATGCGAACCGGCCTGTTCCGATTTGGCAAGCGACGCGCACAAAAAACGAAGCGATCGACCGTTGAACTGGCTTTCGCCGCTCTTCACTTTCCCAAGGCAAGCGAGGGATCGGCGGAGAGCGAGGGGGGGGCAAATTCTCCGGCCTGGAAGCGCGGCCAGGCGGCGGCGGCGATCATGGCGGCGTTGTCTGTGGAGAGGGCCGGCGTGGGAAAGGCCACGCGAAGGTTGCGCCGCGCGCCCTCGGCCGTGAAGCGGGCGCGCAGTTCGCGGTTGGCGGCCACTCCGCCGGTAACGAGAATGCGGCGCGCTCCGAGCGACTCGGCGGCCGCCAAGGTCTTCTTCAGCAGGTCGCCCACCACCGCGCACTGGAAGCTGGCGATCAGGTCGAGGGTCTGCCGCGGGCAGAGCGCCAGCGCTTCCTCTTTGCTTTGCGGCGGACGGGTTGCGCGGACCGTGTTCCGCTCAAGAGCGGGGCGAAGACGGTTGAGTTCCACGTAGCGCAAAACGGCGGTCTTGATCCCGGAGAACGAGAACAGGAAGCGGGGATCGAGATCGGCGATCGGCGCGGTGCGGGCCGCCTTGGTCCTGGGAGCCTTGCCCTCCAGGTGGAGTTTCCGCTTGACCTGCGCGAAGGCGAACGGCACTGCGCGCGGGTTGCCGTAGCGGGCCAGGGCATCGATCCACGGTCCGCCGGGGTAGCCGAAGCCCAGCAGCTTGGCGACCTTGTCGAAAGCTTCGCCGGCGGCGTCGTCCAGGGTGCGGCCCACCAGCTTGTAGCTCCAGATGTTCCGGACCGGCCGGCAGCGATAAAGATGCGTGTGCCCGCCGGAGACCACCAAAGCCAGGGCCGGTTCGTCGTCGGCAAAACTCCGCCCGTCCGGCCAGGACTCGGCCTCGTGCAGCAGCACCGCGTGGATGTGCCCTTCAAGATGGTTGACGGCGATCAGCGGCAACCCTTGCGCAAAGGCCAGCGCCTTGGCATAGGCAATGCCGACGAGCAAGGCCCCGGCCAGTCCAGGACCGCTGGTCACCGCGATGGCGTCGAGATCGTCAAGCGCGATGCCGGCCTGGACCAAAGCGGCGCGAACCACGGGAACGATGGCGCGCAGATGCTCCCGGCTGGCCAGCTCCGGAACCACCCCGCCGTAGCGGGCATGGGTGGAAATCTGCGAGGCGACCACCGACGAAAGCGTGCGCGAGCCGCGCTCCACCACCGCGGCGGCCGTCTCGTCGCAAGAGGATTCAATGCCGAGGATTAGGCCGCGGGCGGGCACCCTTCCAGTTTATCGGCTGGGTGGGCAATGCGCGGGAAGACGGCCGCGAATCAAAAGAGAGTTGTAAGCCGCAGCGCGAAGCTCCGCGACGGCCCGATGGCATTGCCCGAAAACAGGCCGCCGAAATCGATCACGTCCAAGATATTGTTCAGGTTCTGCCCATCGGCTTGAAAGCGCAACTTCACTCGGTCCGACTTATATATCTCCGCGCCCGCCGAAGCGTTCGTCTGAAAGGCCGGATAGATTCGACCGCGAACGAAGTTGATGCGATCGATCACCTGCCGACCGTACTCGGCCAGCGCCTGTTGCTCGGTGCTGTCGGTATCGAAGGGCAGCCCCGAATCGTATTGAACTCCGCCCGCCACCCAGAAGCGCGGCGTCGCCTGATAGCGAAGGCGGCCGCGAACGCTGTGGCGCTGGTCCTGCGTGTCCGGGAAATGGCCGGTGAGCTGGGTGGCGGCGACGGTGTTTTCCTCCCCCAGCAAAAGTCCTCCGGTTACCGGGAACCAGGCATTGCCGACGATGTACGATTCGCTCACGAAGCCGGAAAGTCGCCTCCACCGCGGGAGTTCGATCTTGCCTTCCGCGCCGTACAGTACGGCTTTGCGGAAGGCGATGGGAAAGCCGATGCTGGTGTTGAGAATCTGGTTGTCGTCGGCGTAGTTGTCCACGTCGCGGCGAAAGATATTCGTGTCCAGGCGCAGTTGGCTGAAAAAGGCCTTGCTTGCGCCGATCTCGTAATAGCTGCCGCGGGAAGGCAACACCGGCAGGCGCAGAACCGTAGGCTCGAAGGATTGCACCTCGGTGGAATTGGAAAGCAGTATGTTCTCGAAGGACGGAGTTTGAAAGATGCGGTCGTAAGAGGCGTGCAGCGTCAGACTCGCCGCCGGAAAAAAATGTGCGGCCGCCACGCGCGGGCTGAAGGCGTTTTGATTGACAAGCAACTGATAGCGGTCCCAGCGCAGGCCGGCATCGATCGTCCAGTTGCCGAGGTGCATGAGGTCTTGTACGAACGCGGCCTGTTCGAGATCGGGACGGCCGCCGGCGAACGCAAATGAAGTCTCCGTGCCGGGATCGAAGGGATAACTGGCAGGGTAATTGGGATTGGCGGTGACGGTGTCGCTGTAGTTTTCGTGAAGAAAGATATTGTCGGTTTCAATCCCGGACTTCCACTCGTGACGGCCGCGGCGAATGGAGATCGAGCTGTTGAAATACCCTTCGTTGAAATTGTTATGCTGCAAGACGACGATCGGCCAGGAAAAGGGATTGGAACGGAAGTCGTTGGAGTTGGCGCGGACCATGCCGCGAAGATCGACGAGAATGTCGGGCGAGAAGATGCGCTGATAGGCGACGGTTCCCACGGTCTCGAAGTTATCGGCTGTCTGCAGTTGCGGCGGAGTGCCGGGCGGCGGCGAAGGCTCGCCCCCAAGAGTTCCTATAAGTTGAGGATACTCTTGCACTAACTCATTGGGAATCTCATAGCGTGCAAGTTCGTGGCGGACGTTCATCCGAAGACGGTCTTTCGCTGTCAAGTCGCGCTCGTGGTTGACCGAAAAATCCCCCAGCGTCCCCGCATTCGTGAAGTTTTCCGGAACCACCGGATTCAGGTAATGGTCGGTCATGCTGCCGCCCGCGCTGGCCCCGAGGACATTCTTCCCCCATCCGTACTGCCCCTGAGCCGCGACGGTTCCCGAATCGTAGCTGCCGCCGGAGAGTGCTATCTGACCGTGGAAGCCCGGCTGCGAATCCTCCAGCGTGTTCACCTCGACCACCCCTCCCATCTTTCTGCCGTATTCGGCGGGAATCCCTCCGGTGTAAATGGTCAGCGATTGTATCTCGTCCGCGTCGATCGCAGGCCCCAAGCCGGGCGATCTGTCGTCGGTCAGCGGGATGCCATCGACCACAAACTGCGTCTGATACTCCGAGCCGCGCGGATGCAGCACCGCATTGCCTTCGTAAAGCCAGCCCGGCTGCGAATTGACCAGGTCTTGCAACGAGCGGCCCGGAATCGAGCCGGGCCGGTCCTGAATGTCGTCCGTCCCCACGCGATTCACCGCCCCGGCCACATCGGGATCGATCAAGCTATCGGCGGCTACGACAGTTACAGATTGACTTACTTTTGCCAGACTGAGTCGTATCTTCAAATCGACGGGAAGCGAGGAGCGAATCTCCACCCTTCCGTAGTTGGCCGCAAAGCCCGGTTGTTCGACTTCGATTCGGTAGATGCCGTAAGGAAGGCGCTGCACGATCAACTTCCCCTGATCGCCGGTCGCAAGCGCATTGCTGTAACGATTGGCCTTGCCGACGATCCTGACCGTAGTCTTCACCCCAAGACCGGAAGGGTCGGTCACGCTCAGGCGCAATTCCCCGCTATCGCTTTGGGAGTTTAGCGAAACGGGACATATCGATAGACATATCAATAAAATATATGCGAATCTCCTCATGAAAATTAGAATTCTCAGCTACCGCGGCCGATTCAAAAAAACCGCCGTTCGACCAGTTAGGCCGGCCTGTCTTCCAAGCTGGAGGACGATGCGCGGACGCTTGCCCGTCGGCGGGAAGCAGATCGTCGAGCCGTCCCGTCAGGGTATTGAAGAGGCGGAGGGTCGCGGTTCGTTGCTGGGTTGCGGGTTGAACTTCATCCACTGACGGCATAGTCACGATCAGCGCAGTTTGGGCCTTTCCGATTGTAGCAGCGGGCTGGCAGGGCAGGCACGGATGGGAGGAACTTGACTGGGGACGGACGCGGGCCACCCGCCGCCGCTTCGTTTCGATGAAAATGATGCCGGATATGCCGCTCAAGAAAGCAATCCCCGCTGATATTCAGGGAGAATATCTGGCAGTCAAAGCGCTGAATGGCAGCTCAGGTTCGGAAAAACAAGCAGCGCACACCAAACTCGTGATCGATAACAATGCGATTGACGATTTGTACTTCAAGAAGATGAAGGGCTTCGAGGACGATCTTGCGAAGAGGATTTATCCACAGCATTGGCGGGCTTTTCCTAATTCCGCCAAAATGGCGCTGTTGAGTATTTATTTTGGGGTTGGCAATCCACAACTAGGGAACCTCTGATTAAGCCCCGCCTCCGCGTCACAGTTGAATAAAATTGTATG
>CAZMHC010000175.1:0-5190 GCA_964565955.1 uncultured Occallatibacter sp.
TGTCGCCGAGCAGGAAATCAGCGTAGCCAATATCGGCCGTCGCGCCCGGAGATACAGCCGTGTACAATCCATCGAAGGCAAGGGTTCCGGGCTGTATGTGGCCCCATGGGGTGTCATTGTCCATGAAGATCAGAACTTCGCCACCGAAGTGAAGGACATGCTTGCCGTGGATCCAGCTGAGCGTGTCGCCTGGGCTGAAGGTATTCTGCGCGTAGTTCGCGTTGGTATCGGTGCATCCGATATTGCCCGGGGCGTCCGTTCCGCCGATTTTAACGCAAGGAAACATATTGGACGTCTGATTAAATGTCCAGCCGAGTAAATTCGGGTAATTCTCGCCCGTCAAATCGTCTTGAGACCAATGGGCGTCCTCGCGGTGATAGCTGATGCGGGCTTCGTTGAGGAGCGCGGGACTGATCGTCCACACATCCGAAATCTGGGTGCTATAAGAAGGGACATCGGCAGTGGCGCTGTCGATCGGGCCGTCGGGAAAAGTACCACCGGGGCTCTGCTGTAAGTTGTCCTGATACGTCGCCGACATGGTCAAGCGGTTCGAGTCGTTGAACTGGATGTCGGCCCTGCCGAAATACTTCGTCCAGGGACTCGTGCTGGTGGTGGTACCAATCAGGTTGTTGGAGTAGGCACCCGGAACGTTCGGCTCTGGGAAATACCCCTGCACCACTTTCGCGACCGCATCCCAGTCGGCCAGCGGAATCTTATTGCCGGGAAATTGCGTACGTGTGCCGGTATCTGCGTTGTAGGTGTTGGGCTCGTAGATGCCCGTAATTTGCTTTGCTGCAGTGGCGCCCGCGTTGTAGGCAGCGATGAGACCGGAAAAGTCTCCCGCCCTCATATCGTCAGTGGGCACCGTCCACTGGCCGGGATTGCTTTGGCTGTCGTGTATCTTGTCGTAGTTGAAGAAGAAGAACGCCTTGTTCTTGACGATCGGCCCCCCGACCGAGAAGCCGTAGTTGTCGTACCGCAAATTGGGAGCTTGGGTGGTGGTGGCGGGTGTTGGGAAACTCCGTGCGTTGAAGAAGTCGTTTTCGACAAACTCGTAAAGGGAGCCGTGCCACTTATTCGTTCCGCTCTTGCTGATCTGGTTGAAAACCACGGATCCCGTGCCGTATTCCGCAGAGTAGTTGGATGTTTCGATCTGCACTTCGGCAACGGTTTCGTACATGGCGGTGTCCACGTTGGCGCTGTGAGGATTGATGGCGGTACCGCCATCCGCCAACCAGTTGGCCTCGAATGGCATAATTCCATTCACGGAAACGCCAATACCCGTTTGACCGGTCGTCGAACCAACGGACCCGGGTAGCATCGCGGTCAGTTGCGACCAGTCGCGGTTGACAGACGGAAGTTCCTTGACGGTCTCTTCCTCCAGAGAGGTCGATTGGTCGCTGGACTCCGTTTTCAGCAGGGGCGTTTCCCCGGTGACAGATACTGTCACGGCGGTTGACCCGACGGTGAGCCGTCCATTGACGGTCTGGGGATCGCCGGCCTGCAGAACGATGCCGTCAACCTTGTACTCGTCAAATCCCGCCTTGGTAAACGTTACGGTATAGTTTCCGGGAAGAATCGACACCGTGTCGTACAAACCGGCATTGTTGGTGGTGAATTCAAGGGCAACGCCGGTATTGACGTCTAAAACCGTCACTTTCACGCCTGGAACCACTGCCCCTTTCGGGTCGGTGACGGTGCCGCGGATGTCGCCGGAATTGGTGCCCTGCGCCCAGGCTGCGCCGGCAAGGCACAGCGTTACAAGAAGAAAAACCGCGGAGCGGACGATCAGTCCGTGCGCTCTCAAGCTGTTGTATCGCATGGTTTGAAAGCCTCCTCGAATTGCGGGCGTCAGGCATCGAACCGAATATTTCCGCTGTTCTTGCATCGCATCTCCTATTCAATTGCTCAGTGGATTCACATCTGTCATCGGAGCGCTCCCTCTCGGAGAACTGCTCCCATTGCGCAAATCACGGCCCGGATTTCTCCGTGGTTTGCAGTTGAACCGTGAGGTTCACGATTCATCCCGCCCGGATTTCGCTCCGAACGGTAAAGAATTTCAGCCGCACAGCAACCGGTGAGCGGGAAAGACCCTCCTCAAGGTCGCCATTTGGCCACCTCCATTTGCCCGACGCGTCGCAGCCAACCAGCGCCCCCATGCTTTCGATGGGCGCTCGGAGCGCCCTCCCGGATAAAAGCAATGGAGCGAGGCGAACGATGCGGCGATTTGACAACGTTTACATCGCCCGCATGGATGAGGGCGCACGAATGATTGAGAGAGAAAAATGCACATCCGATACGTTCACAATTCGAAAAGATTGCGAACGACGGTAGATTCGCGGTCGATGGAGCCGCGCCGAAAGATCCCCTGCAAAAACTTTGAATTGCCGGCTCTACCCCCTTGATTCATCCGAAAGGTTTCGGACAGGCTCTGGTAAATCGGTACGAGTCTAAGGCGCAGTAAATCGCTTTGTCAACAAATAATTTTGAAGTGCGCCGGGCAATCGCAGTACGCGGGTTTTGCACAGCATGACAAATTCAGACTTCGCCGCCGGGTTGACGAACCGGCGAAAAAACCGTTCCTCAATGTCCCGCCCCACTCAGACCTATCGTCGATAAATGCAAGCTCTTCGCCGGAAACTCGTCTCAATGAAATGACCGCTTCGGAGCCGTCCCACAGCCGCCGGGCGGCTTCGCATAAAATGAAACAGGTTGCGTTCTCGGAGAAGGTTGGCCTATCCGCGGGTGCGAAGATGCCGCGATGCGCGCCGCCGACGAAACTCTTGCTGAAATCCGCACGTCCCTAGATAAACGGCGGATGATCGGGCATTCGGCATCCGGTCCGGCGTTTTACAGGACGCACCGCATATTGTTTCCGCTTCACGGGTTCTTACTCAAAGCAATCGAAAACGACGGGAATCGAAATCATGTCCATTGAAGGTATGCCCCAGCAGCTCGTACCCAGAACATTCGCACCGCAGCCTGCCCACAAGGGATACTGGGCGCGCATCCTCGTGTACGTGGCGCTGGCCGGCGCTTTGGGCTTTGTTGTGTGGCGGGTCTACCAGAACCAGCAAACATCTAAGAGCCAGGCCGCCAGCCAGGCGGCGGCGCTGCTGAATCGCCCCGTTCCGGTGCAGGTAAGCGCCGCCGAGCGGAAGCCCATGCCCATCTTCCTCACCGCCCTGGGCACCGTCACGCCTTATATGAGCGTGACGGTGAAGGCTCGGGTAAACGGGGAACTGCTGCCGGTCAAATTCACCGAGGGCCAGCAGGTGAGGCAGGGCCAGACCATCATGGTCATCGATCCCAAGCCGTATCAGGCCGCGCTCGATCAGGCCAAAGGCACTCTGGCTCACGATGAGGCGCTGCTGAAAGACGCCCAGGCCGAGTTCAGGCGCTACACGGCGCTCTATCAGGCGGGAGTGGTTTCCAAAGAGACTCTGGACGCCGACGAGGCCACCCAGGGCCAGTACCAGGGCGCCATCGCTGCCGACAAGGCGGCCATTGAGACCGCTCAGTTGCAACTCGATTGGTGCACCATTCAATCGCCCATCGACGGCGTCATCGGCCTGCGCCAGGTGGACCCCGGCAACATCATCACCGCCAACACCACCAATCTGGTCATCATCAACCAATTCCAGCCCATCGCCGTCTACTTCACCCTGCCGGAGAACGAGCTGCCCCAGGTGCTGCGCAAGCTGGTCGCCGACAAGCGCCTGCCAGTCGAGGCCTGGGACCGAGATGACGCCAAGCAGATCGCCGCCGGCTACCTGCTCACCGCCGACAATCAGATCGATACCACCACCGGCACCGACAAGCTGAAGGCGGTCTTCCCGAATGCCGACCGCGCCCTCTTTCCCAACGAATTTGTGAACATTCACTTAGTGCTGGAGAACCGGCCCGATGCCATCGTCGTGCCCTCGGCGGCCATTCAGACCGGCAATCAAGGACCGTATGTGTGGGCGGTCGATACCGACAATGCCAAGAAGACTTCGACAGCGAGGAACCAGCCAGTGAAAGTGGCCCTTGCAGAGGGACAGGTCACCATCCTCGATAGCGGCTTGCAAGCGGGACAGAATGTGGTGGTGGACGGCGCGGATCGCCTTCGCGCCGGGCAACCGGTAACGGCCAGCGTAGCCCATCAGAAAGGCGGCCAAGGCGGCGGAGCGCAAGGCTCCGCTTCCAATCAGAGCGGAGTTCCCTTGGCGGTATCCGGCGCGGGTGCTCACGCCAGCGCGCAGCCTGACTCCGGCGGCGAAACCGGCAATGGCAAGCGCCACAAGAAGGAGCAGCAGTGAGCCTGAGTCCCTCACGGCCATTCATACTGCGCCCGGTAGCCACCTCGCTGCTGATGGCGGCGATTCTGCTGGCCGGCTTTGTAGGCTACCAGCAGTTGCCGGTCTCGGCGCTGCCCGAGGTGGATTACCCCATCATCGAAGTGCTCACCTTCTATCCCGGCGGTGGACCGGAGGTGATGGCCTCCTCGGTCACCGCGCCTTTGGAGCGCCAGTTCGGACAGATGCCGGGGCTCAAGCAGATGACCTCTGTCAGCAGCGGCGGCGGCTCCGTCATTACCCTCGAATTCAACCTCGACGAGAACATCGACATCGCCGAGCAGGAGGTGCAGGCGGCCATCAACGCGGCCAACAGCTTCCTGCCCGCCGACCTGCCCAATCCTCCTATTTACTCAAAAGTAAACCCCGCCGACGCGCCCATCATGACGCTGGCGCTCACCTCGGATTCCCTGCCTCTGGACAAGATCGAGGACGCGGCCGATACCAATCTCGCCCAGAAGATTTCGCAAGTCACCGGCGTGGGCATGGTTTCCATCGCCGGCGGGCAGAAGCCGTCGGTGCGCATCCAGGCCAATCCGGCGCAGCTCGCTTCGTATAACTTGAGCCTCGAAGACCTGCGCACTGCTTTGTCCGCGGCCAACGTCGATCAGGCCAAGGGCACCCTCAACGGCAACCGCCAGTCTTACACCATCGGAGCCAACGATCAGTTGATCTCCAGCGACGATTACAAGCCGGTGATCGTCGCCTATCGCAACGGGGCCGCCGTGCGCGCCTCCGACGTGGCCACCATCGTCGATGCCGCCGAGAACTCGCAGCAGGCTGCATGGATGGACCGCCAGCCCGCGGTCATCGTCAACATTCAGCGCCAGCCGGGAGCCAACATCATCGCGGT
>CAZMHC010000176.1:0-5172 GCA_964565955.1 uncultured Occallatibacter sp.
GGCCGCACGCTGAACTGGAGTTATGACGGCATCTACCGCCTGACCAACGAAACCATCAGCCTCGATCCGCACTCGGTGAACGGCTCCGTCGGCTACGGCCTCGACCCGGTCGGCAATCGCCAGTCACAAACCAGTTCGATCCCCGGCATCCGGAGCGGCACATGCGGTTACGATGCCAATGATCGGTTGTCGACGGAAACCTACGATGCCAATGGCAACACGCTCACCACGGGTGGCAAGACCTTCGCTTATGACTTCGAGAACCACCTGAAGGGTCTAAACGGCGGAGCCGTGACCATCCAGTACGACGCCGATGGCAACCGCGTGTCGAAGACGGTCAACGGCGTGACCACTCAATACCTGGTAGACGACCTGAACCCCACCGGCTACGCCCAAGTAGTCGAAGAAGTCACCAACGGCGTAGTCACGCGCCAGTACACCTACGGCCTCCAGCGCATCAGCCAGAACCAACTAATCAGCAACGCCTGGACCCCAAGCTTCTACGGCTACGATGGCAAGGGAATTGGGGGCACAGTACGTCTGCTAGCCGACTTGACCGGTACCGTGACGGACACCTACGATTATGACGCCTGGGGCAACACAGTCAACACCGCCGGCTCGACGCTTAACGTGTACCTGTACCGCGGCGAGCAATACGATCCAGACCTGGATCTCTACTATCTCCGTGCCCGATACTTCAACCCGCTGACGGGGAGATTCCTTTCGCGGGACCCGGAGGCAGGCAAGCCAGCAGACGCGCAGACGTTGCACCGCTACCTATATGCTGCCGCCGATCCGGTTAATAAAATGGATCCCACCGGTCGCGCGGAGGTGGTGGAGGCGACCGAGCTGGATGTGATGGCCACAATTGGATTCAACGTGCTCTTCGCCAAAATCGTCTCCGACGAAATCCAATGCATATGGTCTAAGGCAGGCGAGACTCTGGAAGTGGCAGAAATTGCAGCTGTCGGGTTCTGCCCGTTCGACCAGAAACTAGCGGGACCAAAGACTCATCCACTAAAAGGGTGCGCAGGTACGTGTGAATACCACTGTTCGATACACATCACGGGGTACGGCGACCACGGAAACACGCAGGAATGCATCGAATCTGTTGTCAATCGCCGAACTTGTGCCGAGTCATGCCCAATTGCTAAGCGGCAGGTGGAAACTGTGATCAGGCAGATGTTCCCGGATCTGCTTGGGATGAAGCACGCCCAACATTGCGATCAGTTCTGTCACGATTAGCGCGGAGAAGCTTTGGGATCCCCGAACGGGGGAGCGCCGGGGCGAGGTTTTGCCCCTCCGTGGCGGCATCGGTGGGGGCCTTCGGTGGCGGGGATCATCTGACGAACCAGGAACCGGACGGAAGAAAATGGACGACCTGACAAAGCGACGCCTTCTGATCGCGACAAAGCCGCTTCTTTCTAGAGACGACTGGCCCAGGGTTCGGGATCTTTGGCAACCCTATATTGCTGACGGCGATTTGGACGCACAGGCCCAGCTCGCTTATATGTGTTTGTGGTGCTTCGACGAGCCCGAGGAAACAGATCGTGAGATGAGGGATCTCTTGCGCGCGGCTGCTGAATCAGGGCATGCGGATGCAATGTATTGGCTAGCAAGCGTCCTAGAGCCGCGAGGCGCTAGGAGGGATGAACTGCTTAAGAGGGCCGCCGAGCTTGGAAGTCGTGGGGCGCAGCGCACACTTGGAGTCTACTATGCGACCGGTCGATGGACAGGTGCAAAGGATTCCACCCAAGCCGTCTATTGGTATACGCTTGCAGCAGAGCGCAATCACGATGACGCCCAATACAACCTTGGATTCATGCTTCTCTTGGGCGACGGTGCGGAGCCGAGCGTCAACGAAGGGCTACGTTGGCTGCGCTCGTCAGCCGAAATGGGCAATGCGGACGCAATGCGTTTACTAGCCGACCTGTACGAGAACGGTTACTATGGGGTACCGAAGCAGCCAGACGAAGCGGAAAAATGGAAGCGGCGGTATCGGACCGATGATGAATCACGCGGCCGTGAAGAGAAACCGGCCTGCTACCTCCATGATCTGGAGGGATCATTGTGACGACTGGAGGATGCCACAATAGACGCCCCTTGAGAAGCGTTGCTGGCGGTGGCTCAGGCGCTTCTGGTTCCGTCGCCCTCTTGTCCGATGGTTACTGAATGCGCGCTGAAACGAAATATCTTGCCCTGATCGGTGTCTGGCTATTTGCTCTGCCCGCCGCCGCGCAACCGTTGGTTGGGGTGACGGGATCCGACAAAGCTCCCATCACCATCCTCGTCTTCTCCGACTTCGAATCTTTCCCCTGCGCGCGGTCGGCGAGCGTCATCGACGGGTTGCTCGGGCAGACTCGCGACGTCCGCGTCATGTTCAAGCACGCGCCGGCGGCGTCGAATCCCAACGCGATGCTGGCGCATGAAGCGGCGCTGGCGGCTGGGGCGCAGGGTAAGTTCTGGGAGATGCACGACACGCTCTTCGAGAATCAGACCCATCTTACCCGCGCCGACTTACTCGGCTACGCCAAGTCACTCGGCCTCGACTTAGCAGCGTTCGAGCGCGCGCTCGATAACCACACCTACCGCCCCATCGTCGAGCGCGACCTGGCCGAAGCGGCGGGGCTCGGCGTCACCACCACGCCGACGTTCTTCGTCAACGGCCGCCGCCTGGTCGGCCCGCAAGGCTACGCGTCGCTCGGCGCCGTCATCGAGTCGCTCCTCGCCGGCATCCCGCCCGACAAACGCGTGCAAGCCGAAATCGTCGCCGCCGGACCCGCGCAGCAGATCGACCTCGCTCACGCCCCCACGCGCGGCCCCGCCACCGCGCCCATCAGTCTGGTCGAGTTCAGCGACTTCGAGTGTCCCTTCTGCGCCATAACCGCCCCGGTCGTCCGCCAACTCTTGCTCGCCTATCCCACCCAAGTGCGCTTCGCCTTCAAACACTATCCACTCCCCATGCACAAAGAAAGCCCCCTAGCCCACGAAGCCGCCCTCGCCGCCGCCGACCAAGGCAAGTTCTGGGAGATGCACGACCTCCTCTTCGCAACGCAATCCAAACTCACCAGAGACGACCTCATCGCCAAAGCCACCCAGTTGCACCTCGACGTCCCCAGATTCACGAGAGACCTGGACACCCACCGCTTCAAACCCCAAGTAGACCAAGACCGCCAGGAAGGCAACCGCCTAGGCGTAGACGGCACCCCCTACTTCTTCATCAACGGCCACGCCATCAGCGGCGGCGCAGACCTACAATCGTTCAAGCACCTGATCGACGCCGCCCTGAAAGAAACCGCCGCCCCAACTGCGACGCCCGTTCCCGCCCGGTAAGTCAAAGCGCCCTCGCTGGCGCCGTCTGCAACAGATTGCAACAGTCTGAAACCGTTTGCAACAAGTGCCGTCGCCTGCAACAGATTGCAACCGTTTGCAACTCTGGGGAGTTGAGCTATGAGCAAGACACCATCCCTTACGCCTTCGCCTAAGGTTCGGTGTCGCTGGCGCGGCGCCGGTTCTGTTCAACGCACGTTCACTGAATATGCAATGAACGTTCGATGCTCGTTCAACGCCGCTTGGCCGCGGGCGGAAGTTGCAAGTCGACCTCAACGCCAGCGCGCTCGCGGCGGATTTCGCGCTTCCAGTTCTCGCGCCGGATGCGGTTCGATTCCTTCTTGGCTTCCCACTTGTAGCCCCAATAGGCGCCGTTGCCATGCTTAGCGCCGGAGTGTTCGGTCTTCTTGGCTTCGTAGCCCATCAGCGGTAGGCCTCCTTGCGGTGAAGCACGCGGGAGATCTCCAGGTAGTCGCCCTTGTCGCGGAAGAAGACGCGGTGGTCCTGGGCGCGCAGCCGGATCAGGGGTGGCTCGATACCCCGAAGCTGCTTCGTGTTTCCCTCGCCGGTCTGGGCGTAGCGGGCCAGCGTTTTGAGGATCTGCCAAGCGATGGGCTGCTCGATGCCGCGAACGTCGGCCTTGGCCTGCGTGGTCCAGACGATGCGCTTACCTATTGCGGTGGGGCGTTTCTTCCGGCAGCGGCTCCCGACCCATCTTGTCCCAATCGTCCATGGTCAAGCCGAACTCCGCCAGGACTTCCTCGTGTGGAATCGGCTGGTTGTGTTGGAGCCATTCGTCGGCCTCGGCGACGGCCTTGCGTTCGGCGGGGCTCAGGGTGTCGCGGTCTTCCTCAAGCGAGACCATGGTTTCCATCACATGAACCACGGCGGCGAGCGGGCCGGGGCCAAGCTGGTCGAGGAGGTTGTGAGCGTGCTGTACGTCAGCGGCCATTGTGTTCTCCTAGGGAGCCGTTCTTGCGCGAAGTGCCGGCGGCGACTAAAGAATTCACCAGCCTGACAACGGCCTTCTGATCTCGTTCCGGCAGAGTCGAGATCATCTGGAATCTCTTCCACTGCCTGCGGGCTTCGGAGTCGTCGTTGACGCGTTCGACCTTGAGCGCCTTCACGCCAAGCAGTTCGTCTGTGGTCACCTTGAGCGCCTTAGCCAAGGCGATCACAGCGGGTGCAGGGGGAAACCCGGCTTCGGTTTCGTAATAGGAAACCGCCCGCTGGGTGGTTGCGGCGGCTTCGGCAAGCTGGACCTGAGTCAGCCCGCGCGCTTTGCGGATGGCCTGAAGCCGCTCCCCGAAGCTAGTCTCTCCGTACTTCTTTCTGGGCATCGCATCCGCGATTGTAAACGGCATATGCAGAATCCTTTCAGACCGTGCTGTTGACATGGCTTCCGTATTACGTATACTCTCAGAGACGGTAACCCAAGGTCAAGTGGGTTCCTCAAAACGTGTGAGACCCCCACTTGACAAGTTTTTGAAGGAGGCCGGTTTTCATGGCGCGCATCCCGGACGAAGAGATCGAGCGGCTAAAAAGAGAAATCGCCATCGAGCGTTTGGTGACCGGCTTCGGCATCGAGCTGAAGCGGGCGGGTGCGAACCTGGTGGGGCGGTGCCCATTCCACGAAGACCGCACGCCATCGCTGATTGTCACGCCGTCAACCAATCTCTGGCGTTGCATGGGCAAGTGCAACGTGGGCGGCTCGACTATCGATTGGGTGATGCGGACGCAGGGCGTGAGTTTCCGTCATGCGGCTGAACTACTCAGAGCCGATCATTCCTCTTTAGCCGCCGGGAACGGCCACGTCGTGCGCCAAGCCACCACGACGAAGCT
>CAZMHC010000177.1:0-5171 GCA_964565955.1 uncultured Occallatibacter sp.
CGTCTTTCTATTGGATGTCTTGGGATGTTCTTGGAAGGGTTCCTGGCGGAGAGAGTGGGATTCGAACCCACGGTACTCGTTAAAGTACACACGCTTTCCAAGCGTGCGCCTTAAACCGCTCGGCCATCTCTCCGGAGCGTGGCGTGTCTACTTGAATTTACCACAAACGGGCATCGGCGATGCTTCAGCGGGAATCGACTGGGCGGGCGGAGTAACTATCCTCCGGCAGAGCCGGAGCTTTACGGTTGCCGGCCCCTCACAGGGGCCTTTTCGCAACCGTTTGAAAGCAAAAATAACCGCAACAGTAAAGCGGCGAAAAGCAAAACCGGAATATACTCCCGTAATTGTCAATCTTCCACGGTCTCCCCGGCAGAGCCGGGGGAATGCCCAGTGGATATATTTCATTTGCGCGAGGTCGTTTACATTCCGCTTCGTCCGATATATAGTTTTCGATTGCATTCCGATTGCGCTGCCCTTGTGCGGCGAAACTCGTCAGAAAAGGATACTTCGATGGCCACCGACATCTCTCGACGCAAGCTTCTCGGTTCCGGATTGGCTCTTTCCGCTTCCTCTTTGCTGGCCCGTTCGGCTTGGGCTAGATCCGCCGAGGCGCTGGCGGGTTCTTCGGAAGATGCTTCGGCGGAGGCGCTGGCGGCCGTGGCTCCGCGAGAGCAATTGCTCTTCGACTTCGGCTGGAAGTTCCTGTTCGGCCACGGTGCCGATCCGGCGCGCGATCTCGGCTTCGGCTACGGGCAGGGCGACTTTGCCAAGACCGGCGATTTTGCCTTCGCCAAGGCGGGATTCGACGACTCGAAGTGGCGCGCGCTGAACCTGCCTCACGACTGGACGGTCGAGTTGCCCTTTGTGCGCGATGAGGCGCTGGCTTCGCACGGCTACAAGCCGGTCGGACGGCGTTACCCGGAGACCAGCGTCGGCTGGTATCGGCGTGAGTTCGAGATACCGGCCAGCGACCTGGGCCGCCGCATTGCGGTCGAGTTCGACGGCGCACTCCGCGACGTTCTGATCTTCGTCAACGGCTGCTTCATCGGGCGCAACGACAACGGCTACGCGCCCTTCCGCTTCGATCTGACCGATTTTCTGATCTACGGGGGCAAGAACTATATTGTGGCGCGCGTGGACGCCAGCTTCGGCGACGGCTGGTTCTACGAGGGCGCGGGCATCTATCGCCACGTGTGGCTGACCAAGACCGACGCGCTGCATCTGGGCAAATGGGAGAGCTACGCGCGCCCTGCATTGAATGGGAGTTCCGCTCTTTTGACTCTCGGAACCGCAGTGGTGAACGAAGGCAAGGAAGCGGAGAACGCCCGGGTGAGCTGGAAGATTCTCGACAGCGCGGGCAAGACGGTGGCTACGGCCGAGTCCGCGGCGCAGTCGATCGCCGTCGATGGAGCGGCGACGTTCACAGCCACGGCCAAGCTGGCCAATCCGGCGCGATGGTCGGTGGACGCGCCGAATCTTTATGCGGCGATTGCGACCGTGGAAACGGACGGCAAGGCGCGCGATGCGGAGCGGATCAGCTTCGGCGTGCGCGCGGCGGTCTTCGACGCCGACAAGGGATTCTTGCTGAACGGCAAGCCGGTGAAGCTTCAAGGCACCTGCAACCATCACGATCACGCGGGCGTGGGCGCGGCCTTGCCGGACCGGCTGCAATGGTTCCGGCTGGGAGTGCTCAAGGAGATGGGCTGCAATGCGGTGCGCACCTCGCACAATATGCCCACCCCGGAGTGGGTCGATGCCTGCGACCGCATGGGCATGATGATGATGTGCGAGACGCGGCAGATGAGTTCGAGTCCGGAGGGGTTGGCGCAACTGGAAGCGATGGTCAAGCGCTACCGCAACTCGCCATCGATCGTTCTGTGGTCGATCGGAAACGAAGAGTGGCAATTGCAGGACAAGATGTCGGAGCAAGGGGCCAAGGTCGCCGCAACCATGGTGCGCCGTTGCCACGAGTTGGACCCCACGCGCATGGTCTCCGCGGCGGTAGCCGGCGACAATGGGAAGGGAGTTTCCGAAGCGTTCGACGTTATCGGATTCAATTACAACCTGAAGTTTCCCGACGATTTTCACAAGAAGAATCCCAAGCGGCCCATCTACGGCTCGGAGACGGCCAGCGCCATCTCCACGCGGGGAGTTTATGCGACCGATCCGCTGCGCAACACTATGAGCGCCTACGACAGCAACCAGCCGGGCTGGGGCGAGACGGCCGAGGAGTGGTGGAAGTTTTACGCGACGAGGGAGTGGGAGGCGGGCGGTTTTGCCTGGACCGGCTTCGACTATCGCGGCGAGCCGACGCCCTACGGCTGGCCCTCGATCAACTCGCAGTTCGGCATTGTGGATACGTGCGGATTTCCCAAGGACACATTTTTCTATTACAAGGCTTGGTGGGGAACGGAACCGGTGCTGCATCTGTTTCCTCACTGGAACTTCGAGGGCAAGCAGGGCGAGGAGATTCCGGTGTGGGTACACTCGAATCTGGATGAGGTCGAGCTTTTCTTGAACAGCAAGAGCCTGGGCAGCCAGAAGGTTCCGCGCCTGGGGCACCTGGAATGGAAGGTGAAGTACGAGCCGGGCGCGATCGAGGCGCGGGGGACGAAGGACGGCAAGATTGCGCTGACCGAAAAGCGAGAGACGACCGGGCCTGCCGTGGCGATCCGGCTGACGGCGGACCGGAGCGAGGTCGATGCCGACGGCGAGGACGTGGCGATTCTCACGGTCGAGGTGCTGGACAAGGAAGGACGGCCGGTTCCGACGGCCGGCAATTCGATCGGATTCAAGGTCGCAGGGGAGGGTGTGTTGCTCGGCGTGGGCAACGGCGATCCCAATTGCCAGCAGAACGACAAGGAGCCGAGACGATCCCTATTCAACGGACTCGCTCAGGTCATCGTGCAGTCCACGAAGACGGCTGGCGAGATTCACATCGAAGCGGTGAAGGATGGCTGGGATGGGCCGGAGTTGACCCCGGCAAAACTTGCGATCGCCACGAAAAAAGTGGATACTCGGCCCGCGGTGGGTTGAGGGGGCAGCGCAACGCGGCGGCTTCAGGAACGGCCAAGCCTCGGTACCCCGTGGGATACGCCAGTCAGGGCCGATGGCTAGGCGCGTTCCTAGAATGTCGGCGTAGCCCCGCTCTGCCGGTTTGCGTCCGCTCGGCCGATGGGATGCAAATTGGGTCCGGCCCCGATCCTTGTCGCTTCACCGTCGCGGGAATGTAATGGTCGCGCAAAGCGGCGGCGGCTTGCTCGATGCTCAGCTCACCCTCCAGAACGCGCTCTTTCAACGAAAGTCCAAAGGCGGATGGCTCCAATCCTTCCAGGGCTAGATTTGCCTCGCCACCGCCGAATCCGTCTTCCAACTTTCTCGCCTTGTCCCGTTGCAACATCGGAGAACCTCCGTGGGGGGAGCCAAAGGACACGTCTGTCCTGGGCGAGATTTTAACATGGCTCTTGCGCGGACGGACATTCATTTTTTGCAAGATTGGAGATCGACCTTGTTAGGCAAGGAAACGGCGGGGAATGCTCCACAGGAACACAGGAATTGTGTTTCTGTGGAGCGTACTGTTATAAGTTATTGATTGCAAGCGAGTTAGCATAGGCTCCACAGTTTCACAGTTTCTGTGTTTCTGTGTTTCCGTGAAGGCGATACATGGAAAGCATTGATTATGGGGGAGTTATATAGGCCTCCACAGTTTCACAGCCAAAATCGCGAATATTTCGGTGTTTTCGGTCCAGTCGATTTTGGGCAAACGGTTGATGGAAAGGTTGTTAGCGAACGCGAGAAAAGCGCATTTCGTGACATAGAATGCGATAGTTGCGGGACGGCTTCTCTGGGCCCGCTCTCGCTCCTATTCCTATTGTGCGCCGGCGGGAGGCTATCTTCGGCAAACGGCCTGAAAGGCGCGCAATGCGGGTTGGCAAAACTTGATTGGATTGGGAAGATGGAATGGATGGTCGAGGTCTGCGCTCACCCATTCTTTCCGCGACGATACCGCGGAAAGAATGGGAAACCCCCGGTTGTGGGATGGTAACTGACGGAAAAACTTAGGGTGCGCCCGCCGCCACTAGGGCAAACCATGCCCGCGGAAGCGTGCGCGGGCATGGAAGGGATTGCGTCGATGGCAGTCACTTGGCGGTGAAACTCCATTGCTGCCAGGCATTGCCGCTGTAAGTGTACTGGTTGAGTTCCGCACCGGCAGTCTTGACCCCACCCACAACTTCGAGCGCCAAGCCGCTGTTCACGCTGGTAAGTTCGTAGTGGCCGCCGCCCAGCGAGACGACGTTCCACTTCTGGTTGTTCTGGCCGTTGGCCGGGTACTGATCGACGAGCGCGCCGTTGGCCGTGGATTGCCCGGTCACGTCGAGCAACTGGCCGCTGGCGCCGTTGGTCAGAGTTATGACGTTGTTGCCCAGGTTGTTCACCGTCCATAGCTCGTTGGTTCCCGACGTTACCGCCAGTTGCTCCATCACCGCGGCGCTGGCGGTCGAAGAGTTGGGATCGGCGATGGCCAGCCCGCTATAAACGCTGGCGATCACATAGGCGCCGTTGGCGATCAAGTTACCGGTTCCGGTCGTTCCTCCAGTTACCGTGACGGTGAATGTCTCTACGCTCTTGGCCCCGCTGGCGTTGGTATAAGTGGCCACGAAAGCGTCGGTTCCCGCGGTCAGCGGAATGCCATCGATCTCGCGCGAGTTGGAGGTGAAGCCATTGGGTCCGGTCCAGCTCCATGTCCCGCCGATCGGCTGCGGTCCCAGGTTCACTGTGGAACCGGCGGCCACACTGACAACGTTGGTTTCCTGCCATGCGCCGGCATTGACCTGAAGATAGGGAGTTATCGCGGAACCGGTGCCGGTCGTTCCTCCAGGAGCGGTGACGGTGAAGGTCCGCGTACTCTTGCTTCCGCAACTGTTGGTGTAAGTGGCGACAAAGGCGTTAGTGCCCGCGACCAACGGAATGCCGTCGATCTCGCGCGAGTTGGAGACGAATCCGTTGGGTCCGGTCCAGCTCCATGTTCCGCCGACGGGCTGCGGTCCGAGGTCCACAACCGCCGCAGTGGAAGTTACGCTGGCGCTGGATTCCTCTATCCAGACTCCACCCACGTTCATGTAAGGCGCGATCGCGGTGGCGGTGCAGGAGCCAGTCGTGGTCGCGCCGAG
>CAZMHC010000178.1:0-5060 GCA_964565955.1 uncultured Occallatibacter sp.
GGATCCACACGCTCTTCAGGCCATAGACGAACATCCAGGAGACCAGCAGCATGGTGCCGCTGATGTCGAACATTCCCGAGGCGTTGGAGATGCCCAGCACATACCAGGGCATGGAGTTGCCGCCGAGGAAGTAGTTCTGCATGCTCTGCGACGCCCGTTTGGAAACCAGATAGCCGATCAATACCGTGCTCAGCAGATAGGCCACGATAATAACGATGTCAAGTGCGTGAAGGTGCAGCATTGGACTCCTCGATGCCCGCGGGCATCTTCTCGCCGCTTTCCGCGGGAGACAAAACTGAATTTTCGCCGGTCTGAACCGACTTTATTACGGCCTTCCGAGGCTCCTGTGTGATTCCCAACACATACACATACAGGCGCCGGATCGTCAATCCGTCCCCGGATTGACGGCAAAAACAGAGCCGCCGCGACGCTCTACGGCAATTCGCCCGCCAGCAGAAAGACTAACGATGCCTGCCAGTTGATGGCAATCTCGTTGGAGGTATACGAATCCTGGTCGTCGGCGTAAACCTTGGCCGGGGGCAAATCCTTCGGCAATTTGTCGGTGATCCGGTCTCCATGCCCGGCATTCGGCCCTCCTGAGAGCAAACCGGGCCAGGGCGATCCCGGATGCGCGGCGCTGGGCCGATGATGCGGATGCCGGAAGGGATTCTCGCCCACTTGCGTCACCCAGGACAGCGAAAATGTGTTGCGGCCCAACAGATAGTGCAGATCGTCCCGCGCCGCATCGACAAAATTCGGGTCCGGCTGGAAGCGATCGGCGATCAGCAAATACTCGCCATAGCTCGCCGCGACGCCGTTCGATCCCCAGACGTAATCCTTTGTCAGCAGGCTCACACGGTAGGGATTGGCGCGGGTCTGCGCGACCACCGCGCGCGCCGCCGCCACGGTTCGCTCCCGGATCGCCGCGACCGCCTTGGCATCCACCTCCTTGCGCGTGGAGAGGGCGTAGGACCATAACCCCATCGGCGCCACCGAACCCCAGCCCACCGAGGGCGGAGAATCCAACGACGGCAGAAAACCCGCGTAATTCTTCAGGAAGTAATCGTTGTACCGCGCTTCGCCGGTGGCTCGGCCCAGCTCCGCCGCCGCCCAGAGACGCTCGTCCGAGCAGTCGTTATCGTCATATACGCCGGTATGGATGCCCGGCGGATTGCGCTCGAAGGTCGCATTGGGAAATTTTTCGGACCACTCCCAGGCGCGCTCCGCCGCCGCCAACGCCCGCTCCGCAAACTTCGCATCGTAGGGCTTGTATACCCGCGCGGCGATCGCGCCCACTGCCGCCAGGTCGGCCGTCGCGCAGGTGCTCTTGTAGGGCGCCGATCCGGTTCCGATCACTTTGCTCGGTTCGGTGTCCTGTTCCGGCGGGATGAAGCCGGGGAAGCTTTCGCTGGTCTGCTTGTGCCAGACGCCGCCGTCGTCGTCCTGCATCTTCAGCATCCACTCCAGATTCCAGCGCGCCTCATTCAATATGTCGGGCGTGCCGTTGCCGGATTCGGGAATGTTCAGCGAAATCTTCTTTATCCTGTCCCCGAATATCTCCCAGGCACTCAGAAGGGTGCCGGTCGCGAACCCGGAGTTCACAACGTATCGCCCATAGTCGCCCGCGTCATGCCATCCGCCCACATTGTCGCGCTGCCCCTTGGCTCCCGAACTGGGATGAAATTCGCCGTGCAGATGACAAGCGGGGTGCGTGTAGCCGGGAAACTCCGGCCCCAGGTCCACCGCCGTTCCGCAGCGCTGCCCATAGAAGCCGCGCATTGCCATATAGTAGGTGCGCTCAAAGACATTCCTGCCCAAGGAGAAATCCCAACTGCGGCCTACGCCGGGGACCGAGAGATAGTAGTTTCCGGCTTTGCGATATGCGGAAAAATCGGCGGCCCGCACCTGATCGCCGGTATCCTTGTCGGCCTGGGCGGCGGTCAGCTTGCCATGAAAAACGACCTTGTTGTCGTCGGCGCGCCGGATCTCAAAATCGGTGCCCGCGGCGCTGACCAGCGCCACCTTGGGACCGTCCAGCGGATAGCCCACTTGATCCAGCTTGATGGCCAATCTTTCGATTCGTTCTCCCGCGCTGTCGGCCCCATGCGCCATAGCCGCCGGAAAAAGGAAAGCGGCGGCCCATAAAAACAGGAACAGCAACCTCGAGCCGAATCGCTCGCCGGCGCGGTACGGAAAATGCATACTTGCCATCTTTGCGCTCTCCCTCGTGGAGGATATAGTCGGAAAATATCGAATCGAGCAATAGTCACACAGCGATCCCGGTTCTGGCAACGATCC
Source organism: uncultured Occallatibacter sp. (assembly GCA_964565955.1). Lineage (GTDB taxonomy): Bacteria > Acidobacteriota > Terriglobia > Terriglobales > Acidobacteriaceae > Telmatobacter. Next base: position 2,299 of record CAZMHC010000178.1, read on the forward strand.
GGGACACATCTCGTCGGCGCTTGCGATTTTGCGGGCGCGGCAGCTTCCCACGCCAGCGTCAGTTCGAGTATAATCGCGTTTCGTCTTCCACTGTAATCAAAATAACTCTGGAAAAACGATTTATCCTTTTCTCAGCCGAGGGCCGTGCCTTCGGCCCATCTTTGAGGGAGCGCCAACCATGAAGTACGGACATTTCGACGATCTCAACCGCGAGTACGTCATCACCCAACCCGATACGCCCCTGCCGTGGATCAACTATCTGGGTTGCCAGGCGTATTTCGGCATCGTCTCCAATACCGCCGGAGGCTACTCGTTCTATCGCGACGCCCGCCTCCGCCGCATCACCCGCTATCGCTACAACAATGTGCCGTTGGACTTCGGCGGACGCTACATCTATCTCCGCGACGACGAGTCCAAGCAGTTTTGGTCTCCCTCCTGGCAGCCCACTCGCAGCAATATCGAAAATTACTCCTGCCGCCACGGCCTGGGTTACACCGCCATCGGTTCGCAATACAGCGGCATCGAGGCCCACACCCGTTACTTCGTCCCCCTCGACGAGAACCTGGAAATCTGGCAGCTCACCGTCACCAACAAGCGGACGACCAAAGCCTCCCTCTCCGCCTTCGCCTCGATCGAGTTCTGCCTGTGGGACGCGCAGGACGACGCCACCAACTTCCAGCGCAACTTCTCCACCGGCCAGGTGGAGGTGGAAGACGGAACGATCTATCACAAGACCGAGTACCGCGAGCGCCGCAACCACTTCGCCTATTTCGCCACCTCCGCCAAAGGCGGCAGCTTCGATACGCAGCGCGAGGCGTTTTTGGGGCGCTATCGCGGATGGGACTCGCCCGCCGCGGTCGAAGCCGGCCAACTGACCAACTCCATTGCTCACGGCTGGTCCCCCATCGGCGCTCACCAAACCAAACTGGAACTCGCCCCCGGCGAGACAAGGCGGATCGTCTTCGTGCTCGGCTACCATGAGAATCCGGTCGATGAAAAGTTCGATCCTCCCGGTTCGCAGACGGTCAACAAGAAGCTGGTCAAGCCGACCATCGCCAAGTATCTCGATCCAAAACTCGCCGACGCGGCCTTCGAGCGGCTGCGCGTCTACTGGGACGGCTTGCTCGGCGTCTTCCAGGTCAACACGCCCGACATTCACACCAACCGCATGGTGAATATCTGGAATGCCTACCAGTGCATGGCGACCTTCAATATGTCCCGCTCCGCATCGTTCTATGAATCCGGCATCGGCCGCGGTCTCGGCTTCCGCGATTCCAATCAGGACCTGCTCGGCTTTGTCCACATGGCGCCCATCCGCGCCCGCGAACGCATCCTCGATCTGGCCGCCACCCAACTCCCCTCCGGCGGCGCCTATCACCAATACCAGCCCCTCACCAAGCGCGGCAACAACGACATCGGCAGCGATTTCAACGACGATCCCCACTGGCTCATCGTCGGGGTTTCCGCCTACATCAAGGAGACCGGCGACTGGAGTATCCTGGACGAACCTGTCCAGTACGACAACCAGCCCGGCTCCGAGCAGCCGCTCTACGAGCACTTGCAGCGCAGCTTCCGTTACTCCCAGGAGCGGCTAGGGCCGCATGGCCTGCCGCTGATCGGGCGCGCCGACTGGAACGACTGCCTCAACCTCAACTGCTTCTCCGATACCCCCGGCCAATCCTTCCAAACCACCACCAACAAGGACGGCAAGGTCGCCGAGTCGGTCTTCATCGCCGGGCTGTATGTGCTGGCCGGCCGCGAACTGGCCGACATTGCCCGCCACCGCGGCCTAGCGGACCAATCCGCGGCGTATCTCGCGGCGGTCGAGAAGATGGACCAGGTTGTCCGCAAGCATGGCTGGGACGGCGAGTGGTTCCTGCGCGCCTACGACGACTTCGGCGACAAGATCGGCTCCAAAGAGAATGCCGAGGGCAAAATCTTCATCGAGTCGAACGGCTTCTGCGTACTGGCCGGCATCGGACTCGAAGACGGTCTGGCGGCCAAGGCTCTGGAGTCCACGCGCAAGCATCTGGCCACCAAGCACGGCATCGTCCTGCAACAGCCTTGTTACTCCAAGTATTACCTGAACCTCGGCGAAATCTCGTCGTATCCGCCGGGATACAAGGAGAACGCCGGCATCTTCTGCCATAACAATCCCTGGGTCATCATCGCCGAAACCCGCCTGGGCCACGGCGACGAGGCCCACGACTACTACAGCCGCATCAACCCCTCGGCGCGCGAGGAGATCGGCGACCTGCATCGCTGCGAGCCTTACGTTTACGCGCAGATGATCGCCGGCAAGGACGCGCCCACCCACGGCGAGGCCAAGAACTCCTGGCTCACCGGCACCGCGGCCTGGAACTACTACGCCATCTCGCAGTGGATTCTCGGCATCCGCACCACGCTGGACGGCTTGGAGATAGCCCCGATCATTCCCAAGAACTGGCCCGGCTTCACCGCCACCCGCAGTTATCGCGGCGTGGTCTACAAGATCGCCGTCGAGCGCCAGGGCGAGGGCAACGCCATCGCACTGACAGTAGACGGCGCGCCCGCCAACGGCAACGTAGTAACTCCACCCACCGACGGACGGAAGGAAGTGACGGTCAAGGCGATTTTGAGCTAACTTTTCTTCGGTTTTCTGAAGAAACAACATGAAAAAAGCATTGCCGGAAGAGGCTTGCCTCTTCCGGCAATGGCGTTTCTTGGTACAGTCTTTTCCAATTGAAGGATGAGCCTGAAGGGAGCGAAGGGTTAGCGAAGCG
>CAZMHC010000179.1:0-4989 GCA_964565955.1 uncultured Occallatibacter sp.
GCATTTGGGGCGAGATTTTGAATCTGATCCCTGATCCCTGACCCCTGATCCCTGATTGGGGACAGGCATGGTAGGACAGAGGATTCGCATTCGGTTGAAGGCATACGATTATCGCGTGCTGGACACCTCGACCGGCGAGATTGTGGAGACGGCCAAGCGCACCGGAGCAACGGTGGCCGGGCCGATTCCGCTGCCGACGATCAAGAACAAGTATTGCGTTCTGCGTTCGCCGCACGTGGACAAGAAGTCGCGCGAGGCATTCGAGATTCGCACCCACAAGCGGCTGATCGACATTTTAGAGCCGACCCAGCAGACGGTGGACGCGCTGATGAAGCTCGATCTTCCGGCCGGCGTGGACGTGGAGATCAAGGCGTTCGAAAAGTAGGCACCTCCGGTGCGGGCGATCGCGCCTTGCGGCGCACCACCTGCGGTGGGGCTAAACGCGCCTTGCGGCGCACAGGATTCGCGGAAAGAGCGCGAAGGGATCAAAAGGCTCGGAAGAGCCCCGGCAGTGCGATGAGTTCAGCGTCGCATGATGAGGTTAAAAAGAGATGGCAGTCACGGGAATTTTGGGTAAAAAGATCGGCATGACGCAGGTCTTCGACGAAAAGGGCGATGTGCATCCGATCACGGTGCTGCAGGCGGGGCCTTGCGTGATTACGCAGTTGAAGACGCTGGCCAACGACGGCTACGAGGCGGCGCAGATCGGGCTTGTGGAGCCGAGGATCAAGAGCAAGAACGTGACCAAGCCGCAGGCGGGGCACTTCGCCAAGACCGACGCGCCGCCGGTGAAGGTCATCCGGGAAGTGGCGTTGGAAGTGGACGGCGACGGCGCGGCGGCGACCAAGGCGGGCGACCGTGTGCTGGTGGAGATATTCGCCGAGAGCAAGTTCGTGGACGTGATCGGCACCTCGAAGGGCCGGGGCTTTGCCGGGGTGGTGCGCCGGCACGGATTCGGCGGCGGGCCGAAGTCGCACGGGCATATGTTTCAGGTGCAGGGTTCGATCGGCGCCTCCAGCTTTCCCTCGCGGGTGTTTCCCGGCCAGCGTATGCCGGGGCACATGGGGGCGAAGCAGATCACGGTGCGGAATCTGCGCATCCGCGGCATCGACATCGAGGAGAACCTGCTGATGGTCGAGGGGGCGGTGCCGGGATCGCGCGAAGGGTATCTGCTGATCTCGAAGGCCAAGACTCCGCCGCGCGAGCGCCGCGGATTTGCCGGATCGGGCACGGTCGATCCGTTGAAGGCCTCGAAGAAGGCGATGGGCAAGAAGAAATGATGAGCTTCTAGCTTCTAGCCTCCAGCTTGCATGTTGCAGGAATCGGAAATTCGCTTTACCCGTTGCGCAGCTAGAGGCTGGAAGCTGACGGCTAGAAGCTAACAGGAAGAAGACGATGGCAAACGTGGATGTATTGAATCTGAACGGGGACAAGGTAGGCTCGATGGAGCTGGCCGACGCGCTGTTTGCGCCCGACCAGGTGAACGAGGCTCTGCTGTGGGAGGCGGTGAAACACTACCGCGCCTCGCTGCGCCAGGGCACGCACAAGACCAAGAGCCGCACCGAGGTCGCCGGTTCGGGCAAGAAGCTGTGGAAGCAGAAGGGCACGGGGCGCGCCCGCATCGGATCGGTGCGTTCGCCGCTGTGGAGGCACGGATACACAGTGCATGGACCGCAGCCGCGCAGCTACGAGTACGCCTTCCCGCGCAAGAAGCTGCTGGGCGCGCTGCGCTCGGCGATCGCCTCCAAGCTGGCCGACGGCAAGCTGACGGTGGTCGATACGCTCGAACTCAAGGACGCCAAGACCAAGCTCTATCGGGCGGCGCTGGACAAGTTGAATGTTACCCGCACGGTTCTGCTAGTCGAGAACGGCAAGGCGCTGACCAGGAATCTGCTGCTGGGGGCGCGCAACCTGGAGGGCGTGGAACTGGTGCTCAACAACGAGGTGCATCCCTACGATCTGCTGCGCTGCGAACGGGCCATCTTCTCGACGGCCGCTCTTGGACAGATCGCCGAGATGCTGGAAAAGAATGCGTCGAAGCGTCATCTCGCCGCAACCACGGAGACTGCGTAATGCCGACACTTTACACCGTGATTCGCCGCCCGCTGATTACCGAGAAGGGCCTGAGCGTGAAGGAGACCGAAGGGACGCTGGTCTTCGACGTTGCTCCCAACGCGAGCAAGACCGAGGTCAAGCAGGCCGTCGAGGCTCTCTTCAAGGTGAAGGTGGCTGGGGTGCGCACCGCCAACGTGCTGGGCAAGGAGCGGCGGCGGGGCAAGTTTGCCGGCTTCAAGCCGGACTGGAAGAAGGCTTACGTGCGGCTGAAGGCCGGCGAGAAGCTGCCGGAGTACGTGAGCAATCTTTAGAAGCGGCTTTCAGCTTCTAGCCTCTAGCTCCGGCGCCGCCGGAACCAAGTTGGAGGTTGAACGGTAAGTCATTGAAGTTGGTTGTGAGAAGGATGAGCTAAAAGCCGGCGGCTGGAAGCTGGCGGCTAGTGACTCGTCAAGGACAAAGACGATGCCAATCAAGACATACAGACCGGTAACGCCGACGTTGCGCTTCAAGACCTCGATCGTCAACGACGATCTGACGACGAACAAGCCGCACAAGCCGCTACTGGCGGTGCGCAAGCGCACCGGCGGACGGCGCAATTCGGGCGATTTGACCATCCGCCATCATGGCGGCGGGCACAAGCAGCAGTTGCGGTTGATCGACTTCAAGCGCGACAAGCACGGCGTTCCGGGGCGGGTGGCGACGATCGAGTACGATCCCAACCGCTCGGCGCGCATCGCGCTGGTGCACTACGCGGACGGCGAAAAGCGCTACATATTGCAGCCGGTTGGCTTGAAGGTGGGAGCGACGATCACATCCGGGCCGGATGCGGACATTCTGATCGGCAACTCGCTGCCGCTCAAGAACATTCCCTCCGGCACCACGGTTCACGCCATCGAGTTGCGTCCGGGCAAGGGCGCGCAGATGGCGCGATCGGCGGGAACGCAGGCGCAGTTGGTGGCCAAGGAGGGCGACTACGCCCTGCTGAAGCTGCCTTCGGGCGAGACGCGCCGGGTGCTGGTCGAGTGTCAGGCGACCATCGGGCAGGTGGGCAATACGGAGCATGAGAACGTCTCCATCGGCAAGGCGGGACGCAACCGCTGGAAGGGGATACGGCCCGCCAATCGCGGGGTGGTGATGAACCCGGTGGATCATCCGCACGGCGGCGGCGAGGGCAAGACCTCGGGCGGTCGTCATCCGGTGACCCCGTGGGGTCAGCCGACGCGCGGCTACAAGACGCGCAACAACAAGCGGACCGACGCGATGATCGTCAGCCGCCGGGCGAAGTAGGGAAACGGCCGCCAGCTACGAGCTTCTAGCTTCTAGCCAAATGCGGCGAATGGAAGAATTCAGGCAATGGCCGGCCGATAGCGAGAGTTTCAGAGCTGGAGGCTAGAAGCTAGGAGCTGTTTTTATGGCACGTTCGACGAAGAAAGGCCCATTTGTGGATGCGCACCTCACGGTAAAGATCGAGGCGCTGAATCAGGCCAACGACAAGAAGGTGGTCAAGACCTGGTCGCGGCGCTCGACGATCTTTCCAGAGTTTGTGGGCCACACCATCGCGGTGCACAACGGCAAGAAGTTCGTGCCGGTGTACGTGACCGAGAACATGGTGGGGCACAAGCTGGGCGAGTTCTCGCCGACGCGCACCTTCAAGGGGCATACCGGGGGCGGCGGCAAGGCAGAGGCGGGCGCCAAGCCGCGGTAAGGCGGCTTCCAACTACCAGCTATTAGCCGCTAGCTGGAGTTTGCCGGAGCCAAGGATCGTTGGGCAGCGGGACAAGCTAGCAGCTAGAGGCTAGTAGCTGATTTGAGGGCATAGCAATGGCAGTCGAGACAACGGAATACCGGGCCGAGGCCAAGTTCCAGCGCGTGTCGCCGCAGAAGGCGCGGCTGGTGCTGGATCTCATCAAGGGGCGGGGGATCGAGGAGGCGCTTACTGTAGCGGCCTTCACCAAGAAGCGCATCGCCCCGACGATTCACAAGTTGCTGACCTCGGCCGTGGACAACGCCAAGTATGTGGCCGGCGAGCGGGGCATCGACTTGGACGTGGACAATCTCTACGTCAAGCTGGCCCTGGCCAACGAAGGGCCGCGCATGAAGCGCATTCGCCCGGCGCCGATGGGGCGGGCGTTTCACTACCAGCGCAGGCTGACGCACATAGTGCTGGCGGTGGCCGAGCGCGCGGCGGCGGAGGGTCTGGCGACCACCGTTGGCGGCGACGAAGCGAAGACGGCAAAGAAAGCGAAGAAAAAGGGTTAGCGCAGGCGAGCGCGGAAGACGCAGGTTCTTCGGCTCGCTACGTTGGCTGAGGATGACAGAGAGGGTTTGAGGAAACAGTATGGGACAGAAAGTCCATCCTTACGGATTCCGGCTGGGAGTGAACAAGCCGTGGCGTTCGCGCTGGTTCTCGGTGCGCGATTATGCAAAGCTGCTGGTCGAGGACGTGAAGCTCAAGGCGGAGTTGCGCGAGAAGCTGAAGGCGGCGGGGGTCAGCTCGGTGGAGATCGAGCGTCCGGGGAACAAGCTGCGCTTTCTCATTCGCACCGCTCGACCGGGCATCGTGATCGGGCGCAAGGGTGCGGAGATCGATAAGCTCAAGGCGGAGCTGGGCAAGCGCACCAACCGCGACGTGTTCATCGACATCATTGAGGTGAACAAGCCGGAGTTGGACGCGCAACTGGTCTCCGAGGCGATCGCCCTGCAACTGGAGAAGCGGGTCAGCTTTCGCCGCGCCATGCGAAAGAGCATGGACTCGGCCAAGCGCTTCGGCTGCAAGGGGATCAAGGTGCGAGTTTCGGGCCGCTTGAACGGCAACGAAATCGCCCGTTCGGAGTGGTATGTGGATGGGCAGATGCCGCTGCACACGCTGAGGGCCGACATCGACTACGGTTTCACCGAGGCCAACACCACCTACGGCGTGATCGGCGTCAAGAC
>CAZMHC010000180.1:0-4984 GCA_964565955.1 uncultured Occallatibacter sp.
AGCCCGCGGTCATCGTCAACATTCAGCGCCAGCCGGGAGCCAACATCATCGCGGTCGTGGACCGCATCAAGTTATTGCTGCCGCAGTTGCAGACCAGCCTTCCCGCCTCCGTGCAGGTGAAGGTCTTGACCGACCGCACCACGACTATCCGCGCCTCGGTCAGGGATGTCGAGTTCGAGTTGATGCTGACCATCGCTTTGGTGGTCATGGTGATCTTCCTCTTCTTGCGCAACCTGGCCGCCACCATCATTCCCTCGGTCGCCGTGCCGCTCTCCATCGTCGGCACCTTCGGCGTCATGTATCTTCTGGGCTACTCGCTCAATAACTTGACTCTGATGGCGCTCACCATCTCCACAGGCTTCGTGGTGGACGACGCCATCGTGATGATCGAAAACATCACGCGCTATATCGAAGAGGGCGAGACGCCCATGCGCGCCGCGCTCAAGGGCAGCGAGCAGATCGGCTTCACCATCATCTCGCTGACTGTCTCGCTGATCGCCGTGCTTATTCCCCTCCTGTTCATGGGCGATGTGGTGGGCCGCTTGTTCCGCGAGTTCGCCGTCACGCTGGCAGTTACGATTCTGGTCTCCGCCGTGGTCTCCCTGACGCTGACGCCCATGATGTGCTCGCGCATCCTCAAGCACAAAGGCTCACAGCAATCCGCTTTCTATCATTGGTCGGAGAACGTCTTCAACTCGGTCATCGCCTTCTACGGACGCACCCTCGAAGTGGTCCTGCGCCATCGCTTCACCACGCTGATGGTCACCGTCGCCACGCTGGTAGGCACGTTGCTGCTGTATGTGGTGGTCCCCAAGGGCTTCTTTCCGGTGCAGGATACCGGCGTGATCCTGGGCATCAGCGAAGCGCCGCAGACAGTCAGCTTCGCCTCCATGGCTCAGCGACAGCAGCAACTCGTCGATATTCTGCTGCAAGACCCAGCCGTCGATAACATCTCGTCTTTCATCGGGGTCGATGGAACCAATACCACGCTGAATTCCGGCCGCATTCAGATCAATCTCAAGCCGCTCGAAGACCGCAAAATATCCGCCAGCGAAGTGATCCAGCGCCTGCAACCGAAGCTCACAGGCATTGAGGGCATTCAGCTTTTCCTTCAGCCGTTGCAAGACCTTACCGTCGAAGACCGCGTCAGCCGGACGCAATTCCAATACTCGCTCGAAGACCCCGATCCGGTCGAGTTAGCCAAGTACACGCGCCAGATGGTGACTGAGTTAGGCAAGGAGAATGTGGTCACCGACGTGGCCAGCGACTTGCAGGACAAGGGCTTAGGCGCGCAGTTAGTCATTGATCGCAATACCGCGGCGCGGCTGGGCATCGCCATGGCCGACGTGGACAACACGCTCTACGACGCCTTCGGTCAGCGCCAGGTATCCACTATCTTCACCCAGCTCAACCAATATCACGTGGTGATGGAGGTGGGGCAGAACTTCCAGACCGATCCCAGCACACTCAACGATCTTTACGTCAAATCCGGCAACGGTACGCAGGTTCCGCTCAGTATGCTGGCGCACTGGGAGCAGTCGAAGGCGCAACTGGCCATCGGCCATCAGGGCCAGTTCCCATCCACTGTAGTCAGCTTCAACCTGGCACCGGGCAAGGCGCTCGGCGATGCAGTCGAGGCCGTGAAGCGCGTCGAGCAGCGCATCAATATGCCTGCGAGCATCAACGCCAGCTTTCAGGGCACCGCGGCGGCCTTTCAAACTTCGCTCTCCAACGAGCCGATTTTGATACTCGCCGCGCTTATTACCGTTTATATTGTGCTGGGGGTGCTCTACGAGAGTTACATTCACCCTATCACCATCATCTCCACGCTGCCCTCAGCCGGGGTGGGCGCGATTCTTGCATTGATGATTACACGCACCGAGTTCAGCGTCATTGCGCTCATCGGCATCATTTTGCTCATCGGAATTGTGAAGAAGAACGCCATCATGATGATCGACTTTGCGCTGCAAGCCGAGCGCGACCAGCATCTGCCCGCCGAGGAAGCGATCTTTCAGGCGTGTTTATTGCGCTTCCGCCCCATTATGATGACGACGATGGCCGCGCTGCTCGGCGGACTGCCGCTGGCGCTGGGCGGCGGCGTGGGCGCGGAGTTGCGTAAGCCGCTGGGCATCACCATCGTCGGCGGACTGTTGCTTTCGCAGTTATTGACGCTTTATACAACCCCGGTCATCTACATCTACTTCGACAAGTTCGCGCAGCGCATGAAACCGCGCGAACTCAGGGATCAGGGGACAGGGGTCAGGGATCCGGAAACAGCCTCCGCCGTCAGCACTTAACTAAGTGCGCATCCTCGCCGCGTTCTTGCTCTGCGTCCAGGGTGTGTTACCTCGAATCTCTACGGCTTTACAATCAGGTTGGACTGGTCATTCAGAGAGGGGACCATCATGGCATCGGAAGTTCAGCAGCTTGAATCGTTCGTCAAGGAAGCCCTGCAAATCGGAAGCGCAAAAACCGACATCACAGCGGCATTGGAGGGTGCAGGGTGGCCCAAAGCTCAAATCGACAACGCGCTGGATGCCTTTGCGGACGCGGCGTTTCCCGTGCCAGTGCCCAAACCGCGACCGTCGCTTTCCGCTCGCGATGCTTTCCTCTATCTAGTCATGTTCAGCACTTTGTATTTCGGGGCTTGGAACTTGGGCAGCCTTCTGTTCAGCTTTATCGATCGCGCCTTTCCCGAGTCGTTTCGCGGCAATTATGGCTACGGCGGATACAACGATACGGTGCAGCGCTGGTCCACGGCGGCGGTCATCATTGCATTCCCAGTCTTTTTCTTCATGGCGCGCTACATTGGCCGGCAGATCAAGCGCAATCCCTTCAAGCGTCTCTCCCCCGCCCGCCGATGGCTCACCTATCTTACGCTTTTTGTCGCCTCGGCAACCTTGCTTGGGGACACGACTACGTTGATCTTCAATCTGCTTGGCGGCGATACGACCACCCGGTTCGTGTTAAAGGTGTTGGTTGTTGCGGCGATTGCCGGCTCCGCGTTCGCATACTATCTCCTTGATTTGCGCAAGGAGGAGCGCGAATGAACCTGCATTTTCGCGATGGGAGGTTATTGGCGGTGCTGGCGGCGATCGTAGCTGCCGCGGCGGTCGCAGCATCGATCTGGCTCAATCCGCCTTCGGAGGTCAGGGCCCGTTCGCTGGACCAACAGCGTTTGCAGAATTTGGCGCAAACCGATAGTGCCATCAAGATTTACTACAATTCACACCGCACTTTGCCGGCCGCTCTCTCGGCACTGGACAGCGAAGGCATGATGCAGACAAAGTGGCACGACCCGGAAACGCAGCGTCCGTATGATTACGAAGTCTTGAGTGAAACATCTTACCGTTTGTGCGCCGTTTTCTCCCGTGCTTCCCGCACGTCCGACAGCGAGAGCAATCCTTACGTTTCTTCATTGAAGAAACACAGCGTGGGCCGGGACTGCTTTGAACAGAGCGTGGGTCCCTATGGCAAACAATGAAGGTTTTGCGTTGCCCTGAACCTCAACCGACCTCTAGCTAGAAGCTAAGAGCTGGAAGCTCAAAGATGCATTTATCCGCGCCCTTTATTCGCCGCCCGGTAGCCACCACACTGCTCAGCCTGGCCCTTTTGCTGGCTGGCTCGGTAGCTTACTCGGTGCTGCCGGTGGCATCGCTGCCCAACGTGGACTTTCCGGTCATCAGCGCCAGCGCGGGGTTGCCCGGAGCCAGTCCGGTGACCATGGCCTCAGCCGTGGCGACGCCTCTCGAGCGCCAGTTCGGACGCATCGCCGGCGTCAATCAGATGACCAGTTCGAGTTCGCTCGGCTCGGCCTCCGTCACCCTGCAATTCGACATCAATCGCAACATAGATGCCGCAGCGCGCGACGTGCAGGCGGCCATCAACGCCGCGCGCAGTCAGCTTCCCTCTTACTTGCCGCAGAATCCGAGTTACCGCAAGGCCAACCCCGCTGAAGCGCCGATTCTGATCCTCACGCTTACCTCCGACGTGGTGCCTAAGCCGCAAATCTACGACCTCGCCGACTCGATTCTGGCCCAGAAGATCTCGCAGATTCAAGGGGTGGGCCAGTGCTTTGTCGGCGGCAGCGCCAGCCCCGCAGTACGCGTCGAGCTGAATCCCATGCAGTTGGGAAACAACGGCGTCGGCCTGGAAGCTGTTCGCACCGCTCTCTCCAACGCCAACGCCAACCGGCCCAAAGGCGCACTTCAGGACTTGGAGCATCGCTGGCTCATCGACGACAACGACCAGATATTCAAGGCCAGCGACTACGCCCCAATTGTCGCCGGCTATAACCAGCAGACCGGCGCTCCGGTGCGCGTCGCCGATCTGGGGTCCGTCAACAACAGCGTCGCCGACATCCATACCGCGGGCGTCTCCGGCATCAACCCGGCGGTAGGTCCGCCCGCTCAACTCAAAGACGCAATCCTGATAGTCATCTTCAAAATTCCCGGCGCCAACGTCATCGACACAGTGGACAAGGTCCTGGCCGAGATGCCGCGCCTGCAGGCCGCCATCCCGCCCACAATCAAAATCGATGTGGCTGTGGACCGCACGACTACTATCCGTTCCAGCGTCCACGATGTCGAAATCTCGCTCATCGTCAGCGTTCTATTGGTGGTGCTGGTAGTCTTCCTTTTTCTGCGCGAAGTGTGGGCCACGCTGATTCCGTCGGTCGCCGTGCCGCTCTCGCTTGTGGGCACCTTCGGCGTGATGTATATGCTGGGCTACACCATCGATAATCTCTCGCTGATGGCGCTCACCATCTCCACAGGCTTCGTGGTGGACGATGCCATTGTGGTCATCGAGAACATCACGCGCTATCTCGAGATGGGCATGAAGCCCTTCGATGCGGCGATGAAAGGCTCGCGCGAGATAGGCTTCACTGTGCTCTCGATGAGCACGTCCTTGATCGCCGTTTTCATTCCCATTCTGCTGATGGGCGGCATTGTCGGCAAGCTCTTCCGCGAGTTCGCTGTTACGC
>CAZMHC010000181.1:0-4897 GCA_964565955.1 uncultured Occallatibacter sp.
GTGCAACAAATATCGTGAATCAAATTCCCCTGCCTGCGGCCCCCCTCAGCCGGACGAAGATCGGTATTCGGCCGGAGTTCTTTCATTGCCGGTCATTTCTTCTTGTCCCTGCAATATTATTTGAAAATATCCGCAACTTATTCGCGGGATTGCTGTTTGAATAAATAAGGGCGGGTAGTGAGAATAGAGACCCGCAGTTGGCAAGTGCTCTGGTCGAAGGTGGACATCGGGTTTCCAACTCGGATTCAAGTCCGGACGGGACGACCAGGGGAGACAGATGAGCAGGAGGGTTCGATGAGAAATATAAGATTGGCTGTAATTGCGATGCTTTTGGCTCTACCGTTCGCGGCCAAGGCGAACGCTGGAGTTGTGGTGGGGGTGGGAATCGGCCCCGCTGTGGTTGCCGCTCCCGTGGTTTACGGACCCCCCGACTGCGAGTGGGGCTACTACTCCTACTACCCGTACGGCTGCGCGCCCTACGGCTATTACGGACCGGCGTGGTTCACGGGAGGAGTATTCCTCGGCGTGGGGCCGTGGTACGGCTGGGGTTGGGGCCGCGGCTGGGGCTATAGTCACGGTTGGGCCTGGGGCCACGGAGGCTACGGCTATCGCGGAGGCTACGGTCGCGCCGGGTACGGTTACGGCCCGCGGGGCGGTTACGCTGGGCGCGGAGGCGTTGGCGGAATACGAGGTTATGCGGGCGGAGCGCGAGGTTATGCCGGAGGTTCGCGGGGTTATGCAGGTGGCGCCCGCGGCGGAGTCGGTGTAGGAGCGCACGGCGGATTTGGCGGTGGCGGGCGTGGCGGCGGAGGCTTCCACGGCGGTGGAGGTGGGCATGGCGGCGGCGGACATCGGTAAGTTGTTGCGGCTTTCCCCAAACAACGGCCCGTCTGCTTCAGCAGGTGGGCCGTCGGCGCTGTGGCGAGTGCCCATTTCTTGAAGATTATCGGTTGGAGTTTTTCTTTGCCAGCGCGGCCAGCCGGTTGGCGATGCGTTGGGCTGCATCGGGATGGGCTTGAGTGCGGGCGGCGGTGGACATGGCGGCCAGACGCTCCGGCATAGTCAGCAAATCGGTGAGCGCGGCAAGCAGTTTGCCGGGAATCTCCAGATCCAGTTCCTCGAGCATGAGGGCGGCACCGGCCTTGAACATCTCCTCGGCATTGCGCTTCTGGTGATTGTCGGCGGCGGCTGCGAAGGGGACGAGTAGGGCAGGTTTGCCCGCCGCGGCGAGTTCGGCAACGGTGGATGCGCCGCTGCGGGCCATCACCAAGTGGGCTTGGGCAAAGCGGGCTGGCATATCGTCGAGAAAAGGCTGGACTTCAATCTGTGCTGGGTCGACGCCACTGGCGGCATAGGCGGCTTTTGTCGCTTCGGCATGGCGTACGCCGCTCTGGTGCAGAACAGTCAGCCCGGGCACCGCGCGCCGCAGAGCAACGACAATTCTGGGCAAAAGAGTATTGAAGAGGCGCGCTCCCTGCGATCCGCCGAAGACTAATAAATGGGGCGCGGGCGCGGCGGGCGGCTGGATGGCGAAGAACTCGGGGCGGACGGGAATGCCGGTGACATCGACGTTGCGGAACCAGCGGGCCGCTGAGGGAAAATTGACTGCCGCGGCCTGTACGCGTTTGCCGACCAATCGGTTGGCCAAGCCGGGCATGGCGTTGGGCTCGAAGGCCATCGCCGGGACGCGCTGCCAGAGCGCCGCCGCCATCGCCGGACCAGAGGCGTACCCGCCCACGCCGAAGACCGCGTCTGGCTGGAACTCGCGGATCAGGCGCCGGCAGGCGAAGATGCTGCGCGGGAGGGCGAAAAGTGTGCGCGCGCCGGTGAGCAGCGAGACGTTCTTGAGCTGGCCCACCTCGATCAGATGCAGCGTAAAGCCGGCGGCGGGAACCATGCGGCTCTCCATGCCGCGCGTCGTTCCTACAAAGAGCACTTCGGCTGCGTGATGCGCGACCAACTCGCGGGCCACGGCCAGCGCCGGAATAATATGACCGCCGGTGCCGCCTCCGGCGATGAGAATGCGCAGGATTGCCAAGCGCTTCCCTTTCCATGGACAAAGCGGAGAACTCCAACAGGAGCAAGCTGATAGGCACACAAGCGGCTGCTGGGCTGCTGCTATCTTAGCAAACCTCAGGATGAATATTTACGGCTTTGTCCCAGATGTTCATTTTGGCAAAAGCCGGCGGTTCGCTTGAAAAGCTACATCCAGCCGGAAGAGTTGCCTAGTCGACGATTGTGCACATTTGGCTCCGCCGGATGGAGAGTTACCGGAGCGACGAAATCACACGGCAAATAGGTGCTTCCGGTTTTGCGCAAAGGGGTGCTCTGTCCGGCGGACCGCAGTTTCTTCGACTTCGAAGCGTGGCATCGGGCTCCGGCTGGACCGCCGCTCAACTTTCAACTATGGGTGGGACATCCTCGGAAGACGCGGCGGGAGGCTATCTTCGGCAAAGCGTCTGAAAGGCGCGAAGTGTGGTTTGCAAAACTTGATTGAACACGGAAAAAACACGCTCCGCGCAGGAAAAACCGGCTTGCGGCTCAGTCCGACCGCACTTTTACTACCCCGAGACCGGGAAAAACCGCGCTTTTGCCCCGCACAGAGCCGGATCGAGAAAATGACGTGGGCCGCATCTACTTCGGCATTCCCGACGCTCAGAAATCTGAAACCATCGAACGCACCTTCCACGGCGACCGCGACCGCATCCGCCAATGGGCCACACAGCAAGCCCTCGATCTCATCCGCCGCTGGCTTATGTGAGCGGAAGCGGCCCGCGTCTCCTCTTTGCGTTCGCTTTCCGCTCCGCTAAATAGGCCTTGCGTACTCCGACGCAAGCGGAATACTATTTTCCTGCTGTAAAGCCTTGACTTCGGACGCAACCGAGCAACCGAACCGAGGTCTTGCGTCCGGCTAAATATACCTGAGGTTCACCGCACATGAGATTCTCCAGTAGAACAATCTGTCTCGCAATTGCCTTCATTCTTCCGGGAACTTTCGCAGGAGCGCAGACCATAGCATTCCCTGGAGCTTACGGCTTTGGGGCAAACGCGACAGGTGGGCGTGGAGGAACCGTCTATCACGTAACCAATCTGAACGATTCCGGCACCGGATCGTTTCGCGACGCCGTAAGCGCGGGCAATCGAATCGTCGTCTTCGATGTGGGCGGATACATCGTTCTTCAATCATCGGTCGCGGTGAGCAGCAATCTCACCATTGCCGGACAGACAGCTCCAGGCGGCGGAATCGGGCTGATGGGCGGAGAAATCTCCCTCAGTGGCCAGACCAACGTCATCATCCGCAATGTGCGCATCCGTCAGGGAACCGACGACACGGACACCGGCAAGAGCGATATCAACCTCGGGAATGGGAACAACATCATCCTGGACCACTGCTCGTTCGAGTTCGGAGAATGGGATACCGTCGATGCCGTGGGCGCGGTCGATATCACTGTACAAAACTCGATTATCGCCGACCCCATCGTTCAACAATTCGGCGCTCACGTTGAAACCGGCCCTTCCACCTTCTATCGCAACCTCTGGGTCAACGCTCACAATCGGCAGCCGCTGGCCAAAGACGATACCCAGTACATCAATAACGTGGTCTACGACTTTCAAGCAGGCTACACCGTCGCCGACACAGCCGGAGACTTTACTCACGACATCGTCAACAACTATTTCATTGCCGGACCGGCAACCTCGAACGCTTCCGACGCTTATTTCCAGATCGATGCCAACCAAAAAGTCTACGCGACCGGCAATATGATGGACGACAATGACGACGGCATTCTGAATGGATCGGCCTACGACACAGTCGGCAGCGCTGCGGCACTGTCGTCGCCCTGGGCGCCGACAACCTCGACGATACCCACGCTGAGCGCCGTGGATGCCTACGCAAGTCTTGTAGCATACGCGGGAGCCATGCCGCGAGATTCCGTCGACGACAAAGTGATCGCCGATGTAACCTCGCTCGGCAAGCAAGGATCGCTCTGGACATCCCAAGCCAACACCGGGCTGGCCAACAATGGCTATGGAACGCTGGCGGCAGGGACGCAGTTTACAGAGACCAGCGGCGATGGAATCCCCGACTACTGGGCAGCGGCCAATGGCATCAGCACAACCAGTGCGTCCGCGGCCACCGCGAGCTATCCCGGCAGCGCTTACAACAACATTGAAGTCTACGTGAACAGCTTGGCGCTTCCCACACCTTGGTCCGCTGCCGACCTCGCCGGCACTCCCGTTCAAGGCCAGAGTTCCTACAATTCGGTCAGCAGTCAATGGCTGCTTACCGGAAGCGGCGCAGATACAGCGTCAGCGGTTACCGAGGGCCAGTTTGTCTCTCAGCCATGGACGTCGAATGGCACCTTCGCGGCGGAGATACTCTCCGAAACGGGAACAGCGACAGTGGGAGGCATCCTCTTCCGCGGCACTGGAACACCCTACGTGGCGCTAGTGAAGACGGCTTCCGGCGAGTTGTCGTTTGTGGGCGGAGGAAACCCGCAAAGCGTCCAACTCGCAAGCTCCAGTTCTCCACTCTGGGTAAAGATCGTCAACACCGGCACAACTTACTCCGGTTACTACAGCACGAATGGAACCAGCTACACGCTGGTGGGCAGCGCGACCGCCACTCTTTCGGGCGCAATCCAAGCCGGGTTGATTGTCGCATCGGGCAGCCAGACGGCACTGGGAACCGGCTCCTTTGCGAACGTCAGCATAACTGCCGGGACGACCCCGCCTCCGCCGACCTTCACGCTATCTCCTTCGGCGTCCACTCTGACCGTTAATCCCGGCAGCAGCGGCACCGACACAGTTACCGTAACCGACGCGGGCGGATTTACCGGCAGTGTAACTCTATCCGTATCCGGCCTGCCCAGTGGAGTTACAGCGACCTTCGGCACCA
>CAZMHC010000182.1:0-4873 GCA_964565955.1 uncultured Occallatibacter sp.
AGATAGAGTTCGTGAGCGAGGCGCTGCACGGCGATGGCTTCGATGAACGGATAGGCTACGATCACTTCGTCCTTGCTGAACGCGGCGGGGTCGCCGTTGAAGGCCGCGTCGGTGTCGGTTTGCAGCAGATCGCGAACGTGCGGCAGGTTGCCGAGGAACTTGCGCGTGAGCGCGTGGGCGGCTTTCGGCTGGTCCGCGGCGCCGGTCTCGCCGGTGGCCGAGTATTCGAGACTCTTGCGGATCTCATTTTGGAGACGGCCCAGCACACTGTGGAGCAGCGTAGCGGTCACGGGTCCGATTTCGGAGGAGTGGATGGGCCGCTCGTCGAAGAATCCGGGAAACAGCAAGCGGAGAAGATCGAGGGTGATCTCGGCGACGGTTTGCTTGGAGGGCAGGTTCTTGCCGTCCACGTGATTGATTCCGCCGGCGTGGTCATAGGAGGCCAGCAGGCGATCGGTGAGTTGATCCACGGTCAATGACATGGGTTGGTTGCCTCTCAATGCGGAAGTCTGGGTCTGAGGAACCCGTAGAGCCAGGTTCCCGCGAGCGCGCTGGCGATGGCGGCGATCATCACGGTGACGCCGTTACCGACCAGCGCGAACAGCGGTCCCGGACACGCTCCGGTGAGCGCCCATCCCAGGCCGAAGATGGTGCCGCCTATCGCGTAGCGGGCACCGTGCCCCAGTTGTTTGGGAGGAATCGCAATCGGGTCGCCCGAGACGGTTCTTAGCCCGAGCCGTTTGATGAGCGCGACCGATGCCGCGGCAACGGCAACCGCCGAGGCGATGATCTCATACATGCGCGGAGACTCGAAGCGGAACATCTCCTGGATGCGGAACCAGGACAGCACCTCGGATTTCGTCAGCACGATGCCGAAACAAATGCCGAGCAGGAAATAGATCGGCAGGGCGATCCAGGGCTGTGCCCGGCGGTCCGCATTAGTTGGTTGATTGGCGGCTGGCGTTGTGGACATGGACCCTCACAAGAACAACGGAAGAAGAAAATGGGTTGCGATCAGGCCGCCGGCGAAGAAACCCACGACCGCGATCAACGACGGCAACTGCAGGTCGGCCAAGCCCGAGATCGCATGTCCGGAGGTGCAGCCACCGGCATAAGCCGTGCCGAAGCCGACCAGAAAGCCGCCCACGACGACTGAGACAAATCCTCGCAGCGAGAGAAGCGCGGACCACGAAAACAATTCGCGTGGCGCGAGCCCGGAGAAGTCGTGCAGGCCCAATCCAGCGAGGGCCAGCTTGGTCTGTTCGGAGATCGCGACGGTCTGGACTGCACCCCAGTGCGAAGCCAGACAGCCGCCCGCCAAAATGCCGGCCACGAACATAAGATTCCATAGGCCGGCTTGCCTCCAGTCGTAACAAAAATACTCTATTCGTCCCGGTAGGATCGCGGAACAGAAGTGTCGCAAGCTGCTGGAGACACCAAACAGCCGATTGCCAACGACGAGCAGCGTCGGCACGAACAACCCAATTGCCGGACCGGCCACATACCATGGCCACGGCGCCGCCACGAAACTCGCCATCGTACACTGTCTCCCGTAACTATAAGTTTACTTGCCCCAGCCAAAGCCGAAACCGATCGCGTTCTGATACATGCTCAAGTTCGCCTCGCCGCCGCCGAAGTTGGCCGGGATCGAGTTCGCGCCATTAACCGTCTTCGCGAAGGCGTGCTGGTACGCAATATTGATCTCCTTGCCGTCGCGCAAACCCCACGTTGCCCCTGCCGTCAGGTGGTGCTGCACCACGGCCGGAGCAAGGAGGTTGAAGAAGTTCTGGCTGGGATTGAACGGCAGGCCGGAGTGGTTGTACCCAGCGCGCAGTGTCAACTTCGGGCTGAGCTTGAAATCGGCGCCGGTTTTCTCCGCGGTGATGTCATGCCAGCCGAACCCCGGACCGTTGCTAGCCCCCAGCGGCGCCTGAATCGGGAAGTCCGGATTCGCCATCGACTTCACGGAGCCGTATTGAATTCGTTCGGCATCGAACAGGATGGTCACCTTCGGGGCAACCTTCAATGCCACTCCGCCGGCAAAATTGGCGGGGATGTCGAATCCGCCCTGTTCGGCGAACAGGCCCTGGTACTTGCCGAACTTCTGCATCCAGGTCCGGCTCTGGTAGGTCGCGCCGAGACTCAGAACCTTGTTGATGGTGCCCAGCCACCCGACGCGGACTCCCGCGCCAAAAGCGCCGCTGCCATACAGATCGGTCACATTATTCGGGGCGCTTGAAAACTGGGCATTCGCGAAGTTCTGGAGGCCGCTGGCGGAAAAGCGCGAATAGCCGACGTTGAGTGACACACCAAACGCATTGTGCGCGTTCGCTTTGAAGGCAATCGTCGGAGACACGAACAACTGGACCAGGTCCACGCCCGCCAACCGGCTGCCCAGCAGCGGAATCGGAGTTGTGTAAGCGCTGTCCATGCCGCCGTTGCCGTACATCGCAACCCCCACGGCTACTCTCGGACTGAGCAGGTGGTTGAATCCTAATTCGGGGACGAAGAAGTCCTTCTTCCGGCTGGCGTCGTAGCCGCCATCCACGCCGGGGGCACCGCTGCCGGTGATCGTCGCGCTGCGAATGGGGCGAAACAGGGTCACACCGAAGTCGAAACGGTCTCCCACGAAAACTATGCCCGCGGGGTTCGTGGCAGCCGCGAGCGCGTCCTGTGGAAGCGCAACACCCGCGCCTCCCTGCCCGACCTGAACCAGGCCGTAGCCGATAGAAAAGTAGCCATCGGTTGCGAACAGCGGTGTGGCGGCAAGCAAGGCCAATGGTAACAGCAGCCTGGCGAGTTCGGTGCGCATGGTAAACGAGCCTCCTTATGGTTGAATGTCACGCGCTGGGGGCGCGCGTCACACTTTCTGTCATACTACCATATGTCGCTCTAGATAGTGGTATTTCACTAAGACGCCACACAAAAACCGTAACGCGGTCACACCCGAAAGTTGTTATACTACTATTCCCATTCGATCAGTCATCTAATCGGTTGGACGAAGCGGGCGAGGGTAGCCATGAAGCTGACCACACGCAGCGAATACGCACTTCTGGCGCTGATTCATCTGTGCCGCCAGGACCCAGAGACGTACGTTTCGGTCGATGTCATCGCGCGGGCGCAGAACATTCCGGTCAAATACCTCGAACAGATTCTGCTGGCGATGAAGCGGGCGCGGCTGGTGCGGAGCGCCAAAGGGCAGCACGGGGGCTACCAGCTCGTCAATCGCGCCGACCAGATCACTCTGGCGGAAGTCATCCGGCTGTTCGACGGGCCGCTGGCGTCGACGGCCTCGACCAGCGAATACTTCTACGCGCCGTCGCCTATTGAGCGGGAACGCCGGCTGCTTGGATTCTTCAAGGAAATTCGCGACACGGTGGCGCAGCGAATGGAGAGCGTCACGATCGCAGACGTGCAATAAGGCGGGCTGCGACAGAAGCGGACAAACATGAAAAACGACAACGTGGAGACGATCACGATTCTGGGTGGTCGGGGCAAAAACGGAGTAACAGAACCGGTCAACCGGATTGACCTGTGCATGGGCGACGTGGTGAGCATCGTGGGGCCGACCGGCTCGGGCAAGACGACGCTCATTAACGACATCGAGCTTTTCGCCGACAACGACACGCCGACCGGCCGGCGGATTCTGATCAACGGCGCGCCCACGCCGGAGGACCGCAGGAACGATCCGTCGCGCAATCCAATCGCGCTGATCACGCAGCACACGACGTTCCTCTCCGACCTGCCGGTGGAGGAGTTCCTCTCGACGCACGCGCGCATTCGAGCGGCGGCCAACACGCAGATCGAGGACTTCCTCCAGCGCACGCTCGATTTTGCCAACCAGTTGACGGGCGAGCCGATCCTGGTCCACAGCCGCATGACGGAGCTTTCCGGCGGGCAGACGCGGGCGCTGCTGATCGCCGATGCGACGGTGATCTGCGACACACCGATCGTGCTGCTCGACGAAGTGGAAAATGCAGGCATCCATCGCACGCGGGCGATGCAACTACTCCGCCAGCACCGCAAGATCTTCATCTTCGTCACCCACGATCCGCGCATCGCGCTGCTTTCCGACTATCGGATCGTGATGCGCAACGGAACGATCACCCAAGTGCTGCGTACCGACGAAGGCGAACGGCAGGTGGCCGCACGCGTCAGCCGCCTGGACGATCTGTTGAGCGGGCTGCGCGAGCGGCTGCGGCAGGGCGAGCGCGTCACTCCGCGGGAACTGGAGGGATGGGCATGAAGCTGGCAATCTGCGCTGGACCAGCCACGACCGGCAAATCCGCCGTGCTGCGGCACGTGGTCGATAAGCTGCAGGCATTGGGCCGGCGGCCGGCGTATTTGAAGATCGACGTGCAATACGCCGAGGAGGACGAGCAATTCGCCCGCGACTTCGGCATCCCGACGCGCAAGGTCTATTCGGGCGAGCTGTGTCCGGACCATTGCAACGTGATGGTGCTGGGCGACGCGCTCGAATGGGCGGGCAAGAGCGGCTCCGACGTGCTGCTGGTCGAGACGGCCGGCCTTTGCCTGCGCTGTTCTCCGTACGTGGATGGCGGGCTCGGTCTGGTGGTGCTCGAAGCGACGAGCGGAATGAACCTGCCACGCAAGGTGGGGCCGATGCTTTCGCTGGCGGACGTGGCCGTGGTGACCAAGATAGACCGCGTCTCGCAGGCCGAACGCGAAGTCTTCCGCGCCCGCATTCAGGACGCCGCGCCGGCGGTGAAGGTGCGCGAGGTGAACGCGCTGTACGGCATAGGCATCGAACCGATCGTGCGGCTGGTGGAAGCCGCCCCGGAAGCGGTCGGCCAGCTTTATCTGCGCGGCAATCCGCCGGTAGGGACGTGCACCATTTGCGTGGGGAAGAAGG
>CAZMHC010000183.1:0-4847 GCA_964565955.1 uncultured Occallatibacter sp.
ACCGCGATCGGAGTTATAAACTCGGCGGTTCGGTCGAGGCCGACGTGGGCTATGTCGGGATCCCCGGCGAAAGGTCTTCGTAGCCGGGGTGGCTATGTGGGTGGCCGCGAAGAAGGACCGGGGCGGAGCGGGCGCAGGGCGGAGAGCAAGTCAGCTGTGGCGGTGGAGCGGAGCGGCCCGGGTACGCCCGGCAACAAGCCGATTCCAGGCTTCGCGGCTCTGGAAGTGCTCCCAGATGCCGCCGCTGCCACGCTGGAAGCGTTTCTTAAAGGCAAGGCGTTGCCCGGCAGCCACATTCTCAGCGACGGGCGGAACGGCTATAAGCGACTGGAAAAGATCGGCTTCGAGCACACCGCAACGGTCATCTCCGGGCAGGATGAAGCGGCTCGCAGCCTGTTTCCCTGGGTTCACATGGACTTGTCGAACCTGAAGCTATTCCTGCTCGGCACTCACCACAAGGTCGAGCCGAAATACCTGAAGCGTTACATGGCCGAATTCAACTGCCGGCTCAACCTACGCAGCATGGAACCAACCATGCCGCCCAAGCCAATCCGCGCCTGTCTGGCAACCCAAACCATCGCTTGCAAACAACTTGTCGTCACGCCGGAGCTAAGTTGACATTCATTTCAGGTCTTTTCCGTAGCCTGTTCAACTCGCGCGTAAACGAGTACAATGTACCAGGACTTAGTCTCTTGAGGGAAAGTGAAATGAAAAAATCCGCTCTCGCATTGTTACTTTTGTTCTGCTCCACGCTTGGACAGGCTAAAGACAAACCCACCCGCGATGAATTCAACCGCAGAGTGCACATTTCCGCATCGCATCTTTTTCCGGAATGCGGTGGTGGAGGTACAAATGTTTCCTGCGGCTCACAGCTTCATGCGGACGCCCTCATGAACGGCATGAAGCTCGAGTTAACCGGTAGAACTCCGAGGATTGAAAAAAAGAACTCCATTATCCTTCCAGGAGCTTATCCGGAGAAGCTCATTGTGGATCTTGGCATTGCGGACAATCAAGTGATTTATCAAGAATACGACGTGCTTCTGCCAGATAACACTGTTTGGCGTTGTTATGTTTCTGGAATCTCCGAGTGACGCAGATTTTGCGCCCTGGAAGCAGAAAACAAGAGCGCGGTAAATCTAGACATCCACTTAGGATGGTTGAAAGGCAACCGCCGGCCCTTCGACTCCGTTTGGCGCAAAGAACGCGCCAAGCTCCACTCATGATGACGGAGCATGAGCATGATGAATGATTTACTGTGGAGAAAGAAGGAAGAATAACAATGGCATTTGCTTTGCACATCGTAGTTTGCGCCGGCATCGTTTCCGATCCATTGCAAACATTGGAGCCTGCCACAGGGCCAAACGGTCCGGGACTGAAGAACGAGATGGTCCTGCCCGCGGTCCTCGACCCGTGGGCGGCCAGCGCGCTCTATGAAGCCGCTCAATTGACCGCGAAGAACCCCGGCAGCAAGCTGTGGCTGGTCTCGCTCGGACCCAAGGCCAAGCTGCAACAGGTGATGATGACCGTGGCGCAGAAGGTTGCCTTCGAGCTGGTTCCCATCGACGGACCCATCGGCGGCTTTTCCGACGCGCACTCGACCGCGGCGGTGCTGGCTGAAACCATCGCCGCGCTGCCCGGCCTGGACCGCGGCAAGTTACTGCTCTTCGGCGGTTGGGAGTCGGCCGCGCGCGGCGCGGGAGTTACTTTGCAGTTAGTCGGCGAGCGCCTCGGCATTTCCGACCAGTTTCAAGGCGTGGATCAGATAGACCTCCGCGACGACGGCAGCTTTGAAGTGCTGGAGCGCGTCGAGGGTGGCAAGCACCAAGTCTCCGTTTGCGCCGGAGCGCCCGCCGTGCTCGGCTGGGCCACCGGCAATCTGGCCGAGCCGAGAAACAATCCGCAAGTGGGCATGAGCAATATGCGGACGATTATGCCCGCGCTGCAAAAAGCCAAGGCCGCCAAGCTCGAAGCCAACGGCCTGCGCTACCTCTCCGTCGGCCTGCCCAAGCAGCAGCGGACCACCCGTGTCGTCAAAGATCTCGCGCCCGATGAGATAGCCGCCGAGTTAGTCGAGTGGATAGGAGCCGAATAATGGAAAGCGTACTTGTACTGACTCATGCAGCCCTGAGCGACGATAACTCCGCCGAAAGCGGCTCCCCGCTCGCCCGCGCCTCGCTTGAAGCCGTCACCGCCGGCATGGAGCTTGCCGCGCGGCTCTCCGCGTCCTTGACCATAGGCATCCTTGCTGTCGATGCCGCAATGGCTGCCAAAACTCTGCCCACCGCAGGTGCGCGGTTGCTGGCCGTCTGCGGCGAAGCCTTCGCACAGCCGCGCTACGCCACCGACGCTGCGGCCCTCGAAGCCCTTTGCCGCGCCGCCAACCCCACCATCGTCCTCGCTCCGGGCAGTTCCCGCTTCACGCGGGTTGCGGCGGGCGTGGCCCATCGACTGGGCGGCTTCGTCGATACTCACATCACATCCCTAGGCGACAGCGATGCGGTCGAGGCCAGCCGCTGGTTCTATCGCCAGCGCGTGGAGGCCGTCGTCAGCCGCGATGTGCGTCCCTGGTTTCTGCTCCTCGACGCGGGCACCCACAAAGCCTTTGCGGGCGAAGCAGGCGCGGCCCAGGTCGAGCAAGTCGCCGTCGAACTGCCGGCACTGCGCACCACCGTCAGCGGCCTGCGCGCTCCGGCGAAGGACGCGCAAACGATTCGTCCCGACGCCAAGCTGCTCTTGGTCGCCGGCGCGGGCTGGACCAAGAAGCAGGCCGACGGCCAGGTTCACGCAGCGGAGGCGGGCGAACTGATTCTAGGCTTCCTGTGCCTTGCCGGCGCTTCGCTAGGCAGCAGTAAGTCGCTGGTGGACCAGGGCGGCGAGGGGAACTCGGTTCTTCCATTTCTGACGCATTTGAATCAGATCGGCCAGACCGGCGCGACGCCACGCCACGCCAAGGGCCTCTCCACCTGCTGCCACGGCGAGGAGCCGCACGTGGTGGGCTGGCGCTTCATCGGCGACCGCCGCGCCATCTCCCTCGATCCCAACTGCGGTTGGACCCGCGGCAAAGCAGACGTCGTCTACGTCGCCGACGCCTTCGCCGTGATGAGCAAGGTCAATGCGCTGCTGGAAACCAACAAAGTGTAAATCAATCCAGAAAGAAAATCCCTCTTCCTCACGCGTATGGTGCCGAGAGGCTGCGCCGGGGATGAACCGCGCATACTTTTCATAACTCGCCCGTGACGCCAGTGTTTGTTGCCGCATCGCCATCTACACCCAGATATCGTTGGATGCAAGCCCGGCGCGGGTGAACGACTTAATCGGAGGTTCCTTGGTGCGCTTAACGCCGAAATGTTGCAAGAGGCACATCTGATTTGGGATAACTCGAAGCCCAACCGTAGCTTGTCTTCCTGCTTCTCCTTTGCCTCGCCGGAGGGAGCAGGGGCCCTCAGGCTCCCGAATGCGGCCTTATGAAAATGCGGCTTCAGCTACTGGCCTTTCGTTGATATTCCCACAAAGGTTGGGGGCGGCCGTGTACCCCGTCCACTCCGACTCGATTTCCACGTCCCAATTTTCCCGTGACACACTGTCGGATGCCCCGCCCCTCGATTTCTTCAGTCGAAGACCACCGTCTTGTTTCCGTAGCAGAGGATCCGCCGATCCAGGTGCCAGCGCACGGCGCGGGAGAGCACGATACGTTCCAGGTCGCGCCCCCTCTCCACCAGGTCTTCCACCTGGTCGCGATGCGATATGCGGGCCACATCCTGCTCGATGATCGGCCCATCGTCCAGCGCCTCGGTCACATAGTGACTGGTGGCGCCGATCAGCTTCACACCGCGGGCGTGGGCGGCGTGGTAGGGCTTGGCCCCAATAAACGCGGGCAGAAACGAGTGATGCACGTTGATGATGCGCGCCGGATAGCGCCTCACGAAGGCCGGCGAAAGAATCTGCATATACCGCGCCAGCACCACCAGTTCGACCCCCTTCGCTTCAAGTATCTCCAACTGCCGCTTCTCGACCGCGTCTCGCGTGGCCGAGGCGATCGGAATATGCACGAAAGGAGCGCCGTAGAAGGCGGCCAGATTCTCGACCGCGCGGTGGTTGGAGACGATCGCGGAGATCTCGCACCGCAACTCCCCGGTGCGCCAGCGATGCAGCAGATCCGCCATGCAGTGCAAATACTGCGAGCAAAACAGAGCCACTTTCGGCAGCCGCGCGCTCGCGGTCAACTGCCAATGCATCCCCAGTTCCGCGGCCAGCGCGGCAAAGGCTTCCTGAAAGCCCGCCAGATCGAAAGCTGGCGCGTTAGTGCCAATCTCCGCATGACCGTTGAGCGCAAACTCGACGCGCATGAAAAACAGGCCAAGATCGTGGTCCTGATGCTGGTCGGCGTGCAGTATGTTGGCGCCTCGTTCATAGAGCAGCGTCGAGACGCGCGCCACCAGTCCCTTGCGGTCCGGACAGTCGATAAGCAGTACAGCTGAATCCTTCATCTTTCCTACAGCTTAAACCAACCGCGGCGGGCCGGCGTTATCGTCCGGGCGGCCAACAAAAGCCCCCCACGCATTCGATTCGATACGGTTCGCAATTTCAATTCGGAGAAATCGACAGCCCTCGCGCGAAACTCAGGGCGACATGGTTGCGGAGGGGCAAATGGAGGTTATACTGGGGCGTGGCTTCGGCGTTTCCGATGGCGATGCGCTCCCTCCCTGCACTTGGAGAATGGGATGCGGAATGAAAGACCCTCTTTTTGTCCCTGATTCAGCGTTGTTCTTGAAGCGAAACAACGATAGCGATCGAAACGATTTCATGGTCGTTCCATCGCGGCAATTGGGGGAAAGATGGCCGACCAG
>CAZMHC010000184.1:0-4789 GCA_964565955.1 uncultured Occallatibacter sp.
CGCTTCGCTAACCCTTCGCTCCCTTCAGGCTCATCCTTCAATTGGAAAAGACTGGCGGGGCGGAATATCGCAAAGCGAATTCCCCTTCACGGGGCACCCCAATCCTTCCTGACGCAAAGATATTCGGTAGATTGGCGCCCAGGATATTTATGCTCATTGTGAAGGAGCTTCGATGGAGCCGGAGAGAATGCCGTCTGTGACGGACCCCGTCGCGCACCCGCAGCCGCACACCGCCCTTGAAACCGCATTCACGCCCCAGGCTCCTGTGCCGGAAGAGGCCGAATATCGCGGCCTGCGCTGGGTCTTCATCGGCAGGCAAGGCTTGCGCGCGGGGTGGTCCGTGGCGCTCTTTCTTGTCCTGACGATTTTCTTCATGGGTGCGCTGCAAACCGTAGCCCTGGAGATTGACGGGCAAGTTCCGGGCGGCGATACACGCAATCTCACGCCGCAAGCGGCGCTCATCGGCGAATTGACCCAGTTTCCGGCGGTTCTGGGAGCGGCCGCGGTTCTCGCGCTCCTCGAACGACGCCGCATCCTCGACTACCACTTGGCCGGACCCCGGCGCATCGTGCACTTCGCCGGTGGGCTGGCGGCGGGTTTTATCGCGCTTTCGGCGCTGGTGGCGGCGCTGGCCTGGGGCGGCTGGCTGTATTTTGGCCCAGCGGCGCTGGCTGGTCCGTGGATACTCGGCTATGCCTTCCTATGGGGCGCGGTTTTTCTCCTCACCGGCTTCTTCGAGGAGGGCGGCTTTCGCTGCTACCTGCAATTCACACTCGCCCGCGGCATCAATTTTTGGTGGGCGCTGGCGCTGGTGGCCGCGATGTGCCTGGCCGGTCTTCTGGCAAACGCGGGACTGGGCGTTCGCGGCGTTTATCTCTTCGCGCTGCTGGGGCTTGTGCCCTGCTTGCTGCTGCATCTCAAGAAAAAGCCGGGGGCTGGATTCTGGCAAGCAGCCTGGGTCACTTCGACGTTCTTCGGCCTCATTCATACCGGCAACCGCGGAGAAAACTGGATCGGCATCTTCGTTGCCGCGCTGATCGGATTGGTTTTCTGCGTCAGTGTGCGCATCACTGGCTCGGCTTGGTGGGCGATCGGCTGCCACACAGCCTGGGACTGGGCGCTGAGCTACTTCTTTGGCGCCGCCAACAGCGGCATGGCAGCGCAAGGGCATTTGCTGACCGTCAGGCCCGCTGGGACAGCGCTGTGGAGCGGAGGCTCGGATGGCCCCGAGGGCAGCTTGCTGGCAGTGCCGATCGTTGTGCTGCTTCTGGCCGCGCTGGTTGCGATTTACCGGCGAAGAAAGCCATCCACGCCGCCTGCGCCGGGTTTGGAACGGATCGCATCGTAAACCAATCCAGCGTTGGGGCGGCGCGGTGCGTATACTTGATCTTTCCACGCCTCCAAGGAGAGAGAGCGATATGCCCAGCAAGAAGGCGGCCGCGACGGCCGCCAAACCGAACAGAACCAGGGCCGCGAAGGCCAGAACCGCAAAGGCCATGAAGGCGAAGTTGCCGGCACCCAAAGCCGGGAAAACCGCCAAGAGCGCTTCCCCGGATTCGGTCGAGAAAGCGCAACTGCTCAGTTCCGAGGTTGTCTATCAAGGCCGGCTCTTCCGCGTGATGCATGACAAGCTGATCGAGCCAAGCGGCAAACACAACGAGCGCGAGGTGATCCGCCACAACGGCAGCGCGGTCATTCTGGCCATTGACAGCTCGAAGAGCAAAAAAGACCCGTGGATCGTGGTGGAGCGCCAGTACCGGCACGCCGCCGGCCAATACCTGTGGGAGCTGCCGGCGGGCAAGATCGAGCCGGGCGAAGAGCCCCTGGCCGGCGCGCAGCGCGAGCTGGCCGAGGAGACCGGCTACAGCGCCATGAAGTGGAAGCCTCTGCTCGAGTACTACGCCAGCCCCGGCTTCCTGGGCGAGGCCATGAAGATTTTTTTGGCCGAGGGCCTGGTGGCAGGAGATGCCCGTCCGGAGGAGGACGAGCAGATAGAAATTCGCCTGGTCAAACTCTCCGAAGCGCTCAAGATGATCGACAAGGGCGCGATTCTCGACGGGAAGACGCTGACCGCCGTGCTCTTCTATGCCCGCAAGCTGGCTCATAAGCGCAAGCCCTAGCGTCCATGCGCTTTCCGCTTGATCGCGGCTGCGAATCGGCGCGGCTCTCCATCTTTGTCCGGCATTTTCGGGCCTTTCTGGCGCGTCTCGCCGATCTCCTTCCAAAAAAACTTCATCCGAACGCGCGGTTATAGCGTCTTATATTCTATCGGTGTGCGATTCCCCTCGTTCGCCGGATTCTTGCAGTGCCCAAAGAAAGAAGGACGACGTGGCTCAGTACAAAGGGAAGGTCAAGTGGTTCAACAACGCCAAGGGATATGGGTTCATCGGACGCGACGACGGCCCGGATGTATTCGTTCACTACTCCTCGATTCAGTTGGACGGATACAAGACGCTGAAAGAGGGAGATGAGGTCGAGTTCGACATTGTTCAGGGCCAGAAGGGTCCCCAGGCTGACGCGGTGATCCGCTTCAAGGATGCCGCCCACAACGCAGCCTGACGGCGAATGAACCGGGCGTAATCCAAAGACCGCCGCGAGGTGTGAGGATCGATTTGTGCGTATTTATATCCCGCTCGTCAAACCTCATCGTCCGGTGCAAGTAGCTTATTCGAGTGTGAATTGGCGCAATGAAGCCGACGCATGGATTGCAAGAACCGTCGATTGCCACAAGGCAAACAGGGAAGGCCTGATCGAATGCGCGCCACGTGAGCGCCAACGGCATTTCACCCGCCATGCACCGCCAAGACGCCGTTCGGCGGGCGGGGCGGATCCCATCCGAGTTATAACCCGCACAAACCGGATATTCGTCGGCTGGCGTAGCCGCGGGAGTGGGATGTGGGGTTATCGTGGTTAAGACCGCCCGCTACAGACCTAAGTTATCCTTGAGAGTCGCTGGCGCGGTTATCCCGCACCGGGCCGATGCGGAAAAACAGCTTTGACGTGTTGAGAACCATAGGGCTGGGGCGGCCGCACCATCCGGGAGATGGAACGTTGCCCGGCGGCCATGCGCGAGGCTGCGATCAAGTCCGATACCAGTCGGTTGCTGCTCCGTGGCCACCCAGCTCGCTGGGCAAACCGCGCTCCACCTGACGCCGCTGCCCGCCGCGGTGAGATACCATTGTGAATTCCCACTATGAGTGTGAGAATGGTCCACGGGGTCAATTGCGGCAAGGAGAGCCAACGTCATGAAGATGCGTCCCGGTACGCAAACGGGTTTTTTGCTCTGTGGCAAGGAATGGATCGACGGCGAGACCCTTGAGGTTCGCTCACCGTGGGATCAGGGGCTGGTAGGCCGAGTCACCGTCGCCACACGCGCCGATGCCCGCCAGGCCGTCAATCACGCCACTGCCAGTCTGCGCCGTACCCGCGCCCTGCCTCGTTGGAAGCGCCGCGAAATCATTGAGGACGTGGCCGCCTCTCTCATCGCCCAAAAGGAGCGCTTCGCCCAACTTATCGTCGCCGAAGCGGGAAAGCCGGTCCGACTCGCCCGCGCCGAAGTTGATCGAGCCGTGCTCACCTTCAAGACCGCCGCCGAGGAGGCCTCCCGTCTCGGCGGCGAGAGCATTCCTCTCGATCTCTCCGAGGGCAATGAAAACCGCTGGGGCCTGATGCAGCGCTTTCCCGTCGGGCCGGTGCTGGCCATTGCCCCCTTCAATTTTCCCCTCAATCTCGTCGCTCACAAGGTTGCGCCCGCGATGGCCGCCGGCTGCCCGGTGATCCTCAAGCCCGCCCCGCAAACCCCCTTCACCGCCCTCGCGCTGGGCGAGGTCATACTGAAGGCCGGCTGGCCCGAAGAGGCGCTGGCTGTCTTGCCCCTCTCCAACGCGGATACCGCTTGGCTGGCGGAAAAGGAGGACCGCATCAAGCTGGTCAGCTTTACCGGTTCATCCAAAGTCGGCTGGGAACTCAAGACCCGCTCTGGCCGCAAGCGCGTTCTGCTCGAACTGGGCGGAAACGCCGCGCTGATCGTCCACGGAGACTGGCCGGAGATAGATGAAGCGGCCACGCGCGTCGCGTACTCCGCATTCGGCTACGCCGGTCAGTCCTGCGTCAGTGTGCAGAGAGTTTTTGTCGAGCGTTGCATCTATCAGACTTTCTTGTGGAAAGTCGTTGAGCATGCCGCCAAGCTGGTAGTCGGCAACCCTTCCGATGAGGTCGTCGAGGTCGGGCCGCTCATCAGCCTCGCCGCGGCCGAGCGCGTCGAGGGATGGATCAAAGAGGCTGTCGAGGGCGGTGCCAAACTGGTCGCCGGCGGCGAACGCCGCGCTTCCATGATAACTCCGGCGATCCTCACCGCAACCAAACCCGGTATGCAACTGCGCGACGAGGAGGCCTTTGGCCCGGTAATGGCCATCGAACCTTACGAGGACTTCGAGCAGGCCCTGGCCGAGGCGAACCACACCAAATTCGGCTTGCAGGCAGGCCTGCTCACCCGCGATGCGGGACGCATCCTCACCGCATACCGCGAACTGGAAGTCGGTGCCCTGATCGTCGGCGATACGCCCAGTTGGCGCCTCGACACCATGCCCTTCGGCGGCGTCAAGGACTCCGGCCTCGGACGCGAAGGCATCCGTTCCGCCATCGAAGAGATGACCGAGCCGCGTATGCTGGTGATGGCTGGAATCGGTTAGGTCTATCGTTACCGGGCAGGGATATCCTTGCGCGCCAAGGGTCACCTAGTGCTTACTTGCATAAATGATTGATATTACGTAAAGTGATTGGGCAGAGG
>CAZMHC010000185.1:0-4723 GCA_964565955.1 uncultured Occallatibacter sp.
GCGCTCCGGCTTGAAGGTGCGGTAGTTGATGGTCTCCGGCTTGGTGACCTCGCCGTGCGACCAACTGCGGATCTTTTCGGGCGATGCCAGCATGATGCGGATGGCGTCGAAGTCGGTAATCGGGCTGGAAAGTTCAAACGGGTTGGAACGAAACAAGGCGACCCTCCTTGGCGGGCCTTTCAGCCACTCGCCGCGGCTTTTCCCGGGATTTCTGAATGGTCCTTCCTTCCCGGGCAGCGGCGCTGGCCGCTTTCAAGAAGAACCCTGAACTGCAGTTTCTAGCTTCTAGCTACTAGCCTCTAGCTACTAGCCTCTAGTTACTAGCCTCTAGCTACTAGCCTCTAGCTACTAGCTTGTTCTTGCGCCCTTCAGGCTGCCGCGAAACTAGTCGGCAGCGCGACCGAGCTAGAAGCTAGAAGCTAGAAGCTAGAAGCTAAAAGCTAGTCCGCCACCGCCGCCGCCAATTCCGGCGCCGGCGCCTTGCGCACGATGTCCGCGCGCTTGATAAGCTCCACGTCCAGGCACAGCGATTGCAACTCGCGGATCAGCACGTTGAACGACTCCGGCACACCCGGCTCGATGGCCGCCTCGCCCTTCACAATGGCCTCGTAGATCTTGGTGCGGCCGTATACGTCGTCGGACTTGGCCGTCAGCAGCTCCTGCAAGATGTAAGCCGCGCCGTAAGCCTCCAGCGCCCACACTTCCATCTCGCCGAAGCGCTGCCCGCCGAACTGCGCCTTGCCGCCCAGCGGCTGCTGCGTAATCAGCGAGTACGGCCCGATCGAACGCGCGTGAATCTTGTCGTCCACCAGATGCGAGAGTTTGAGCATATAAATGTAGCCCACCGTCACCGGCTGCTCGAAGACCTCGCCCGTCATGCCGTCGTAGAGCGCCGTCTTGCCCGACGAAGGCAATCCGGCAGAGGCCAGCAGGGCCTTGATCTCCTCCTCGCGCGCCCCGTCGAAGACCGCCGTGCCGAACCAGATGCCGCGCTCCATCCCCGCTCCCACCCGCAGCAACATCTCGTCGTCCAACTCCAGCAACTGCCGCAGCGTCGCGGTTCCGGCAAACTCCTTCTTCATCACTTCGCGCGTGTAACCCGCGTCCGTGTTGGCGCGAATAAGGTCGGCAATCTTCTTGCCGAGAGCATGAGCCGCCCATCCCAGATGCGTCTCCAATATCTGCCCCACGTTCATGCGCGACGGCACGCCTAGAGGATTCAGAACGATCTCCACAGGCGTTCCATCGGGCAGATACGGCATATCCTCCTCGGGAAGAATGCGCGCGATCACCCCCTTGTTGCCGTGCCGCCCGGCCATCTTGTCGCCCACCGAGAGCTTGCGCTTCATGGCGATATAGACCTTGACCAGCTTGATCACCCCAGGAGGCAGTTCGTCGCCCTTGGCCAGCTTGGCTACCTTTTCGTTGGTGATCTTGCGCAACACTTCAATCTGCCGCGAGGTCATCTCCTCGATCTCGTCGATCTGCTCGTTGACCCGCGGATCCTTGTCGGCGTAGCGGATGCGCTTGAGGTTCTTGGTCGAGATGCGCTCGATCGTCTCGCGGTCCAGAATCGCCGCCTTGGTCAGAAGGCGCTTGTTGGTCCGCTCGTCGTGCAGATCGGCCAGCACCTCCTTGCCGCCCAGGATCGCCTCCAGCCGCTTGAGCCGTTCGTCGGTGAGAATGCGAATCTCGTCGCCCAGGTTCTTCTCCAGCTTGGCCACATACTCCGCCTCGATCTGCTTGGCCCGCTCGTCCTTCTCCTGACCCTTGCGGCTGAAGATGCGCACGTCGACGATCGTGCCCTCGATCCCCGGAGGCGTGGTCAGCGAGGCGTCGCGAACATCCCCGGCCTTCTCGCCGAAGATGGCCCGCAGCAGCTTCTCTTCCGGCGTAAGCTGCGTCTCCCCCTTGGGCGTCACCTTGCCCACCAGGATGTCGCCGTGCTTGATCTGAGCGCCGATGCGGATCACGCCGCTCTCGTCCAAATCGCGCAGCGCGTGCTCGCTCACGTTGGGAATGTCGCGCGTGATCTCCTCCGGCCCCAGCTTGGTGTCCCGCGCCTCGATCTCGTACTCCTCGATGTGAACCGAGGTGTAGTAATCCTCGCGCACCAGCTTTTCGCTGATCAGAATGGCGTCCTCGAAGTTGTAGCCGCGCCAGGGCATGAAGGCCACCAGCACGTTCCGTCCCAGAGCCAGCTCGCCCTGCTCCGTGCACGGTCCGTCGGCGATCACCTGCCCCTTGATCACCCGGTCGCCCTCGCGCACCACCGGCTTTTGATTGATGCAGGTGTTCTGGTTGGAGCGCTTGAATTTGATCAGCGTGTAGATGTCCGAACCCACCTCGCGCGAAAGCTGCGTGGGATGATGTTCGCCCTCCACGCGCACGATGATGCGCTGCGAGTCCACCGAATCCACGATCCCGTTGCGCTTGGCCAGAATCACCGCGCCCGAATCGCGCGCCGTCACTCCCTCCATGCCCGTGCCCACCAGCGGCGCCTCCGCCACCAGCAAGGGAACGCTTTGGCGTTGCATATTGGCGCCCATCAGCGCCCGGTTGGCGTCGTCGTGCTCCAAAAACGGCACCAGCGAAGCCGCCACCGAGACCAACTGCTTGGGGCTGACGTCGATGTAGTCCACATCGGCCCGGTTCACCAATACGAAGTTCCCCTGGCGGCGCGCGTTCACCAAGTCCTCGGTGATCGCCCCCTCGTCGTTGAACTCGATGTTGGCCTGCGCGATGGTGTGCTTGTCCTCTTCCCACGCCGA
This sequence comes from uncultured Occallatibacter sp., assembly GCA_964565955.1. Taxonomy (GTDB): domain Bacteria; phylum Acidobacteriota; class Terriglobia; order Terriglobales; family Acidobacteriaceae; genus Telmatobacter. Next base: position 2,772 of record CAZMHC010000185.1, read on the forward strand.
GAGATAGAAGCTGTACGGAATGGTTTCGATCGGTCGCTTGCCCTCGCTCTCGAGCTTCTCGTTCAGCCGCTTCGCTTCTTCCTTTTCGATGTGGTCGCCCACCCGCAGGCCGCTCTCGCCGGCGTTGGCGATCTCAATGTAATCCAGAATCCGCGAGTCCTTCACCTTGCGATACGGCGACTCGATGAAGCCGTATTCGTTGATGCGCGCAAAGCAGCTCAGCGAGCTGATGAGGCCGATGTTCGGACCTTCCGGCGTCTCGATCGGGCAGATGCGCCCGTAGTGCGTCGGATGCACGTCCCGCACCTCGAAGCCCGCTCTCTCACGCGACAGCCCGCCCGGACCAAGCGCCGAGAGCCGCCGCTTGTTGGTGATCTCCGAAAGCGGGTTGGTCTGGTCCATGAACTGAGAAAGCTGAGAGGACCCGAAGAACTCGCGGATCGCCGCCATCACCGGCTTGGCGTTGATCAGGTCGTGCGGCATGGCCGTCGTCAGCTCCTGATAGACGCTCATCTTCTCCTTGATGGCCCGCTCCATGCGCACCAAACCGATGCGGAACTGGTTCTCCATCAACTCGCCCACCGCCCGCACCCGGCGGTTGCCCAGGTGATCGATGTCGTCCACCATCCCGATGTTCTTGCGCAGCTTGAGCAGATAGCGGATCGTCGAGTAAAAGTCCTCCGGCGTCAGGGTGCGGTGATGCAGCTCGGTGGCGTCCTGGTTCTCGTACAGCTTGATGTTGAACTTCAGCCGGCCCACCCGCGAAAAATCGTACTTGCGCGCATCGAAGAACATTCCCTCGAAGAGATTCGTCGCCGTATCCAGCGTCGGCGGATCGCCGGGGCGCAGCTTGCGGTAAATCTCGATCAGCGCTTCTTCCGGTTTCTTGATCGCGTCGCGCTTGAGCGTGTTGGCGATCACGTTGCCCACATCGTCCCGCTCCGGAAAGAAAACCTCGAAGCTGGCCGCGCCGCTCGCCATGATCTTGTGCAGCCGATCGGCCGTCAACTCGACGTTGGCCTCCATCACCACTTCCCCGGTATTCAGATCCACCACATCGGACGCGGTCTGCGCGCCGTCCAACTCGGCCGCCTCCACCTCGATCCGGTCGATGCCCGCGGCCCGTATCGCCTTGAGCGTATGCGCCGTGATCTTGCGCCCGGAGTGCGCGATCTCCTCGCCGTTGTGAAGCACAGCATGGGCCGGCTTGGCGCCCAGCAGTTGCGTATTCGCGCCCGCCTCCTGGGGAATCGCCCAATGCAGCTTGCCCTCGCCGCTGTAAAGCCGGTCCACCGTATAGAACGTCTTCAGTATCTCTTCGTCCGAGCGCAACCCCAGCGCCCGCAGGAAGATCGTGCCCAGGAACTTCCGCTTGCGATCGATGCGGACATAGAGCGTGTTCTTCTGGTCGTACTCGAACTCCACCCACGACCCGCGATAGGGTATGATCTTGCCCAGAAAGTAGGTGCGGTTGTTGGCCGTCTCGAAAAACACGCCCGGCGAACGGTGAAGCTGCGATACGATCACCCGCTCCGTCCCGTTGATGATGAAGGTGCCGTTCGGCGTCATCAGCGGTATGTCGCCGAAGAATACCTCCTGCTCCTTGATGTCCTTGATCGACTTGGTCCCGGTCTCCGCATCCTTTTCGTAGATGGTCAGCCGCACCGTCACCTTCAGCGGCGCGGAGAAGGTCATGCCCCGCTCCTCGCACTCCTGCTGGTCGTACTTCAACTGCAAGCTCACCGGATCGCCGCACTTGTTGCAGAAGTCCGGCGTGTTCTTGTTGTACGTGCCGCACTTCCGGCAAAGCACCTCGCCCGAATGGAACGGATCGGTAATCACCATGGCCCCGCATTGCGCGCAGGCCGTGCGAAGATGATGCAGACCCTTCAGGTGCCCGCACTTGCACTCCCAGTTGCCGATCGAAAAGTCCACGAAGTCCAACTGCGAGA
>CAZMHC010000186.1:0-4695 GCA_964565955.1 uncultured Occallatibacter sp.
GCGTCTTCTCCATCACCATCATGGTCAGCGCGATGAGAATGTTGAGCGCGGCCACAATGACGATCAGGGCGATGACGATGAAAGTGACCACTTGCTCCAGCTTGAGCGCCCGGAAGAGCTCCCGGTTCTGCTCCATCCAGTTGGTCGTCATGTAGCCCTTGCCAGCGGCTTGCTCAATAGCCTTGCCGATGGCCGGAGCGCGGTCCAGATCGTCCACCTTGAAGCTGATGACCGAGAGCAAATCCGGTTCGCTGAACAATCGTTGCGCATCGGCCAAACGCATGAAGGCCATGGCCGCGTCGTACTGGTAGAAGCCGGAGTGGAAGATGGCCGCCACGCGGAAGCGCTGGTATTTGGGCGCGAGACCGAGCGGGGTCAACTCTCCCTGGGGGCTGGTGACCAGCACCGAGTCGCCCACCTGCGCGCCTATCTGTTCGGCCAAGTCCATGCCCAGAACCAGTGCGGGATAGGGCGCGTCGATCCCTCCCTGGATGGAGTTTGTGCCGGAATCCGCCTCGGGTTCCAGCTCTTTTGCCGAGCCGGAGACGATCGAGTCCAGCAGGCTGCTCACCGTTCGCTCCTCGGCAGGGACGATCCCTTTGATGAGCGCGAAACCCGCCCGCGGCCCGCGCGAAACCAGCACCTGCCCATAGATTCCAGGCGCATCCGCGGTGACGTGCGGCACCGTGCGCAGCCGTTCCACCAGCGGCCGCCAGTCGCGGATGCCGTCCGACTGAATGCGCATCAAATCCACGTGCGCCGAGGCCCCCAGCAGCCGGTCCTGCAAGTCGCGCCGCATTCCGTTGGTTATGGCCAGCGCGATAATCAGCGCCGCCACTCCGGCCGCCACGCCCGCAATCGAGATGGCGGTAACCACCCCAACCACGGCCTGCCTCCGCTTGGCCTTCAAATACCGCGCCGCCAGAAAAAGCTCGAATCGCATACAGCCTACTTCGCTGGGGTGACGAAGACCGTCTTGGCCACGCCCACATTCTCGTGCCGGTCGTAGACGCGCACGGTAAGCAGGTGCTCACCCGCCTTTTCCGCCAAACCCGCCGCCGGAAGCCGCAGATCGTAGTGCTCGCGCTTCGAGTCCGAAATTCCGCCCACCGGCTCGATGTACTGCCATGGCCCCGCATCCAGCGAGTATTCGGCGCGGGCGATCGGCGAACTCGCGTCCTCGGCATCGAAGACTACGCGCCCCGCCGCGTCCGCCTTCAGTCCATTCACTGCCGGGGGAGTGGTATCCACTTCGAAGCGTTCGCTCACCTTCTCGCCGCTCAGCGCTTCGCCCGGATTGTGCGAAGGCGCATCCGAGGCCACCACCTTGATCCGGTATCCTCCGTCGGGAATCAGCGCCGCGTCGAAGCTGTACGCCTTTTCCGCAATCTTGTCCTTGAGCGATCGCCAGACGCTTTCCCCATCGCCGCGCAGATAGAGCGAGTAAGTCAGTTCGTCTCCGTTGTCGTCGTGCGCCGCCCAGCGAACCGCGATCGCGGTGCGGTCCCTAATCGCCTGCAAGGGCACGTTCGCCGAATTGTCCATCTGCATTCCGGCATTCTGGCCGGGCGCGTTGAAGGCAATGCTCACCGTCTGCGGCTGGCTCCCCGGCTGTCCCTGCGCATTCACCCGCGCCCCCGGCACAACAGCCACCTCGTCCACCACCGGCGCCGCATTCACCGGCAGATAGTTCACCCCCATTGCGCCCACCGTCGCGCCCGCCTGCAAAACCGCCTTCCATTGCAAAAAACGTCCCGCCGGGGAAGCCACCGCTCCGTCCTTGAGCGGCTCCCACTCCGACCATCCCCGCACCGGCTGCTCCACATTTCCCGAGCGCGTCAGCAGCTCGTAGCCGCTCGATCCCGGCTCCACTTCCACCCGTCCAAAGCGGGCCAGCGCGCCCGCGTCCAGCACGTCGCTGGCGTACTCATGCTTCTCAGCCGCGCCCAACCTTACCAGCTTGCCCGTGTTGCCCGTCCCGATGAACAACCCCTTCTCCGCAACCGCCAGGCTCAACCCTTGCTGCGCCTCCAGATGTGCCACGTCGGCATAACTGCCGTCCTCGGCAATCCTGAAGATACGTCCCCGATTGCCGCTCAGCGCCAGCAACCCCTCCGGCCGCGCCGACAGCGCGTAGACGATCTCGTCCGTGCCCGACCACAGCTTGCGCGGCGCCTGCCCCTCGACGAGCGCGTATATCTCGCTCCCCTCGGGCAGCGATGCGCTGCTGTTGGCCGCTTGCAGCGATCCAGGCTGAACCACATTGACGGTGACCGCGCCGTTGCCCTGCACCGCCAAAGGCGGCAGCGGGTTGCGGCTCTTGTCGCCTACGCTGGCCGCGTAGATAGTGCCATTCGCGCCCATGGCCACCGCCGTGATCTCCCTGCGCGGCGCCTCGAAGAGCACGTAGCCCTTCCCGCGCGCGTCTATCCGATAGACAAGACCGGACCCGTCCGATCCCGCGATCAAGTTCCCCTTCCCATCCCAGCCCAGGCAGCGGATGTGCGCCTCGTCGCTCTTGAAAAAAAGCTCCGTCTCTTGACTTTTCGCGGCCAAATCAACCCGATAGACCGCTGCCGGCCCGCCCGCGGCGACGTAAAGCCGCCCCGCGGCATCGAAGCTCAGATCCCATATATAGTGCGTCTTCGCCTCCGGCCTCAGGCCCTCGGGCTTGTCTTGCGCCTTGCCGCCCTCGGCTTTCTTGTTCTCGCCGGAGTTAGCCGCCGTCTTACCCTCGCCGGCCTTGCCGCCGTCGAATAGCGCCGCGTCGAAGACCGTCACCGCGCTGCTTTCGTCCTGCTTGGCCGTTGCGTCGGCCTTCAGCTTGTAGACCTTGCCGCTGGGCAGCGTCGCCGCATAGAGCGCCCCGTCCGGCCCCAGTTTCACCGCCTGTACGCTCACTTCCTTGCTCTCGAAGAGCGTGAAGGCCTTGCCGTCCGCGCCCACCCGCAGCACCGTCGCCGGCGACGCCGTTCCCAGGTACGCCGTGCCAGCCTTGTCCACCGCTACCGACCAGACAAAGGTCGAGGGAGCGGTCAGCACCTCGCTCAATCCAGGACCCGCCAGCAGATGCCCGTCGCTGGTCACAGCCACCCCCAGAGGCGTCCCCCGCTCGAACTCCTCAAGTTGCGACTGCGTCCACAGACGTGTGCCCTGGCCCAGGGCTGGGCTCGAGGCCGAGGCGGCCAACAAGGCCGCCGCAAGCGCGGCCAAAGCGAATGCGGGACGGAATCGGTCGATTGTGCGTGGAAAATGAGTCATACTGCCGTTGATTCTACTAAACTTGCCCGATTCGCCGCAGGTCGCCGTAGATCGTTGAGGAAGGAAAGAGATGCGCGCTGCGAGTTGAAGGAGATGCGCAATCCCAAGGTCCCAAATGGGGCGCTCGGCCTGCCCGGGCTCCGTCAGCGGTTCTTTATTTTCGGAAACTCCAGTGCGCCGAGTATCGCATAGTAGGCCTTTTCGAACTTATCCTTGTAACTCGCGTCTCGATAGAACAAGGCCGTCTCGTAACTGCGACCATGCACCGTAAAAAGATCGATGAGCGTGTGTCCTTCCGAAACCGGCGCGCTCCGATCCCGGAACTCCTTTGCCGCAACTGCTCCCTCCGTCGTCTGGAGTTCGGTTTGCTTCGTGCGGTATCCGTTCTCCTCCGTTAAATAGTCGAGCACGACAACGTCGTCGATCGACTTCTCTTTTTCCGGCCACGGGGAGATCATGATGGCGGCGCCGTCCGGGGTAACAAGCATAGGGACGGGACGCTTCTTTACAGGAAAACTGTCGATGGTGAAACCCGTTGCATGAGTATCGCGATGCCAGTCCGAGGGATAGTGAACGATCACTCCGGAGCGGCGATCGTGAGCGGCCCGGGTTTGAGAAACCGACGGCGCGGCAAGCAGGAGCGCGGCGACGACCAATGAAAATGCGAATCGCTTCATTTCTTGATCTGCCCCGCGAGTTTGGCGAGCGCGGCCTTGCGCGCGGCGTCGAACCTGAAGCGAACGTCGGCCGGGTTGCCGGTCAGTTTTGTCTGCACTCCTTTAATCATGGGGACGTTCTGCTGCCAGCTCGCCTCGCCTTCGTAGGCCTTGTACAAGGCGTCGGTGGTTATCAGACCCTTGGAGATGTATGTCGTTTGCAGCAGCGCGAAGACGTCGTCGGTGGCGCTGGCGTAACTCGTATAAATGGGATAGTTGGTTTTCTTGTTGGTGCCGGCGAAGACCGAAAAGTGATAGCTGTTTCCATAGATATTGTATATCCCGCCATTGAGGTGGGGATTGGTCGCCATCGAGCTCTCGGATCGGCAGATTCCAAGCACAATGGAAGGGTCCGGACCGACATCCCCGATCTCCCTCGCTTTGTATACCAGATACTGTCCGGCGCTTGGGGGAAGGCCCTTGAGAAGCGGATTCTGTCCGGCGGTCATCCCCGCAAATCTTCCCAAGAAGTCGTCGATGACGTCGGCCAGATTGCTTTCCCAAACTTCCAGATCGCCGCCGCATATCTCCACAGCCATAGCTTCCTCGCAATTCTGCCCCGGCATTGCCGGTTCCCGCACCCGAACGAGCATAACTTACATGAGCGCGCTTCCGCTTGTCAATGAGCGGGGAGCGACGATGAGACCCGGCGTCGGGAACCTCGACGCTAGTGCTTAATTGCGTAAGTTTACGATAGTGTTGCGCAGTTGCGATCCTT
>CAZMHC010000187.1:0-4670 GCA_964565955.1 uncultured Occallatibacter sp.
AGGACGCGAAGGAATATAGCAACCCGGGTTCCTCCGGCCATTTAGAACTGCTGGAAAAAGTAGATTGTGCTTGACAAACCAGCGCGGTCGCGCTCTCCTAATCTTGTTTCAGCTTCGAGTGCTGTCTGGTTTCCGTTTCTCGTTGTGCCTCCACGGCCGGCCTTGATAGCTTTTGCTTTCCGGTCGGACGTGAGGTGTCTGAATCGCAGATCGAATTTCCACACAAAGGAGCCACCGTGTCCGAAAACACTCCGCAATCCGGCCTTTCCGACAGTGCTGCCAGCGGCCTCGCCTATATCACCGTCATTCCGGCGATCGTCTTCCTGATCGTTGCGCCATACAACACGAATCCCGGTGTGCGATTCCACTCCTGGCAGTCGATCTTCTTGGCTATCGCCTGGTTTGTGGCGGATGTTGCGCTTGTGATTGTGGGTAGGGTTCCGATCTTCGGTTGGATAACATGGATTCTAGGGCCGCTTCTGGGGCTTGGCTTCTTCATTCTCTGGATTATCGTCGTGATCAAGGCGTTCAATGGCCAGCGATTCAAAATTCCGGTAATCGGCGATTTCGCGGAAAAGCAGGCCAAAGGGTAACGTCCGAGAACCACGCAACTGTGAGCGCGACCTCACACAGTGAGCGCGCTCCTGTTTTCAGTGGGGCGCTCCGCAGTTTTTAGTTTTCCCGCATTCCAGATTGCGACGAACCTGGATTATGAACTTCACCAGGATTTGAACTCAATGCAAAAGGAGCCACCGTGTCCGATTTTCCGCAACCAGATCCCGTCTCTTCGCAACCCGCCCAGTCTGGCCTTTCCGACAATGCCGCCGGCGCTCTGGCTTATGTCACCATCATTCCGGCGATTATTTTCCTGATCGTCGAACCCTACAACAAGAACTCCTACGTGCGCTTCCACTCCTGGCAGTCGATCTTTCTGGGCATCGCGGCATTTGCAATCCAGATCGTACTATCGGTTATCCCCATCGTCGGATGGATAATCATCCCGTTTTTCCTGCTGGGGTTCCTTGTGCTTTGGCTCATCGTCCTGCTCAAGGCATTGAAAGGCCAGCGCTTCAAGCTGCCGGTGATCGGCGAACTTGCGGCCAAGCAGGCGGGCGCGTAAAGCATCCGGCAGGTTGCCGGCTGGACAGATAGGCCATCAACCCGGTTGGGGCAGGTCGATTCTAACGATGCCTGCCTTTACGGGCAGTGTGCTTCTTGGTTTTGGCGGTCTTGGCCGAGATTGTCTGCCGCTTGCTTTTTTTCGGCTTGTACGGGGAGTTGGCGGTTTTCCGGCCGGTGAGCGGGATTCCTTCTTCGACAATCGAGAACTGGAGTTTGCGTTCCTGGGCCAGGATGCGATCCAGAATCACTTGTACGCGGTCCCCGGCGCGGAAGCGGCGGCCGGTGCGTTCGCCTACGATCTCGTGGGTGTTCTCGCGCCAGGTGTAACGGTCGCCACGCAAGCTGTCGATGGGAACCAGGCCCTCGACGAACAGGTCGATCAACTCGACAAAGAGGCCGAATTTAGCGGGGTTGAGCACCAGCGCGGCAAACTCCTCGCCCACGCGGTCCTGCATGAAACGGACTTTCTTCCACTCGATCAGCTCGCGCTCGGCCTCGGCGGCGCGGCGCTCGGTCTGGCTGGTCTCCTCGGCAATCTGGGCTAACTCCGCCTCTGGAATCGGCGGCTCTCCGGGAAAGGCCGTCTTGATTTTGGCTGCGCGGAGATGGGGAATCCTGCTGTCTGCAAGGCCCTCGTTGCGGTGCGTCCAGGGGGAGTTATGGCGTCCCTCGGCGACCGCGCCCTCGCCGCGAATGCCGGATTGGAGCAGGCGCTTGACGATGCGATGAACGATCAGGTCGGGGTAGCGGCGGATGGGCGAGGTAAAGTGAGTGTAACTGGGCGCGGCCAGGGCAAAGTGGCCTTCGTTGATCTCGGAGTAGCGCGCCTGCTTGAGCGAACGCAACATCAAGTAACTCAGTATCCGCTCCTCCGGCTTGCCTTCTATGCGGGCGGCTAACTTCTGGTACATTCGCGGAGTTACGGGAATGTCTTCCGGCACCTCGTGCTGGCGGGGATTGCGCCCACGTCCGTGGGATTCGCGCCGCTCGCCGTGGGTCTGGATGCGCTTGACGGGCAGCGGACCCAGGCCGAGCGAATAACCGAAGCTGGCGGCCAGCTCTTCAAACTGGACGACGCGGCGCGGTTCGGGCTTTTCATGGATGCGATAGAGCGAGGGTACGCCCAGGTCTTCAAGCCAGGTGGCGACGCACTCGTTGGCGGCAAGCATGAACTCCTCGATGAGCCGGTTGGCCCAGGTACGCTCGGACTTGGCAACTCCGCGCATCTGGCCCCGCTCGTCGAACTCGATGACCGGCTCGGGCAGATCGAAATCGATCGAGCCGCGCTCGCTTCTGCGTTCGTTCAACAGACCGGCTAGCAGGCGCATACGTTCGAAGCCGGGAACTAACTCGGAATAGCGGGCGCGGGTCTCGGCGTCTCCTTCCAGGATTGCGTGAACTTCGGTATACGTCATGCGGGCGGCGGAACGAACGACTCCCTCGGCGATCTCGTAACTCTCGATGCGCCCGCCGGCGTCGAGTTGCATTCGGCAACTCAGGACCAGCCGGTCTTCGCCGGGGCGCAAGCTGCAAATATCGGTCGATAACTCCTGAGGCAGCATGGGAATGGCGCGGTCGGGAAAGTAGACGCTGGTGCCGCGCAGGCGCGCTTCCAGGTCGAGATCGGTTGCGGCGCGAACGTATTCGGCCACGTCGGCGATGTGGACTTGCAACTCATAGCCGCCATCGGCGCGCTCGGCGACTGACACCGCGTCGTCGAAGTCGCGGGCAGTTTCGCCGTCGATGGTGACTATCGGCAGTGTGCGGAAATCGCGGCGGGCCTCGGCCTCGTCGAGGTCGAGATGAGCCACCGCGCGGGCCTCGGCCAGCACATTGTCTGGAAAGACGCGCGGCAACTGGTGCTTGCGGATCACCATCTCCACATCCACGCCGAAGTCTTCGGGATCGCCGAGTATCTCAATAACGCGGCCGACCGGCGGACGGGTGGGAGTGGGCCAACTTGTAATCTCCACATCGACGACCAGACCTTCGAGATCGTCGCGGCTTTCGGCTGACGAGGCTTCCGCGCCCAGAACGCGGTGGGGCGTAGCCGCTTCGCCGGCGAGGGGAAGCTCCTCTCCGTCGGGAATGAGAATGGGCTGAGTCATACGCTCGTCGAAGGGGACGACGCTGTGCCCCAACGAGCGACCGGAGCGCCCGTAGTGAAAGATACCGACGACGGTGGGGTTGCGGCGCTCTAAAACTCGCACGATGCGCCCCAGCCGGCGGCCATCGGCCTTGGGCGGATCGACTTCGACGAGCACTTGATCGCCCTGCATCGCGCCGTTGATCTCGTCGGGAGGAATGAAAATATCATCCTGCCCAGAAGCCTGCCGCGCGTTGGGACGAACGAAGCCGTAGCCGTCGCGATGGAGATCGAGGCGGCCGGCGGAGAGGTTTTCGCGCGTACCGGTCGCGGGCCGGGGAATGCTCCAGTGTTCGCGGTCCAGCTTGAGGAGTTCGCCGCGCGCGGTGAGGCGCGCAAGCTGCTCCAGCAGCAGGCGACGCTCCCGTCCGCCGCCCAGGCTCAGCTCACGCACCAGTTGCTTGTATCCGGCCTTCTGGCCGGCGGAACGGGCGATGCGCGTCAGCAGTTCACGATCAGTCATAGGTCAAGAGTATGGCATTCGCGCCGCGACGGAGAGAATGGAGTTGAAGGTGTGATGCGGGCGATGCGGCATTTGTCGCGCGTCCGCGTCAGAGCGGCGGTACTTGGTTCCACGCGAACTGGACAAAGCGTCCCGCTGTCTTAAAATGATACAAAAGCAACTTTCACGACGGCCCCGGAGGGAATGACATCCTAATCCGTATCCGTCAACGGGGCTGCCAAAGTGTTCACTTCGGCAGCCCGCACGTTTGATCTTGGGGCGCACGGCGATGGCCCCTGCCTTGGCAGCCCCCGTCCGAGCAGGACAGAAAAGGAATTATCTTGAGCGCTATGTGGAAACCCAATCAGCCGTCCGGATCGATCGTTCCCAATCCCGCACCAGAACCGGCACGCCCTTCGCCGCCGGCTCCGCCCAGCGAACCCATCAACCGCGCCCCGTCCACAACCGGCGAACAGGCCACCATAGGCAAGGGGCTGATCGTCAAAGGCGAGATCACCGGCTCGGAGTCTCTGTTTATCGACGGCAAAGTGGAGGGAAGCATCAACCTTGCCGGCAATCGCGTGACCGTGGGCCGCAACGGCCAGGTTGCGGCCAGCATCAACGCCCGCGAGATAGTGGTTCTGGGCAAGGTTCGCGGCAATGTTTCGGCTTCGGACCGCGTGGATATTCGCGCCGAGGGGGCGCTGACCGGCGACGTGGCGGCGGCACGGATCAGCATCGAGGACGGCGCCTTCTTCAAGGGCGGCATCGACATCAAGAAGCCTGAAGGCAAGCCCGTTATTGCGGCCAACCCCGCGCCCGAAGCGCCCAAACCGCCGCAACCGTAAGAGGCGGAACAGGCCTTGCGATCTGTTCCGCCGCACAGTTGCGCACAACTCACACTAGGCTAGTTGACGGTGATGGTAAACGCCTGCGTGTAGCTGCAGCCGCCGGTGACGT
>CAZMHC010000188.1:0-4451 GCA_964565955.1 uncultured Occallatibacter sp.
CACCGTTGCCAAGCTTCCCTCACTGTAAGAGCATATCCCCAAAGGATTCGATATTCCTCCTTTGGTACAGGGAGAATTCCTGAATGGGCAGTGCCCTGATTTCCGCTTGGATGCAGAGGCCGGAACCGCGGTATCATGGCCGAAGACTTCGCCGATTTGCAAAGGCACCATGGCAACTCTCGTTTCCCAAAATGAACTGCAATTCGCTTCCCGCACTGTAAACGTCGCATCAGTGCGCCAGATTTCCCCCTTTCGCTATCCGGGAGGAAAGACTTGGCTCGTGCCGACCGTTTCAGCATGGCTGAAGCGACGAACCAAAGCTCTGAGCATTCTAGTCGATCCTTTTGCCGGAGGTGGGAGCGTCCCCCTGGGTGTCCTAAGTGAGGGACTCGTAGACAGGATTGTGCTCGGTGAGCTCGATCCTGATGTAAGCGCAGTATGGAAATGTGTGTTCGGCTCACACCAAGAACAACTGTGCCGCAGAATCGTCACATTTTCGATGTCAAGAGAAAATGTGGTCCGAGAGCTGAGTCGCAACCCAAAATCCAGAACCGATCATGCATTTCATGTGCTGTTGAAAAACAGAACGTTTCGCGGGGGCATTCTAGCCCCCGGAGCGAGCCTGATGAACGTGGGCGAAAACGGTCATGGTGTGGCTTCTAGGTGGTACCCAGAGACCCTTGTGAGGCGTCTCAGGGCATTGGGCTCACTCCGTCCGGCGATCGATTTTGTCGAGGGTGACGCTTTCACGCTCATCTGTCAATACATTCACCGAAATGATGTGGTTTTTTTCATCGATCCGCCTTACACCGCGGGAAAAGGCAAGCGGGCCGGGCGCAGGCTCTACAAGCACAGCGAACTCGATCACGCGGCGTTGTTTGATCTTCTTGTCCGCGCTGCCGGACTGGTTCTGATGACCTACGACGACTGCCCTGAGGTTGTCGAAATGGCAACCAGCCACGGCTTCCACATTGAGCGGGTTCCGATGAAGAATACCCATCACGTGAAGAAATTTGAGTTGCTGATATCCAACTGCGGACGGTCCGTCTGAGCCAGTGCTCCACGTCTCGTCTTTGAACTCGGCACGGGCCAGAAAGCGGCCGAACTCCGCAAACGCTTCCATCCTGGCGGAGTTGTCCGTTCTCGCTTCAGAGAACTCGGAATCCCGCGACCCACTGTTACGAAACCGGATGGACCCACGGAATCCCTCATCCAGCGCGGGTGGAACCGCCGCCAATCCGTGCGGAAGGTGAGTTGCGTCACAGTATACTTGGATGAGTTGCGCCTGCGGCGGTGAAGATCGAAATGTATTTGCTCTGGCTCCGAGTTGCGGCTGTTCTCTATGCGGCGGCGAGCGTCGCCGTCTTTCCGGCCGTGCTCTATGGGCTGGAGCGATGGCGCAACCGTTGCGTTCATCTGGGCGGGCTGGCGCTCTTCTTTCACTTCGTCTCGGCGGTGGAGATGATGGCGCTGGCGCATCGCTGGATGCCGGTGGGGGCGCGGGAGATCGAGTCGCTGCTGGGCTTGGCCGTGGCCGCGCTGTTTTTTCTGGTGTGGTGGCTTTACGATGCGGTTTCGCTGGGCATCTTCGCCTTGCCCGCTACATTTTTTCTGGTTTTCGTGCCCGCGCTGGGCGCGGACCGCTACACCTTTCCTTCCGCCGGGGTGCGGACAAACTGGCTGGTGGCGCACATTCTGGCACTGCTGCTGGCCTATGCCGCGCTCTTCTTCAGCCTGCTGGCCTCGGTGCTTTACCTGGTTCAGGAACGGCGCATCAAAAGCAAGCGCAGGTCTGGCCAGGATTCCTGGTGGGCGCCGCTGGACTGGATGCCGCCGCTCGATACGCTGGAGCGCATCGCCCACGCCACGCTGGAGTTCGGGTTCCCCTGCATGACCGTGGGGCTGGTCATCGGTTCGGTGCTGGCGCAGGAGACGCCGCTCGGCGCGGCCTATTTTCTCGATCCCAAGATCGTCGCGGCCTTTGTCAGTTGGGCGGTTTACGTGGCGCTGCTGCTGGTGAGGCGCGGCGCTGGGCTGCGCGGGCGGCGCGCGGCGTATCTTTCCGGCGCGGTCTTTGCGGTGATGATGGCGGTGTGGGCCGCCAACCTGTTCAGCCATGTGCATCGGTACGGTGGCGCCCCATGACTCCGGCGCAAACCACTCTCGTGTTGCTGGGCGTGAACTACAAGACCGCTCCCATCGATCTGCGCGAGCGCATCGCCATCTCGCGCGACGATTTGCCGGAGGCGACGCGGGCGCTGGCCGCCGTGCCCGGAGTCGCCGAGTGCATGATCGTCTCCACCTGCAATCGCGTAGAGCTGCTGGCCGCGGTCGGTTCATCGGATGGAGACGCGGAAGATGCCGACCTGAAGGGCTTCCTGCATCGGCAGTTCGGACTGGAGCCGTCGTTGCTGGCTGCGCATATCTACGAGCGGCGCGGCCGCGAGGCGGTGCTGCATCTTTTTCGCGTGGCCGCCAGCCTGGACTCGATGGTGGTGGGCGAGCCGCAGATTCTTGGGCAGGTGAAAGAAGCCTTTGCCGTGGCGCGCGCCGCCGGCACCGTTGCCGGGCAGCTCGAACGCTTGCTGCAAAGCGCCTTTGCCGCCGCCAAAAAAGTTCGCACCGAGACCGAGATCGGCGCCAACTCCGTCTCCATCGCCTCGGTGGCCGTGGAACTGGCGCGCAAGATCTTCGGATCGTTGCATGGGCGGACGGTGCTGGTGGTGGGCGCGGGCAAGATGAGCGAACTTGCGGCGCGGCACCTCGTCCAGCATGGGGCGGGAACGATTCTGGTCTGCAACCGCACCGAGGAGCGGGCGCGGCGCATGGCCGAGGAGTTTCAGGGGCGCGCGATTCCTTTCGGGCAACTTTATGAAACGGCCAGCGAAGCCGATATTGTCCTCAGTTCGACCGGCGCGCTGGAGCCGATCTTTCGTCGCGAGCACGGGCGCGCCTTCCTCCAGCGCCGCCGCAATCGCCCCATGTTTTTCATCGATATTGCCTTGCCCAGGGACGTGGACCCGGAGATGGGCAAGCTGGATGGAATCTTCGTCTATGACATCGACGACTTGCAGCAAGTGGCGGCGGCGCATATCGCCGAGCGCGGCCGCGAGGCCCAGGATGCCGAGGCCCTGATTGCGACGGAGGTCGAGCGCTTCCACCTGCGCCGGCGCAGCCTCAGCGCAGCCCCGGCGATCGTTGCCTTGCAGCGCCAGGCCGAGGAGATTCGCCAAGCCGAGTTGCGGCGGTCGCAGAGCAGGCTGGGCACGCTCACCGCCGAGCAGGCCGCGGCCGTCGAGGCGCTCACTCGCGGCTTGGTCAACAAGTTTCTTCACCCGCCGATGCAATCGCTCAAGCAGGCCGCGCGGGAAGGAGATGCGGCCCGCATGGAGGAGATCGGCGAGAGTTGGTCACTGCCGTTGGAAGAGGATCGGGAATCGTTGCCGGGGAGCGCGGAAACCGGTAATACATAGTTGGCTAACTTTGCCTGACTGATTCTTGGATGGTAGTGCAATGTGGTGGTACGCTGTTCTGTATGCACCTCTTCTTTCTGGATGAATCGGGAACTCCGCCGAGCCCTACCGGACATCGAGACAGGTATTTTGTAGTTGGCGGTCTAGCCATTGCCGATGGTGTATGGCATAAGGTTCGCGATTCGTTTCACGGGATGAAGATACGTCGCAAGTTGAATGGTGAACTTAAATGGAGATACTTTGCGTTCAATAATAACGAAGACGCCAATCCAATGAAAGGATTTACGCAAACGCAGCGGGACGAGATTAGAAACGAGATTTATCAGATTATTTGTGCAACAAAATCGATCAAGTCGATGGCCTGTGTCGCCTGTATAGAGTCTGCCTACAATACGTCGTTTGTTACTTGCAGCGACGACCTTTACCATCACACATACAAACCTCTTTCAGAAAGATTTCAATACTATCTTCAAGACCTTTCAAAGACAGTTGGACGCATGGAAACGGGCATTATCGTAGCCGATCATCGGGGCGCAAAGCCAGATGCCACATTCCGAAAAGCGCATGAGAGAATGTTGCGGTCGGAATCTGATTGCACCAGCAACTACCAGAATCTTATTGAAAGCCTGTTTTTTCTCCCATCGGACATTTCGGTAGGTGTGCAACTGGCTGATATGGTTGCGGGTGCTGTTTGGAGGAAATTTGAAAAGAACGATGACCGTTTCTACAGGTTATTGGAGCCTTCTATTCGTAAGTCTTCTACCGGACAAATCGACGGATATGGGATTGTCATATTTCCCAAAGGGACTTGGAAGTGAGGTCAGACGCCGGGTGAGACCGTAGTCTCAACGTGCAGGAAGCAGACGCACTCCCGGCACCTAAAGAGTGCCGTATATTTGGCACGATGTCAAGCATTACTCTTGTCCAACAGCAGTTCTAAATGGCCGGAGGAACCCGGGTTGCTATATTCCTTCGCGT
>CAZMHC010000189.1:0-4357 GCA_964565955.1 uncultured Occallatibacter sp.
CTCTGTTTATCAGAGTCGAAAAGACCGTTTACACAAAATGTTTTACACCCTCGCCGTAGCAGGTCAATTTCTCCAATGTAAACGTGATATGCAGGGATATCCTTCTGAATGTACGATGCAATTAAAGCCATGCACAAAGGAAGGCCCAGTAGATTGCGATACCGCCGCTCACCTGGCAGTCTGCATTGGATTGTGTAGTCCAAATCTTCGATTTCCATGTCGGGTAACTGACTTATACAAGTTGTAAGCTGCTCAATCTCCTTCTTCGGCAAACCAGGAGCAGTGATTCTTCCCCTTGTTCCGTATGCTGGGAGTGCCACGGCCGCTTGGGCTTCCGCTAGCCCTCCTTTTCGTCCGAGGTATGTATGAGCTACGCTGCTTACTACGTCACTGTGTGGGGATACCTTTAGCGCTGTAGTGCGCTTATCCATCTCCAGCGGAATGGGTTTTAGAATTGCTGGCCCAAACCGATTCTTAGGTACGAATAGAGGTCTATAGATCATCGCCTTTCGCATCACGAGGACGCAATCCACAT
The DNA here is from genome assembly GCA_964565955.1 of uncultured Occallatibacter sp. Classification (GTDB taxonomy): domain Bacteria; phylum Acidobacteriota; class Terriglobia; order Terriglobales; family Acidobacteriaceae; genus Telmatobacter. Next base: position 536 of record CAZMHC010000189.1, read on the forward strand.
TATGTTCCATATCCTTCGGTCCCGCGATTTCCCCTTTCTTCGTAACATGAGCCACCAAGAGAACAGTAATTCGAGCCGACCGACATTGCCGACAAAATTCGTATACTTGTTTGTATTTTCGCGTGGCTCCGGCAGATAGTCAGTGGCCTTGTATTGAATCGACAACTATAAACTTCACACCATGATATTCACCCGATGAACTTAAGACCTGGCGACTCAGAAAACTTGGCAAATCTTCAATATCGTATATATTTTCTTCCGCCCTGATGTTGCGCAATGCCTCTTTTTGATCCCGTGTGGGCCAATCTGAGCACATTCTACGGGCGCGCTGCGCCAAATCCTCCTTTGACTGTTCAGTGAGTACATATAGGGTCTGTTGGCCACGCCGGCCAAGGTCCAGGGCAATTTGGATCCCAAGGGTTGACTTGCCGATTCCCGGCTGCCCAGCTACAAGATAAATACCTCCGACAACGAACTTTTCAATCCTTTGTTTCAGCCAAGCAAGATTATTCGAAAGATCAACTTGCTCGTACTCAGTGTTTCCTATGCTAAGTAATCCGTCAGTTTCATTGCTCATCAGCTTTCTTTTTCCTTCGGTCCGGTACGATTATGAAAACGATTTGCCACGTTTTCATTTTGCTTTCACGAACGGCAACAGTATACTCCCGGACAGCAAAGTGTCCAGAATCGCCGCCAACCTCGTATCCGGCAAAGAATGTCTTTGAGGCCTCGACGCCTGCCGGCCTATCCCCGCAGCTTGGCCCTTATCCACAGCGCGCCGAAGAGCGGCAGGGACACGACCAGCACCAACGCTCCGGCGGGAAAGCCGACCCATAGATAACTGTCCGCGTAGTTGACCGCGTGGTGGCCAATCAGGTTCCAACCCAGCAGCGCGAAGATGGCTATGCAAGTGGAGGCGAAGAAGGTGAAGAACGCCGCCGCGAACGACAGCAGCAGGCTGGTGAACAGCCCAAATCCCTGGAGCGGGAATCCCAGCACAGCACCCCCGTCACGGCCCGCGGTCCGCGATATTTGCGTCATGCCGGCACCCTCCTTCGGTTAGAATACAGACTTATGGCCAGCAGCGCGCAAGTCGAATTGTGGCCGGCCGAGGTGGTAGCCAAACAGGCCGCCGCCGTGCAGGCCGCCAACGGCATTCTCTACGCCGCATGGGGCGATGTGCACATCACCGAGCCAGACCTCGAACAACTGGTCAGCGCCGTCCCGGCAACCCTGGCTGCCGCGCTCTTTCACCGCGCCTATTACTTCGTTCCACTGGCCATCGCCGATGCCGACGAGACGCTGATCGCGCCCTCTTATACCGTCGATCTCGGCGACCGCGCCATCTGCCACCGCAACGCCACCCTCGCTTCCATCGAGGCCGTCTTCCTCTCCGCTCGCCTGGTCGAGGACCGCTTCGGCCTGGCCTTTGAGTTCTTCATCAACGTGGCCCACAACTTCGTCGAGGCCGCCGGCGTTCCTGAGAGCTTTACCAAGCTGACGTGGGCGCAGGCCGAGGCCCAGGTGCGCGGCGAAACCAGCCAGGACGCCTGGGAGGCCCGGCGCCGCGCCCAGGACAGCCGCAACAGTTCGAAGGGCATCGACGAGCGCGCCCGCACCGCTTACTTCGAGTCCGCTTTCTCCGACGCGCTGGCCATCTATATGCTTGCGCTCTCCGTGGATTTCGACTACCACGACCTGCGTGAGCGCGAGTACCCGCTGCTGGCCGCCCCCGCCCTCGCCGAGCGGCTCCGCCACGTCTCCGCGCTCTTCCCCGCCAACTCCGGCTACGAGTTTCAGATACTCTACCGCCGCAAGGGCTAAGGGCCGGCATAAAACCCGTTTAGCCGCGAATCGCTGTTCGCTTTGGCTAACGACTGGTTTCCCCGCTGTCGTTGCTGACCATCAGGCTCGATACGTTTACCGGCTCAAAGTCCGAGAGCGTCAGATTCGCAATGCAAGAAAGATCGTCGTCGTTCCAGCGGGCGTCGGGAGTGCCGATCAATCCCCCGCTGTCCCCGTTGTCGGCCAGGATAATCCCATAGTCGCGGAATCCAGCGATGAGGATGGCCGCTTGCGGACTTGTCGCGGCGCAGGTGGGAGTCGCCACGCTAGCCTTGAGCCGATAGATTTCGCCGGCCGCTCCCGACATGGTGCAACTTGCCGGAGGTGTGGATTGCGAGATTTCCGATTCCACCCCGATGGCATTCCCTTCCGCATCCGTGCAATATCCCACGCCCGCCGTTTGCGTCGCCGGCCACACCCAGTAATTCAACATATGGTTGAGCGTGAATCGAATGGGATGTTGAACCTCGCCGTTGGGGGCGCTGGGCGTACCCGTCCCAATCACCTCGTCGGCATTGGCCAGCAGCGGCCCCACCGGAAGTCCGGCGGCATCGCTGGTTCCATTTCCTTGCTCAGTCAGGGCATTCGACGATGCGTCGGGCCAAAGCGCGTTCGAGGAATCGGTCCACGGGCCGCCCAAGTAGATTCCCTGCCACATCTCGTAAAGCGCCGGGTTGTTTCCGCCGCCCGCTTCCAGGTAGACCAGAACGTGCCTGTCTCCGTTTGAATTGCCGGTGCCTTCCACCGGAGCATACGCGGGAATGGGACCGGAGGTGAAATAGGACTGGTATCCATTGACGTTGGTGGAGACCGCTACGTCCGGCTGGTTGGATGGAACTTCAATGGCCGGTATTCCATTCGGAAAGTTAGCGTACGCATCGCCCCCGAAGAACGGCTTGACCGTCTCCGGCAGATAGCCGCTGTACATGGGCGCCGCTGGCGAAGCATCCACAGGCAAGCCGGTTGTGGCTGCGTCCACTCGATGGTGAAAGATGGAGGTAGACGGAAAGATGCCGGCGAGGAAGGCATTGCTTCCGTCAATGGCGAAGCCGATGTCTTGAGTCGCCTTCGCGCCCGTCGAGTCGGCAACTGCAAACTCGGGCGTGTAACCTCCTTGTCCGCCGATCAAAGGGCTGCTTATAACTCCCGTGCCGGCATCGAGAGACATCCCTTCAGGCAACGGAGGATAGTCGACGACATCCGCGCTCAGCGAATACGTGTACGGCGGAACGCCGCCGCTGGCAACGATCGTGCAGCCCGCATACGCCGCGCCTTGCGTCCCGCCGGGGCACGAAGCGGTCGTTATCGCCAACGGGCCGCCGGAGGTTGTGGCAGCGACTGTTACCGTGGCTTTGGATGTGACCGGGCCGGCCGAATTGGTCGCTGTCAGCGTGTAAATGGTCGTCGCTATCGGGCTAACATTCGTCGAGCCGCTCGCCGATGTGGAAGTAAACGTCCCCGGTGCGATGGCGACTCTCGTCGCTCCGCTCGTCGTCCAACTCAGTGCGCTGCTTGCGCCGGCGCTGATGCCGGTTGGATTCGCCGTAAAGGAACCGATCGTCGGCAGCGATCCTTGTTCAGCGGGCGGTTTCGACGAATTCATCGAGTTGCAACCCGCCAATCCAACTGAACCCAACAGAGTGAGCGCCGCCGCCCAGCGATCCCACCCTGAAGATTGGACCCCCTGGAACCTGAGTACGCTTCCGCAAAACGAGCCGGCAGAGTCCATGCGTTCTCCCCTCGGTACTCTTCGCCGAAACATATGTACCATACTTTGTACCATACTTTTCGAGCCGCCGCCGCGCTGGTTCTGGCGCGCGAACTGCGCCGCAAGGGGCAGTGGATCGAGTTGGGCGAGGGCAGCTTTCGCCTGAATAAATCCTTTGAAGCCGCCGACAAGACCGCCCGCCAGATCGTCATTCTAGTCTTTTCCAATTGAAGGATGAGCCTGAAGGGAGCGAAGGGTTAGCGAAGCGG
>CAZMHC010000190.1:0-4198 GCA_964565955.1 uncultured Occallatibacter sp.
ATCTTCCAGTTCCAGCCCAGCCCCTTCTGCGCGCTCGACGAAGTGGACGCGGCGTTGGACGAGACCAATGTGGGCCGCCTAGCCGAACTGCTGCGCTCGTTGAGCAAGGAGACGCAATTCCTGCTGGTCACCCACTCCAAGCGCATGATGCACACCGCGGATATGATCTACGGAGTCACCATGCAGGAGCCGGGCGTTTCCAAGATCGTAAGTGTGCGCCTGGGCCACGAACAACAGCGGGCCACGGCCTAGAGCGACGCTAGAATGGGTACACGGAGAATCATGGCGCGGTACGGGCGGAATTGCGAATCCCCGCATTTTCATCGAAACGAAGCGGCGGCGGGTGGCCCGCGTCCGTCCCCAGTCGAGTTCCTCCCATCGATGCCTGCCGCGCCGCGCCGCTGCTACAAGCCGCGCCGCTGCTACAATCGGAAAGGCTGAAACCGAGCCGATTGCGACTATGCCGTCAGTGGACGAACTTCAACCCGCAACCCAGCAACGAACCGCGACCCTCCGCCTCTTCAATACCCTGACGGGACGGCTCGACGATCTGCTTCCCGCCGACGGGCAAGCCTTGCGTATGTACGCCTGCGGGCCTACGGTTTACGACTACGGACACATCGGCAACTTCCGCACGTTCCTGGCGGTGGACGTTCTGCGCCGTTTCCTCAAGCTCACCGGAACCCCGGTCCGCCACGTCATGAACGTCACCGACGTGGACGACAAGACCATCCGCAACTCGGCCGCTGACGGCATTCCCCTCGCCGAGTACACGGCCCGCTTCGAGCGCGTTTTTCTGGAAGACATGGACGCCCTGAGTATCCAGCGTCCGGAGCAACTGGCGCGCGCCACCGAGCATATTCCGCTCATGGTTGAGCTGGTGCAAAGACTGGCTGAAGCGGGCGCCGCTTACCGCAGCGAGGAAGGATCGTGGTACTTTCGGCTGGCCGCCTTCCCCGAATACGGCAAGCTGAGCAAAAAGGATTTGAGCGGCATCGAGGACGGCGCCCGCGTGGACCTGGACGAATACGAGAAAGAGTCGGCCCGCGATTTTGTGCTGTGGAAGGCTGCCAAGCCGGGCGAGCCTTCGTGGGAGACGGCGATCGGCCGCGGCCGGCCGGGATGGCACATCGAGTGCTCGGCCATGTCGATGAACTACCTGGGCGACAGCTTCGACCTGCATTGCGGCGGCGAAGACCTGATGTTTCCCCACCACGAGAACGAGATTGCGCAGTCCGAGAGCGCCACCCGCAAGCCCTTTGCCCGCCACTGGATGCACGTGCGCTTTCTGCTCGTGGAAGGCCGCAAGATGTCCAAGAGCGAGGGCAGCTTTTACACCCCGCGCGACCTGCTTTTGAAGGGCTACAAGGCCTCGGCGATCCGCCTGGCGCTGATCTCCGTCCCCTACCGCCATCAACTCAACTTCACCTTCGATGGGCTGATCGAGGCCACCAACGCCGTCGAGCGGCTGCGGACTTTTCATCAACGCCTGCTCCAGGCCGGCTTGGCGGAGGGCGCGAATCCCGCCATCCAACAGGCCGCCGAAAAAGCGCAAGCCGAGTACCTGGCCGCCCTGGCCAACGACCTGAATACCGCCGAGGCGCGGGCGCCCATCTTCGACCTGATCCGCGCCGCCAATACGGCCATCGACCAGGGGCAGTTGTTTGCCGCCGACCGCGATGCGATTCTGGCTGTGCTGGCTAGTTTCGATGCCGTCTTCGACGTGATCGAGGACCGCGACGCCGAGCCAACCCGCGCCGCGCTGGCTTGGGCGGAAGCGACTGGCCGGATGAGCGATGTGGCTCCCGAACTGCTGGCCCGCCAATCGCTGACCGATCAAGCCATCGACGCGCTGGTGGCCGAGCGCGCCCAGGCAAAGAAACAGCGCAACTTCGCCCGCGCCGACCAAATCCGCAAAGAGTTGCTGGAAAAAGGCATCGTTGTTGAGGACTCGAAGGACGGCGCGCGCTGGAAGCGGAAGTAGAAGAATCTAAGGTAGACTGTCTAGGAGTGAGTGACGGGCTTCTTACGGAGGTGTTTGCCATGGATTTCGAGATCGTCTTCGATCGTGAGGAAGATGGCCGCTGGATCGCCGAGATCGAGAGTCTCCCCGGAGTGCTCGTCTATGGCGCTTCCCGCGCCGAGGCTCAATCCAAAGTGGAGGCGCTTGCGCTTCGGGTGATTGCCGACCGGATTGAGGTCGATCAGAGCGCCCTGGATCAAGTCCGCTTTGCGGTTGCATGATTGCGCTATCGAAAGACGTTGAATGCGTCTGCGCCCCTTTCGACGGTGAATTCAGACTTAATAGTTACTTTCTTGGTTCCCAATCTTCATCACGAAACATCACGCTTTATCATGAAACATCACGCTTGTCAGTAAAACGTTGCAAGTCCACTCCTTGCACGGATCGCTGGAGTATGTTTTCGTGAGGTATGAGCAAATGGGCTTCAACAAGCGCAAGAAAAGTATTCCGTGCTTTGCAACGCATAGGCTGGCGCGAAAAGCCCCGCGTCAGCAAGAGCGGTTCGCATAAGCGGCTTGAGAATCCCAACTACCCTCACGAATATACATGGGCTTTTCACGGTGGCGACGAGATCGGCCCGACAATGCTTGGAAAATTGCAAAGCGCACCGGTCTTAAGCCGGAAGACATCTAGAAAGCGAGAATTGAGTCCCCATGGAAGTCAACGAAGCCCAGGAGTTGCAGGAACACGCCGAGCACGGATCGCACGAATCCTCGATGCGCCCGGTTGCCTTGACCATGACCGTGCTGGCCGTGCTGGTGGCCGTCACCACCGTGCTGGGCCATCGCACCCACACCGAGGCGGTGCTCAAGCAGGCCAAGGCCAGCGATACCTGGAATGAATACCAGGCCAAGAAGAATCGCGCCTACGATACCGCATTGGTGACCAATCTGCTCGGAGTGGTCGCGCTTGACGACCAGGATGGCGCCAAGAGGATCGCCAAAGGCTATGCCGACCACCAGGACAAGTGGGCCGACGATTTGGAGAAGGAAAAGAAAGTGGCGGAGAGCTTCGAGGAAGAGGTGAAACTCGCCGAGCACCGCGCCGATTTCTACGACTTGGGCGAGGCTCTGCTGGAGATTGGCCTGGTGATCACCTCGGTGACGCTGCTGACTCGCAAACGTGTCTACTGGTTGGTGGGCATCGTCGCGTCGCTGGGCGGAATCCTTGCGGTGGCATGGGGATTCCTCCTCAAATAGGGAGATCGTTCTCTGCCGGATGCGTGGATTGTGATAAACTCGCGGCGAAATGAAAGACCGCCTGTTTATCGCCGTTTTCGCGCTTTGCTGCGCGCCGTTGCCGGCCCAGGCGCCGGTTGCCGCGCCGGTAACTCACAGCAGCGAGATCGGCTTCAGTTACAGTCTGCCGGCGGATTGGGAAGTCGTCGCGGTCAAGCCGGGGCTTTCCCCGGAAAAGAAGCCGACGAACGACTCTGCCTGCGCGCAGATTGCGCTGACCGCACGCCGCGGCGATCCGGCTTCCGTGGTGGTCGTCGTGGTTTTGCCGTTCGACTGCTTTGGCAGGCGAATGACCGATAAAGACCTGCCCGGCTTTGCCGCGGGCGCATCCGAGCAACTCAAGCAGAGTTTCAACCTGGTGGACCCGCGGCGTGGCGAATACTCTCTGGGCGCCCATGGCTTCTGGATCGAACGCGCCAAAGGCACGCTCCTCGTCCACACTGAGGTCAACTACACCGTGGAGACGGTTTGCGGCATCCTCAAACGAGGCGCCGCCTGCTGGATGATTCTAGCCGCCGACGATGCCGCGCTCCTCGCCTTCGAGCATGGCGCGATAACGCTGGACGGCGAATCCGCCGCCGCGCTGGTCCCTGCCGACGCATTTGCCAAGCCCCCGCCGATAGCGATCCGGTGACCTTTGTCCTGGCGGAAGACCTCACTCGATCTTCTCGTCCAAGCGCATATTGGCGATCTCCGAAGTCCGATGCGCCGCCCGCTCCAGGTTGTGCGCCATCTCCTGCGTGGCCAGATGCTGCTCCTCGGCCGCGGCCGCCATCTGATGCGATAACCCCGACAGGTCTTCAGTCTGGCTGGAGATGCGGTCGATCGCCGCCATTGCCTTGCTCAGGTCGCCGCCGATCGCCGTGACCTTGGCCTGAATCTCGGCCGTGGCCGAGGCGGTCTGTTCGGCCAGCTTCCTCACCTCGCTGGCCACCAC
>CAZMHC010000191.1:0-4108 GCA_964565955.1 uncultured Occallatibacter sp.
ATCTGCCGCAACATCCACGTCAAAACGAATACCGTAACTGGCCGAACAGGTTTCGCCCCGGCTCGGGGACTTTGACGCCGGAGGCGAACGGGTCTCGATAGTACGAGAGGTATTCGTAGTAGAAGCGGTCGAGCAGGTTATCGACGGTGAAGCTTCCGGATAGCTTCCGATGCGTGAAGCCAAGCTTGAGGTTCAGCAGGCCGTAACCGGCGGTCGGCACTTCGTTCAGATCGGCGTCTACCAGCGATTGGCGGTTCACCGCCACCGTGCCCAACTCGGCAAACGCCCATCTGTGTGCGTAACGCAGGGCGCTCCAGGCGCGCAACGGAGGCATCTCAGGCAAGTTGTGACTCATGACGTTGACTTCAATCTGCGGAGTTACCGTACCGCGCGAGTAAGAGCCTCCTCCGCTGAGTGAGAGAGCGGGAGTCAGCGTGACGCCGTACGCCACCTCGCCACCATAGATGCGCGCATCGACGCTGGTATAGGAACGGGCGGTGGTCATGGCGGGCATTTCCGTCCCGCCCATCATTCCGCTGTCCATCGGCATGTTCAACTGGGGCGGATTGTTTACCAGAATGAAGTTATGGAGAAACGCGTAGAAGAACTCCGGGCGCAGGTAGAAGCGAGTATAAGTGGCGCTCCATCCGGCCGTGATTTCCGTGTTGCGGGTCATTGGCAGTAGCGGATTGCCGACGGTCGTAGCGCCCATCCCGACCAAGTCGATATACCGCTCCTCGGCATCCGGAACGCGCCCCGTGGTGCCAACGCCGGCGAATAACTCGATGGACTTCGGCAGAGCATAGCTGAGGCGCGCGTTGCCGGAGCCGTAGTTGTCGTCGTTACGGGTCCGCCGCGTGTTATGGAACTGATAGTAATCGTCCGTGGATGCTTGCGTCGATCCAACCTCCATTTGCGCGTGATCGAAACGCAGGCCCGCGCTCAGCTTCAACCTCTCGGTAATTGCGTGCCGGTAGTTTACGAACGAGCCGGCCGTTTCGGTATTCACGTCGGGAATCGCGGGGCTCACGGTCATCATGCCCATGTTCATGTAGCTGAGCATATCCCAGTTGCGATGATAGGTCTCGGCGCCCGCGGTGATGTCCTGCCCCAAGTCGCCTTCCACGCGTCCGCCGATCGTTCGCGTCGAGGCGTCGGCGGCCATCATCCAGGTCCCCATCATGGCCGATGTGCGCTGATCGTCGGACATGAAGTGCCGGACCTGTGTGAAATAACTCTCAACCCGCAGGTCGCGAAGTATGGGCGTCAGATCGCGGGCGGAGTACCTGAAAGTCGTCCGGTCGGCGCTGTCGTGGTCAGAGTCCATCGTCAGATAAGGATAAAGAATCAGGCCTGCCTGCTGGCGCGTGTAATTGAGCGAAATCTGTTGGCGGTCCGAGAGCGTGAAATGCGTCTCGAACCAGCCGGTGTTGATGTCAAAGGCGCGCTGCTGCTTGCCGCTGGCGCTGTAATTAGCGTAATCGGTGAAAGCGTGGCCGGAGCCGTCATTGTAAGGATCCGAGTCGCGATAGGAGTAACCGCCGAGGATCTGGAAGGTCCGGCCACCGTAAGAAGCCGTCACACTCGGATTAAAGAAATCGAACGAGCCGGCGCTGAGCGACGGCCGCAGACTGAAGCCCATGCCGGGGCTCTTGGTGACTATGTTTACGACCGCGCCGAGGCTGCCCTGGTTGGTTACGTCGAAGGCTCCTTTGCTTACCTCGACGTAATCCACTTCAGCGAAGTCCACGTGCTCGGCCGGCGGATCCATGTGGGCCGGACACGCCCCATAGGTGCGCGAACCGTCGACCAGCACAACGATGTTATTCTGCTGGAATCCATCGATGACCAGGTCGTTGGCGATGCCCGCCTTGCGGATCTTAAATACTCCGTCGAGCGCCGTCAGTGCCTCACCGACATCCTTCGCCGCGCTTTCGCGCACGCCGCTCATGTCCAGCACAGACTGATTGGGCGGTGTCGCCGCCTGGATCTCCACTGATTGGCGATAAGGGGCGATGTCCAGTACTAGCGTAAGCTTGCTATTCGCCGCGTCCGCCAGGTGGAGCGCCTGGCTTGCTGGTGCAAAGCCGCTCGCGGCAGCTAGGATGGTGTACGCGTCCTCCACCCGCGCTCCGGTTGGAGCGGCCAGCGCGAAATCTCCGGTACTGCCCGTTTTCGTCTCAGCCACCGTGCGCCCGTCAGCCAACAGTTGCACGGTGGCCCCCTGCACTACCGCCCCGGAACGGTCGGTCACGGTTCCGCGCAGGACCTCCGCCGCCGACAGGCTCAGCGGCACAACCACACACGCCAGCAATAAGGTGAAACAGGTCTTGTTATCCATTTTTACCTCGCACGAGACTTCCAACCAAATGAAGACCGAGAGATCCTGGAGAAGGCACCACCCTCCAACCCATTCCCGGCCAATCGCAGCTATAGGGTGTTGATTAGGCTAGATCGAGGGAGGCGGCCGTTCAAAGAGAGCGAAACCAGTTTCGGCGGATCCACGCAGCGATACGGCCTGGATTCGCAAACGCGACACGGGGACCATCGGCCTGACCGCGGTTCGAGCCACGGCTAGACCCGCCGCCGCGGTTGCGGGCATCGTAGCGACTTGACCGCAACCTCCTGGACAGCTCGACGAGGCAATCCAGCTTGGGCCGGCCCGGTGCAGTTTCCTGTCCGATCTCCGGCAGCAACAGACCTTCGACCGCGTGCAGCATGGCATGCCGCAACTTGACGTCGCGCATCTGGTGAGCAGGAGCAGACCAGAACCGTATGGGATCAGGAGAATGAGTAGCAGGAGCCCTGCTGCGGCTGAGCGCCACCCCGAAGAAAGCGCGCCAAGAAAGGAGGCACATGTATCCCCTTTGCGCCATGGCCGCCACTGCCAACCCTGCAAGCCGAACATCTCCTTCGTGCGAAGTGTAACACGCAGAGGAAACTCGCATGTGCCCAATTGGCAGGCACTTGCCGTTGGGCCGCCGTTGCTCGACGATTGGCCGGCAAGCCAACACCGTCGAGACTCTGTCCCTGCTGCGAGAACGTCCGAGAAGCGCGGGCGAAGCCCGATACACCTGGCACTCAGGGTTGACGACTGGGTTGACGACTGGTGGCGGAACGCTGGGCGTGGTGCCACGATGGCACCGCTCGTGCTACCGTTGGCATACCATGTGCCTGGCGTTTTCCCATGCTTTCGCGCGGCGGCACGAGAGTTTGATCCGAGGAGGCATTTATGAAACTCGTTGTGCTACCTAAGGTCTTGAGAGTTCCCGTTGTGTTGTTTGTTGCCGTTGCCGCTTTCTTCCCAGAGGTCCGGACCGCAAGCGTTTGCTCGGTCGCTTGAGTGCCCGGCGGGCGATTGTCCTTTGCTGCAAGGGCCTCCCCAGACTACGGGAATGCGGAGCGGATTTGTACACCTGAACCCCGGCGCAACGGTTGGCTGGCACACCACCGGCAAGAATGAAGAAGCCCTGGTGATTCTGCGCGGTCAAGGCGAGGCACTGATCGACGGCCAGGCGCAGGCGGACCTTCGTCGCGCCAGCGCTCGTCTACATTCCGCCCACCACCCGCCACAACCTGGCGAACACCGGCGAAGAGCCGCTCGAATATGTGTATGTCGTCGCGCCCGCGCAGTTGCCGTAGATCAATCGGTGTGATGCGGCAAGGCAAGAACGGCCAGGGACGCTAAATCACCGGCCTTCCGCACAGGTTGAACCGTGAATCAATTAGTCGAAACCAATTTGCTTTCCGGACCGAAAGTGTAATGTAACCCGAAACGCACCTGAAACGGTTCGACGGGGTGGAAAACGTTTGTGAATGCCGCATCGGCCGTTGGCGTTATTCGGGACGTATAGGCGTAGTCAATGTCAGAATCGCGACGGTTCAGCAAATTCAACAATTCCGCCGAAACGCGCCATGTCTTGTTAATCTGATAACCGATCCCCGCGTTGAGCAACGCCGTTACCTTTGAGCGATAAATTCCATCGGACGTCAAATCGCGCGGGCCAAAGTACCGCAGGCGCAAACTCTCCGAAAAGCCTTTGGGAAGGTGGTGTGTGATGCCCGCGGAAATCACCAACCCAACCGCTTCGGGCACACTCTTGCCACC
>CAZMHC010000192.1:0-4082 GCA_964565955.1 uncultured Occallatibacter sp.
TCCAGCAGATACTTCGGCGGCACACGATGGTCTTCCATGCCGATGGCCATATTGGCCTCAACCTGCTCGAAGGCTTTGGGCATCGCGTGCAAGCGCGCGATCCAGTCGTCGTAGTCCTTGACCGTGTCGAAGCTGAGCTGGGCCGCCAACTGCGGGTAGTCGGTGTGGATGCCGTCCATCTGGTTCACGGGCATCTCCCACTCCTTGAACTCGGCGGCCTCGGCATCCTCGGCGTACTGGCGCAGCAGCAGCTCTCGGCTGGTCTTCTCCTGACCGCCGAGGCCGGCGGGGTCGATGGCGGCCAGACGCATCAGGTAGCTCTGTTCGCGGGCCAGCCATTCGTTGTAAGCCTTTACGGAATGGTCGTCGAGCCGGTCGTTGTATCGTTTGTCGCCGATCGCGGAGGCAAACTCGGGATCGCGCTTGAGCCTGTCTTCCCAGTAGTCCGCGAAGAGGTCATTGAGCGCCTTGCGGTTGGCCTCCACGGATGCCGCGGCCGGAGCGGCCGCTGGCGCCTGCGCATACAGCCCGTGAACGACGGCAAGCAGCGGCAATGCGGAGAAAGCGAGACAGATCGGCGCCAAAATTCTCAATGGAATCCTCGGTGCGATTCAACGCGCGAAATCGCCTTCAGTAAGTGTAGACTACACAGTTTGCCGCGCGGATGAGAAGTCCATCCGACATAAGTCCGGCTTCTGCATTTTCCGCCATTCCGCGACAATAGCGAGGCCGTGGCATCGAACGCCGTCCTACCCAGCGAACCTTCGTGAGGGCTTGTGCCCCACGAAACCGTAAAAGGCAATGTAGAGATAGCAAACCATCGGCAGAATCGCGGCAGGCCGGAATCCGAAGCGGTCCACCAGTCCGCCCAGCGCCACCGGGATCGCCGCTCCGCCAACCACGGCGGTCATAATCAGTCCCGACCCCTTGCTGGTCATCGGACCCAAGCCGGCGATGCCCAACGCGAAGATATTGGGGAACATGATGGAGTTGAAGAATCCGCACAGGATCAGGCTAATCACCGCAACCCTTCCGGTTGTGGCGATGGAGACAATAACGCTGGTTATGGCCAACAGCCCGAAGATGCCCAGCAGCCGGCCCGCGGCGATCCTGGTCAGAATCCACGAACCCAGCAGCCGGCCCACAAGCGCCCCGGTCCAGTAGTAAAAGGTAAACGCCGCCGCAGCCGCCGCAGTCATTCCGCCCACTTCCGGCAAGCCGAAGTAGCCCACCATGAACTGCGCCAGCCCTACTTCCACTCCCACATAAAAGAAGATTCCGATTGTAGCCAGTACCGTATGCCTGTAACTCCAGACGCTCCGGTCGAGGATTCCCGCGCCGGCCTTGGCGGGGCGAAACTCCTGCGTCGATTTGATGGTGGGCAGGCGCGCGAACGAAACCGCCACGCCCAGCAGCGCCAACGCCGCCGCAATGGCCAGGTACGGCATCCGCACCGTGCCGGCAATGCCGACCTTGTAGGCTAACTGCTCCGCGGTTGTCTTCCTAGCTAGCGCAACCGCGTCCAGCACCACCTTGTGCTTGAGGATGAGAGCGCCGGCCAATACCGGTGCGATCATGCCTCCGATGGAGTTGAAGGCCTGCGCCAGGTTTTGCCTGACTGGAGCGCTCGATTCCGGCCCCAGCGCGGAGACGTATGGGTTGGCGGCGGTCTGCAAAGCGGCCACGCCCGAGCCCACGATAAACACCGCTGTCAAGAACAGCCAGAAGTTGGGCAAGCCGGCCGCGGGCAGGAACAACAGCGCTCCGGCCATCTGCACGAAGAGCGAAACCACGATCGTCTTCTTGTAGCCGATGGCCTCGATCAACCGGGAGGTCGGCGACGCAATCACGAAATAGGCTGCAAAGAAAGCTCCATTCGCCAAGGCCGCCTGCAACCACGGCAGATTGAAGACCGATCGTAAGTGGGGCACCAACTGCATATTCAGGTTGGTGATGAATCCAAAGATGAAATAGAGGACAGTGACGGTGATAAACGGCCCAACGTAGCTTGGCGCGCTCTGTGCCGGCGGCGGCGTGGATCGTGTAGCCATGAAGTTCTCCCCGCTTCGACCGAAAACTTCGTACAGCCGGAATCGCCGACCGTACCATTCGGAAGTTCCGATTATGACGCATTGGGCGCCCTGTATTCCGCCTTTCAGACCTTGCATGTTGCTTTCAGAGGCGTGAAGGTGATTTCACGTTTCGGCAGTAAGGCCGTTCTGACCTAAGACTACAGTTGTAGATTGCGAGATCGGAGGGAGCAGAGGCCTTCAGGCCTCTGAAATTGATACCAAAATGTTGGGCCTTTAGGCCCGGGCCTTTGCCAATCTCAGCCCAAATCCAGATATACAACTGTAGTGCTAAAGTCAGCGATAGTCGAGCCTGTCTCCCAGAATGCCCACCGCCCCTCTGTTTGCAAGCCGTGGAGAATGGGAGGCATCAGGAGCCTTCATATTCCAGACTGGCGCAAGCAGTGAGTCCATGAGCAGCGGAAAGGGACGGCTGCTAATGCTCATGCTAGTGGTGTGTCTCACGCAGACAGTCGTTTATCCGTTTTGAAGGGTACGGGCTTCAGCCCGTACATAACGTCCGCAAAATCAATGGGCTTTAGCCCCTGAGGGGAATGCGGGCCAACACCTCCTGATCGTTGTGGATCGCTGACAATAGATGCAATTAGCGAGACATACCACTAGCGCCCCAGGATGCTTATGAGCAAAAAATTGAAAAAACTTCCCCTGAGGGGTTGAACTGCGCGGCCGTGCGAGGATTTACTGAAGTTACAGGCGGAGTTGGATAGGCACCTGGACGATTTGGACGAGACGGCAAGTCATACGGCGGAAGAACATCCGCAGGCGAGGCTGCCGATGACTCAACCGGGAGTTGGTCCGATCACATCGCTGGCCTTTGCGCTTGAAAGAGCCTTTGTCCTTATCGAGGGCCACCCTTGATTGTGGAATGGCAAACTGACGGAAAAACTTAGCGCGTTTTCTGATTTACTGTAGATTTCCGTGCCCCATCCATTCCGCGTTTTTCTGCGGAATGGTGGGAAACCCACCAAATTTAGGTCTGCACAACTCCCCAAAATGCTCGAGGGTGGGCCTCGCTACGGCCTCCGGCCGATGCTGATTTTCTGTTCGGCAGATCGATGCAGCCAATCGCCGGGAACAGGGCATATAATTCGGGCCGTGACTGGATGTGTTGCCGGACGCGCATCTACGGCACCGAAATTCTGGAGGATTATTCGATGAGACCTTTTCCGTTACTTTTCCCAGCGATTCTGCTTGCGGTCGGCTCAACGTACACGGCAATTCGCGCGCAGCAGAATCCCACGCCTCTGCCAACGCCTGCTGCCGCGTCCGCTTCCTCGAATGTCAAGAATCCCGTGAAGCCCACCGTCGAGTCGCAGTCCAAAGCCAAGAAGCTGTTTGAAATCGACTGCGCGATGTGCCACGGAACGAGCGGAGACGGCAAGACCGATCTTGCCAAAGATATGCAACTGACGTTGAAGGATTGGACCGATCCCAAGGCGCTGTCCGACAAGTCCGACGGCGATCTATTCGACGAGATCCGCAAGGGAACGGAGAAGATGCCAGCGGAGACCGAGGGCCGCGCGAAGAATGACGAGGTGTGGAACCTTGTGATCTATATTCGCGCCATGAGCAAGGCGCGAATCGAGGCCGGAGCGAAGTGACGCCAACTGGCTTCCTTCAGGAGCGCCTGTTTGCCGGCGCAACGATAGCCATATCCTGGCTCGTCTTTCGGTCTGGAAGTTCGGCGGACATATGATGGCGAGCCAAGCAATATAGGAGTTGGGCGCCCCTCGTTTTTTTCTTGACCGCTAGTGGTGTGTCTCACGCAGACAGTCGTTTATCCGTTTTGAAGGGTACGGGCTTCAGCCCGTACATAAAGTCCGCAAAATCAATGGGCTTTAGCCCCTGAGGGGAATGCGGGCCAACACCTCCTGATCGTTGTGGATCGCTGACAATAGATGCAATTAGCGAGACATACCACTAGGAGTCTGTCGGTCATCACTGCTGTCCGGCTATAAGCTGAACAAATTCAGTTATTTGGCGGGGCACGGT
>CAZMHC010000193.1:0-3992 GCA_964565955.1 uncultured Occallatibacter sp.
GAGCTTGAGCCATTCGCAGACGCCTTCGAACATGGCGAACGCGACGCCGCGAAGAAACTTATCTGAAGATCAAAGCCATAGCTCTCGGCAAATCCCGATGGTTATGACCTCACCAGCTGTACCGGACAAGCGCAGACTGCTGACCGCGTCTTGATCCACGTTGATACAAATCTGCCGCCCAGAGACCTGATCACTAGTCGGACGGCATACGTTGCTTTGCCCAACTCAGAAACCGTTGAATTGGGCGAGTTAGCGGATAACTGACTCCACTTCTCAGAATCCCATAGGGGATCACGCCATATACCTCTTATCGCGTCATGTTTATGGCGCAAACCCCTTGCATTTGGCGTGTTAATGTGTTTTAATTGGCGCGATACGTGAATCGCGCTAGTAAAAGGAGAGGATAATGGCCAAACGCCGAGCGGGGGAGGTAGCAGAAGACTTGGCAGCAGTAGTGGACTTCGTGCGATGCAATACCAACGGCGCTCGGAGTGGCGAAATTGCCGCAGCCCTGAAGGATATTCCTCAGCGAACCATTCAGCGTTGGCTAAAAAGCCTCGTGGAAGATGGGCGTCTTGCACAAGAAGGAAAAGGCCCAGCGGCGCGATACCTGCTTCCAGGCGCAAAGAGAGAAACGATTGCACGAGAGGCCGATCCTGGTGCGGAAAAACGGGAGGCAATATTGCCTCTATCCGTCGAAAGCACGAAGATACGCGGCTATCTGCGGCAGCCTTCCGCGGCCAGAAAAGCCATTGGTTACAACCGCCAGTTTCTCGATGGTTATCGACCCAACACGAGTTTCTATCTCTCGCCGAAAGAGCGGGCGCACTTGGCGGAAGTGGGCAAGACGAAGACCGGGGTCGAAGCGGCCGGAACATATGCGAAACAGATACTCAACCGCCTGCTTATCGATCTGTCATGGAACTCAAGCCGGCTTGAGGGCAATACATATTCCTTGCTTGATACCCGCCGCCTGATTGAGTTCGGCGAAGAGGCGCAGGGCGGGAGCAGGCTGGAAGCCCAGATGATTCTCAATCACAAGGACGCTATCGCATTTCTTGTGGGCGCGGCGGATGAGATCGGCTTCAACCGCTATACGATTCTGAACCTCCACGGAATTCTGGCGCAGAACCTCCTGCCGGATGAGGCGGCGGCCGGACGCTTGCGGCGCATTGCGGTCGGCATTGAAAGCTCCGCCTTCCATCCTCTCGAAGTCCCGCAGTTGATCGAGGAATGCTTCAATCAGGTGCTGGCAACGGCGCAGGCAATCCATGACCCGTTCGAGCAATCGTTTTTCGTCATGGTACAACTGCCGTACCTTCAACCCTTCGACGATGTGAACAAGCGGTTGTCGCGTCTGGCTGCAAACATTCCCTTCATCAAGGCAAACCTGTCGCCGCTGTCGTTTATCAATGTTCCACGCGCGTCTTACACGGACGCCATTCTGGGCGTTTATGAGTTGAATAAGGTGGACTTGCTCAAGGATGTCTTCATCTGGGCCTATGAGCGGTCCGCTGAACGTTATGCTGCTGTGAGGCAATCGCTTGGCGAGCCCAATCCTTTTCGCCAACGGCATCGCGATGCGCTGCGTCAACTCGTGGGGAATATCGTGCGGCGGCGCATGAACCGGAAAGAAGCAAGCGCACATATCGCGGAGTGGGTAAAGAGCAACGTCGCGACCGTCGAACGGGAAATCTTCAGGGAAATGGCCGAATCCGATTTGCTCGGGCTGCATGAAGGGAACTTCGCGCGTCTACAGGTTCGGCCAAGCGAATTTGCGGCGTGGCAAATCGCGTGGGAGGACAAGAAGCCGATCTTTCCAGCTCAAATCGACAGAAAGAATCCAGAAGTTGATTCAGGTAAGGACGTACGATGAGCGGATCAATCAGGAACGGCTATTGACCCAAGGGATACTGGTTGACGCTCGGACCTCAGAACCGCTGTAGTTGAGAAACACAGAAATCATCTTCGGAACAGATGGAGGCGCGACAGTGCGGCTATGGTTCTCACCAGCGAGTGAAGTCCCGATCTACCGGCAGTTGGCCACGCAGGTTATGCTGGCGATTCTGAGCGGAGACCTGAAGCCGGGCGACCGGCTACCGAGTACGCGCGAGTTGGCGAGGCGATTCAGCGTTCATCCCAACACCGTCAGCGCCGGATATCGAGAACTGGCCGATCAAGGCTGGGTGGATTATCGCCACGGCAGCGGCGTCTTTGTGAAAAGCGGCGCCAAGCCTGCCACCACGCCGGAGCTGATTCTGGATCAGCATATCGTCGCTTTCTTTCGCGCTGTGCGTGAGTTGCATTTGCCTGCGGCAACGATCCGCAAGCGTGTGGCTGAGTGGATTGCTTCGCCACCGCCCAGCCGATTTGTACTCATCGAACCCAATCCCGATGCGCGCGAGGTGCTGCTGGAAGAACTGCGGCAACTGACCAGCTGGCCGATCACAGCGATCTCGTTCGAGGAGGCGGCCGAGCCCGATGCGCTGCGCGCTGCCATTCCGCTTTGCCTGCCAACCGATACCGACACGGTGCGGGCGATCTTGCCGGCAGGACTCGAACTCGCTGCGCTGAAGATGCGCTCGGCCAATCAGTGGCTGAGTCCGGAGTTGCCCAAACTTAAAGGGCAAATGATCGGAGTTGTTTCACGCTGGGAAAATTTCCGAAAGCTCGGACGGACGATGCTGGAAGCTGCTGGCGTGGACGCCGAACTTCTGGTGGTGCGCGATCCGCGTCGAGCGCGGTGGCTGCGCGGGCTGGAACAGACAGCGGCGATCATTTGTGATGCTAAGATGTCGGCGAGTGGCGCTCTGCCCAATGGCCCCCGCGTCTTTTCATTCTCCGTGCTCTCCGACTTGGTTCGAGAAGAACTGGCACAGTTCACCGATACATCGCAATTTTTGTGACACTCGAAAAACTGTCTGAGTTGGCCTTTCAGAGGCGCAAAGAGCGCCTACTCTCAAGATGTTCCTGTTGTTCCGATGAGGCACGTGACCAATGCATACGACCATGAATGAAGGAATAGACGAAAACCTGCCCGCCGCAATGGCGGATGCCGACAACAGACGCAGCGAACGCGGCTTCTGGGCCTTGATTGCGACTCAGTTTCAGGGGGCCTTCAGCGACAACATTCTGCGCAATCTGCTGTTGTCAATGATCGTCGGCATGCAGATGCAGAAGACCGAGCGCGACACACTGGTCTCGGTGGTGCCGTTTCTCTTCTCCCTTCCGTTTCTGCTTTTGAGTATGCCGGGCGGCTGGCTGGCAGATCGATTCAGCAAGCGCCAAGTGACGCTCTGGACAAAGGCGATGGAGTTCGGGTCGATGCTGCTGGCCACGGCCGGACTGGCATCGCACACGCTGTGGCTGACCCTTGCGGCACTGACCCTGGTCTTCGGTCAGGCCGCGCTCTTCGGCCCCTCCAAGTACGGATTGCTGCCGGAACTGCTACCCGAACGGCGGCTCTCCTGGGGCAACGGTGTCATCGAACTGGGAACCTTCCTCGCCATCATTCTGGGCACCATCGGTGGCGCGTGGATGGGCGAGCATTTCAGCGGCCAGGAAGTCTATGCCGGCTATCTGCTGATGGGCTTGTCGGTCGTGGGTTTTCTCACTGGTCTGGGCATCGACCGCGTCCCGGCCGCCTCGCCGGAGAAGCCCTTCCGCGCCAATGTGCTGGGCGACTTGTGGACGCAGATCGGCATCATGCGCAAAGACACGGCGCTCTTTCTCGCCGTGCTTGGCAATACTTATTTCTGGTTTCTCGGCTCGCTGCTGTTCTCGACGATTGTGGTCTATGGGCCAGACGTACTGCACGTGGGGCAGACCAAGACCGGCTATCTGAATGCCATGCTGGCGGTGGGCATCGGCCTGGGCAGCATGGCCGCCGGATGGATCAGCGACAACAAGATCGAGTACGGACTGATTCCGCTCGGCTCCATCGGCATGACGGTGACGGGCCTGTTGCTCGGCATCCAGCCGCATGGATTGAT
>CAZMHC010000194.1:0-3937 GCA_964565955.1 uncultured Occallatibacter sp.
CTTGTTTTACGTCTGTTACGGCAAAAGCGAATCACTTTTACCGGACAGCCGTGATTCAGGCCAGTTGCCCGCCCACCGCATTTTCCCGCTTCCCCAGTCCAAATTTATGAGTCCTATATACTGATTCTGGTTACTTGAATGGCTGAAGAGAACGAGCAAAAGGATCGGCGCTGGGTCTGGTTGGTTGCTGCCATCCTGTTGATTCTAGTGTTTTTTCTGGTGCGGTCCCTGACCCGGGATCGTCTGCCGGTGCGCGAGGCCCGAGCGGCGCATGAAGAACTGGTGAATACCGTGGCCACGAACGGCCACGTCGAGCCGGAACGGAATTTCGAGATTTACAGTCCGCTGGCGACCATCGTCAAGGCTGTCTATGCGCAGCCCGGCGACGCGGTTCCAACCGGAAAACTTCTGATGGCGCTCGACGACTCGGAGGCGCGCGCCCGCTTGGCGACGGCCGAGAGCGGAGTGAAGGCGGCGCAGGCGGCGGTGGAAGCGGCGACCAACAACGGAAGCCGGCAGGAGCGGCAGCAGGCGGCAGCCGATATAGCCCGCATCCGATTGGACCGCGACCAGGCTCAGAGGAACCTGGATGCGCTGCTCCGGCTAGAATCGACGGGCGCGGCCTCGCAGAGCGAGGTAGAAGGGGCCAGGCAGCAGTTGAACGCCACCGAGGCCAGTCTGCGCGCTGTGGATGAGAATGCCAATAGCCGCTATTCGCCGGCGGAGATCGAGCGGGCCAAGGCAGCGCTGGTCGATGCCGAGGCCAGTCTCGCCGCGGCGCGGGAGGTGGAAGCGCAGACCTCGATTCATGCGCCGATCTCCGGAACCGTTTACAGCCTGAATGTGGCGCCCACGGAGTTCGCCGAAGCGGGCAAGCTGCTGCTGCAAATCGCCGACCTGCGCCATGAGCGTGTGCGCGCGTACTTCGACGAACCGGAGATAGGCCGCCTTGCCGTGGGGCAGAAGATAGAGATTAAGTGGGACGCCAAGCCGGGCCGGATGTGGAACGGCCACATCGAGCGCATTCCCGTTACCGTAATTACGTACGGAACGCGCAGCGTGGGCGAAGTGCTGGTGGCCATCGACGATGCCGGCGGCGAACTGCTGCCCGATACCAATGTGACGGTCACTGTAACCGTCTCCAGCGAGGCCAACGCGCTGAGCATACCGCGCGAGGCGCTCTACTCGGAGAGCGGAAAGTACTACGTCTACAAGATCGTGAACGAGGGATTGCAAAGAACTGCGGTAACTGTTGGAACCCCCAATCTAACCCAGGTTCCCATTCTCTCCGGGCTGCGGGAAGGCGATCTTGTGGCCACAGGAACCAGCAATGGACAGCCTTTGCAGGAGGGCGTTCCCATCAAGGTGGTGCGGTGAGGAGAGTGCGCTCTGCGATAGGAGTGCTGGCGGCTGGCGCGCTGGCGGCGGCAACCTGCGCGCAGACGAGCGGGACTTTGGGGGATGCAACGCTGCGCAAGGCGAACGCGGCCTTGCAGGCCGGCGAGGCGGACAAGGCGCTGGCGCTGCTTACGCCGCTTATGCAGCAGGGCGCTGGTCTGGCCGAGGCGAGCAACTTGGCCTGCCGGGTTCGCCTTACCTTGGAGCAGTGGAATGAGGCCGCGAAAGAGTGCGAGCAGGCGGTGAAGATGGAGGGAAACAACTCCGTCTATCGTCTCTGGCTGGGCCGCGCGCTGGGCGAAAGGGCGGACCGGGCGTCCTTTCTAAGCGCGTATCCGCTTGCCAAGCGGGTGCGCGAGGAGTTCGAGGAGGCGGTGCGGCTGAACCCGCGCAATGCCGAGGCGCTGAGCGACCTGGGCGAGTTTTACGAAGAAGCGCCCTCCTTGGTTGGCGGCGGGGAGGACAAAGCCGAAGGCGTGGCAGCGCAACTGGATAAGCTGGACCCGGCGCGCGCTCATGAACTGCGCGCCCGCATCGCAGAGAAGCGCAAGGACTACGGAGCCGCGGAACGGGAGTTCAAGCAAGCTATCGCGGCCAGAGTGCGCCCCGCCGCGCAGTGGATTGCGCTGGCGAGCTTCTATCGCCGTCGCCAACGCTGGGCGGAGATGGAGTACGCAGTGCGTACCGGCCAAAGCGCGGCGCAGCGGGACAGATTGGCCGGCGCGGCGCTCTTCGATGGAGCTTCGCTGCTCATCCAATCTGGCCGCGATCCAGCGCTGGCGGCTAAGATGCTTGAGGATTATCTGGCCGGATCGCAGAAGATCGAGGAAGCGCCGGCGTTTGCGGCGCGCCTCCGGCTGGCGCGCCTGAAGCAACAGCTCGGCGACAGCGCGGCCGCCCAACGCGAACAAGAAGCGGCGCTGGCGCTGGCCCGCGAGTACCGGCCTGCGGAGGATGCAAAGCGTTGATTGAGAGCCTTCCCGTGAAGACCAGACAGAATCCGCGTGGAGCCTGGACGCGCATCCTCTTCTGTGCCGCGTTTGCAGCCACATCCGCCTCGCTTTCAGCCCAAATTTCGCTGGGAACAATAGTCGACCTGACTCAGCGAAACTCCGGCGCGGTGAGACTGGCCGAGGCCGATGTGCGGAAGGCCGAGGCCGCGTTGGCGCAAAGCAAAGACGCACTGGTTCCAAGTCTGGATGTCGCATCGGGGCTTCCCACCTTCCCCACGGTTGGTTTTTCCGGCGGCGTTCCGTCGATCTTGAGTGGCAGTGTGCAGGCAATGGTTCTCAGCTTTCCGCAAAAGCAATACATTCTTGCGGCGCAATCCGGCCTCAAGGCCGCCAAACTCAGCCTCGACGAGGCCCGTGAGCAGGTGGTTCTCGATGCCTCAACGGCTTACATCGAACTCGATGCCGTCGATCGCCAACGGGAGGCCGCAAAGCAGCAGGAGACCGAGGCCGCCCGTCTGGTCGAGATCGAGCAAGCGCGCGCCGAAGCGGGCGTGGACCCAGTGAACGATCTCTTGCAGGCGCGACTGACCGCGGCTCAAATCAAGCTGGCCCGCCTGCATCTGGATACCCGCGTTGCGACGCTGACGAGGCAGCTTGCCAATTTGACCGGCCTTCCCGTGGGCGCCATCGCGACGGACCGAGCCAGCATTCCAGAGATTCCCCCTGTGAGGGCGAGTGAGGCCAAGGCAAACGAGGAAACCGGCTCCATCGCCGGGATCGAATCGGCGCGGATGTTTGCGCGCTCCCGGCAACAAGCGGCTAAGGGAGACGCTCTGGCAGTCTATCTTCCCCAGTCCACATTTTTCGCGCAATACAACCGCAGCACCAAGCTGCTCAACAATGCAGCCGAGTACTACAACCCCGCGCACCCCCTCCCGACCACCAACTTCAGCTCGGGAATCTCAATTCAGCTTCCTCTCTTCGATCTCGGACTCCGCGACAAGGCCAAACAGTCGGCGGCCGACGCTCTACGCGCCACCGTCGAGGCGGAGCAGGCCCAGCGCCAGGATGAACTCCAGATCGCCACGCTTACCGGCACTCTGCGCGAGTTGGATACGCTCGCCGAGATTGCCAGCCTGAAACAGCAGATCGCCGTCGAGCAATTGAAGACGGTGGAATCGCAAATGGAACTCGGCAACGGCGCGAGCGGCGCTCCCGGCGCTCCGCCGCAACTTACCCCCAAGGCCGAGCAACTAGCCCGCATCGACGAGCGCCAGAAATATCAGGACGCGCTGAACGCCGAATTCGAACTGAGCAAGGCGCGGCTAAGTCTGTTGCGCGCCCTCGGCCACATGGACGACTGGCTGCGCGAATTGCGCGGAAAGTAGTTGCTGAAAAGGTAATGTGCGGTCTCGGTTTTGACGGTCAACCATTCAGACTCGAAGAACCTATCGCCGAAGCAATCTTGCTGATCGCGGCGGGGAACGCAAAGGTATTGTTAGGGAGCCTCTGATAAACGCTGGAATTCTTACGCCTATTCCAATCGGGAGAACCCCCGGCTCTGCCGGGGTGGCAGTAGCAGTTTG
>CAZMHC010000195.1:0-3930 GCA_964565955.1 uncultured Occallatibacter sp.
GCTTCGCTAACCCTTCGCTCCCTTCAGGCTCATCCTTCAATTGGAAAAGACTACCATGGTAAACCATAGATGCGCGGGTTCCTCCAAGCGGGAAGGGGAACGCGTGAGCCTAGAACGTGAAGGCCAGGCCAGCACGGAAGCTGCGCTGGTCCTGGGCGAAGATCAGCAGGGAGCCGTCGCTCAGCATATAGGGGCGGTATCCCTGAGCCAGCAAGTTCCGCACATCCAGCAGGCCCTCGAAGCCGCCTGATCCATCGCGGTGAAGATGTATTGGCTGACGAAGGCGCCAGTTCAAGTAAGGCGCCTCGGCATCGGCGGCGTATTCCGCCACCGGCGTGACGGTGGCCTCCGGCTGCCAGCGAAAACTGGCCTGCCAGCGTGTGCCGGTCCCCTCAATCGTTCCGGAGAGCGAGAGCGCGTAGGTTTGCGCACGGTGGGGATGGGTGCCAGCTAGAACCTGGGCCAGCGCCGCGGGCCGCGCGGCTGCCGGCAGCACAAGGGCGCTTCCGTTGGCGTAGCTGAGGCGGATTTGGTAGCCGCCAGGCAGATTGCGTTCCGCGCTGGCCATCGCTCCCGCAGTGGAGAACTCCGGGCCAGCGGCGCGCAGCAGCCCGGTGGACCGGTCGAAGAGCATCATGGCCGAAGCGGAGGTGGAATCGCCATTGGCAAAGTGCCCCATCGCCTCAAGAACCGGGTTCTGGATGCGATCCGCGAAGACGGAAGCTGCAATGTTGGAGACATCCGTGCGTCGCTCCCAGCCGATCTCCTGATGAAGGCCGTCCTCTAGCGCGAGAGCGCCGTTGCGGGCCGAGAACGCGGGTGCCCAGGCGTGCGCTTCCGAGTCCGCCGCCTCCTGGGAGTTGGGCAGAATCGTGGTCATCCTGTAGCGGATGGAGGAACTCCCATTCTTCCAGGCCGCCGAGGCAAACGGCAATGCCGCGGCCACGGTGCGGGAACCGCTGCCCCCCAGCCGCGCCACCACTTGTTCGGAGCCAACTTCTCCATCGAATTCGTCGCCCAGATGCAACGTCTCCTCGGTGCGAACGAATGCCTCGTCCAGCCCGCCGGTATCCACCTCCGGATGAATGGCCATGGCGGCCAGCGACTGAACCGATCCCGCATACCCCAGATCCTGACGGAAGCCCAGCATGGATTCCATGCCCGCATCGCTCTTCGGGGAAAAATCCACGCGCGCCAGCAACGCGCGACTGTCGGAGGGGGTCTCCTCAATGGTAGCCGAGATGCGTTCGCCGCTCTCGCCAAAAGTTCCCTCCTGGCCACTGGCCATCAGGCGAGCTTTCAGCTTGGTAGCCGCACCGGAGCGGTCCGTGACCACCACCAGCGGTCCATCCTCCAGCCAGCGCAGCAGTGGACGGTTGGCGGCCGAGCGCAACGTCCAGGCCCAGTCGTCCTGCGAGGCTTTCGCCGCCCGCGGTTCGGCCGGTAGCCATTGCATCACTTCGTAAAGCGTAATCAGCGTGAGATTGACGACAGTATGAGCGCGAACACGAACGTTTTCCCGCATTGAGGGCAAAAACGAGGCGCCCATCGCCTTCAGCGCGTAGCGGCCGGGAGATACGGAACTGATGGCGAATCGTCCGCCGCCGTCGGTAGAGACGCTGGCTGCAACGCTCAAGTCGGGATGCAGCAACTCGACGACCGCGCCAATCTGGGGCACTCCGGCTGAATCGCGCACAGTTCCCGACACCGATCCCGGGGCATCTCCGCGCACCGGCGCGTTTCCCAAGACAATCAGTCCGGCAAAGACCGCGATATGGACCCTGCTCATCATCCCTACTGGCGACCTGGCGGCGTCCCTGGCAATCTTCCTCGAATGCAAACCATGGCCGGCTTCCGAATCTGACGTCCGGTAGCCCTTCGGCGCACGATATGTACTATTCAACGACAAAGGGCGCCGACTGCGCAATCTCTTGTTTTGAAATTGCGTCGTTGATTTTGATCGTCACCTTGTACTTGCCCGGCTGTAGTCCAGCCATCGGAAGCGTTTTCTGCACCGTCAACTGGTCGCTGTGCGCCCCCAAATCCTTCGATTCCATCTGATTTTCCAGCACTACGGCGTTGCTGGCCGCATCGACGATCTGATACGTCACTGTGGCCCGATTGCTCTTGCTGGCCTCGTCAATCCCCAAATTGTAAACCTGCATCCAAAAGTTTAGATCCTGGGCGCGTTTGAAACTGACCGGCGTGGACGCATTGGCACTCACACGCGGCCGGATAAACGTGTTGCCGATGACAAATTTGCCGCCCCCGATCTCGCGCGACGAAACCGGGTACATCTGATCGGCCAGAATCAGCGACGAGGCACCCAGCTTCTCGTCGTGGAAGGTCGGCACCTCGATGCCGCGCCCGTAAACGCCCACATGGTCCTTGTTGTTCACGTCCTTGATCGCGATGTCCAGACGATATAGCCCTGGCGCCAAAGGGATGTCCTTCCAGTAGACCGACTGCCGATCCTTGGCCTTCTCCAGCAACTCGGCCGGCTGCTCCACCTCGACCGTGTCCTCGAAGGTCTGCACCGTCTTGTGAGTAAGGGTGGTGACCTTGATCAGAATGTTCACAAATCCCTTCGAGACGCCGTCCTTGGTCACAAAGGTCATATCCCGATTTTTGATCTGCAATGTAACCGGCACCAAATCCATATTCTCGGTCACCTTCACGAAATCGGTGCGAACGTCGAAGGGGAAGATCGGACCGGATATCAGCTTGTGCTCGGTGATGAAGTTCTCCAGGTCCGCGAATTTGATTGGCGGCGGTGCGAACAGCTTGGCGGCCATTTCAATGCGATCGAATTGTTTGGATTGCCCCATGCTCTCGTTGCCGTACGCGCTTTCCAGGCCATTGATGCGGTCGGCCTGCTTAGCCCTGCCTTGCTGTTCCGCAATTGTCTGACCGGCGCCGGGTACGTGCAAAAGCGCGTCTTTCTCCGCGGGGTTGATGGTGAAGCGGTAGTCGCCGCACTGGCAGTCGTCCACAAACTCCAGGTCCACGTTCTCCCCGATCCCTTCCAGATAACGGTAGTGCCAGGTCTCGAACGGGAAGGTCGAAGTCTCGCCGCCGCCCTCGCTCATGGGCCGGTTGTAGCTGCCGCCGGAGGGATGCGAGTCGATCGAATCGGGCGGGCCGAAGGCGATATAGATATGGCCGCGATCCGTCTTCCAGCCCGGCTTGCCGGCGGCGAAGCGATCGTTGGCGTATGCGATCCGCCGGTAATGTTCTTCGCGGAACTCGTTCTCCGGCGAGTCCGGATCGGGGTTGCGGCGCAGCCAGAAGTTCTCAATGAAGGCATCCCGCTCCTCATCGTTGCTGAGCGTGGTGAAAGCTTTGCGCTCCTCGTCGGAGATGATGTAAACGACTTGCTCGCTCAGCCAGTTCTTGTAGGCGCCTTTCAACTCCTGCCGGACGGCTTTCTGGGAAGCGAACTTTTCCTTGTCGGATCGTTCCCGCTTGAGCGGGTCCGCCTCCTGGTCCTGGCCTGCTGTTGTTGCGGACTGCGCCGCGACAGACGACTTGGCTGCCGACTGCGCGCCTAGCCCTGCTGCGGAGGCGAAAACCACTCCGCAACCCAGTGCCGCGAAGAGAAATCTTTGTGAGTTGAGCGTCATTTGTCTTGGGAACTCCTGCAATCCCTTATTCTACGGGGCCCGTTTGGGCCGGGCAAGACTCTTTCCGAGTCGGCTCTCTGTTTTTGACGCAATTGCACTGAATAAGTCGAGGTACAAGCCGGGGATCATTGATCGTGGGTCTACGGGCGTCCACGACCGCCCCCAAGGGCCAGCTTTGCCACCCCAAACTGGGTGTCCGCTGCCCAGCAGGTGCCGTGTTGGTCCACGAAGTTGCCGTCCGCATGAGGCAGCGCATCGCTGGAGTGTGCAAAATCCTCGTGAGAGGAGACCTTTCCGATGCAAGTGA
>CAZMHC010000196.1:0-3770 GCA_964565955.1 uncultured Occallatibacter sp.
GCTTCGCTAACCCTTCGCTCCCTTCAGGCTCATCCTTCAATTGGAAAAGACTCCGGGAGGCAACCTCGGCTCAAAAACGCACACTGAAGTTGAGGGATGTCGTTCCGCCGGAGACCGGATACCCCAGCCGGATTCCACCCTGCTTGCCGATCGTCACCGCCGTTCCCGACTCGTTGACAGCGTCTATTTCATAACTCAGCACGGCCGCGCCGCGGGTGTCGCTTGCCACCCATGAGAAGGGAACCTGGACCGTGCAGTTGGCCCACGAACCGGGGGCTCCGACGGTCCCGGAGCTAACCAACCGGGCCTGTCCGCTGGCGACCGGCACCGCCCGCAGCGCGAAGTTTTCAAACCCGCCGACATTGGGCACGGCCTTTGCATTGCAGAGGATGGTCGAACCGGGAGGCAGAGCGGAGCCAACGTTGACCGAGAAGGCGATCGAATAGATTCCGCTCAGCGCCGCCGAGGCGGCTCCGCCGCGTATCTGCGCAGGCGGGGCAGCCCCCGCGGATGCGGATGCCAGCAGGGCGACAAGCAGGCTCTGGGATATGCGCGCCCGTTTCATGGATCCTCCGCAGCTTTCTTATCGGCCCGCGAAGCGTGGCGATGAGAAAGAATGAGCCAACAGCTTCGCGGCTCGATTACGCAGGTCATGCGCCGCGAACCATCCCTGGAATCGGCCCGCTCCCCGCATCCACACGAGCGCCTTCATCGCACTCGAGCGCTGCTGTAGACTTCGACTGCGTGCTCGTCTCCTCGCCGCCGACGAAGACTTTCCTGGCGCAGTCGGCGCCTTCTCGCGGACCTCGGGCTGGATTTCCGCCTTTCGTCATGCGGCGATGCCCGGACTCCAGCATGAGAATTGCGCCCGCACAGGCTTGGAGTTACAGGGCGAATCGTTACTTCGGTGTATGTCTATCGTAACTTGCCGTTTTTCGATCAAACGTTTTATTATCCGTCCCGCAGTTGGAAGAGCGCAAAATTCACCCAGCACGACTCACGGATGAAGCCGCGGTTTGGGCGGAGGTTTTTCAGTCGCTTCGCTTGTAATCTAGTTCGATTTTTACATTCGTCAACTCGCTCAACTTCGAAAGGCGGAGAATCGGTTTGCAGCCCATCCGCGGATTTCGAATCCAAATACCGGCATCATGCAACGAAACCGCACTCATCCATGAGATATGGGTGGGCCAAGCGATGTATTAAGGAGAAAGCCATGTCTCAGCAGCACGATTCCTCCCGCAGGCGCGCAGGCGCGTACTTCACGGCACTCGCTGCCTTGCTTCTAACTCTTGCGGCGCCGGGCGCCATCGCTCAGGTGACCCACGTCTCCAATCCATACTCCGGGGCAATCGTCTATGCCAGCCCGGACTACGCGACCGAAGTCCAAACCGCGATCAATGCCGAACCTGCCGGCTCCATCATCGCCGAGCAGATGAATACCGTAGCCAACACCCCGACAGCCGTCTGGTTGGACCGTATCGCGGCCATCGCCGGCGGTTCGGTGAACAGCGGCCGCCTGAGCCTGCAGGGACACATCAATGCGGCACTTGCCCAGCAGGCCGCCTCCGGCACCAACGATCCGGTCGTGGTGGAGCTTGTGATCTACGATCTGCCCGACCGCGATTGCGCCGCTCTGGCCTCCAACGGCGAGCTGAGCATAGCCGGCGGCGATACGGCCAGGGGTTACACCACGCCCTTGACCGGCGCCAACGGCCAAACAGAGACGGGCATCCAGGAGTACGAGTACAACTACATCACTCAGATCTATAACATACTGGCTCAGTACAAGACCAATCCCAACATCCGCTTCGTGCTGGTGGTCGAGGACGACTCGCTGCCGAACCTGATCACGAACACCGGCGAATCGCCAAATCAGCCAATCCCCAACTGCGTTGCCGCAAACAATGGCGTAACCGGCTCTGCCTCGACCTCGCTGAATGGCGTATATGTGGCTGGCATAACTTATGCGCTCAATACTTTCCACCAGTTGCCGAACGTCTACAACTACCTCGACGTGGGTCACCACGGCTGGCTCGGCTGGCCGGACAATATGTCCGCCGCGGTTGGGTTCTTCAAGACCTTGGCGCTGCAAACAACCGATGGCTATGCCAGCATCGATGGTTTTATCACCAATACCGCCAACTACGGTCCCACCAAGGAACCGTATATGACATGGAACGAGGGAGTCGGCGGGTCCGGCGGGTCCAACGACGTTTATTCCTCCACCTTCTATCAGTGGGATCCGGAGATTGACGAGGAAGACTACGCCGCTGAATTCGAGACAGCCTTCACCGCGCCCACGAGTTCCACAGTTACGTTAGGGGATGGCTCCACGGTTGCGGGCGGCGGCTTCCCGTCTACGCTTGGCTGGCTGATCGACACCTCGCGCAACGGCTGGGGCGACACGGCTTTGCGGCCCACCGGCCCCAGCACCAGCACCGTGTTGAACACCTTCGTGGACGCCAGCAAGATCGACCTGCGCGACGATATGGGTCAGTGGTGCAACCAGAGCAATGCGGGCATCGGCGCACTGCCGACTGTGAACCCCGGCGGCTTCCCGCAACTGCAAGCGTATGTCTGGATCAAGCCTCCGGGCGAATCGGACGGCGACTATCCCGATGGCGATACAAACCCCCTGCACCCCGCCGGCGGCGGCGATGAGAACTGCGACCCGAACCATGACAATGCGCTGGCCAACGGTTTTGCGGTAGATTCCATTCCGAACTCCCCGCCCGCCGGAGCCTTCTGGCTGACGGAGTTCGATATGCTGGTGCAGAACGCCTATCCGCCGCTTCCGGCCACCACTCCTGGAGAAAAGACCTTCTATATCTCCACCGCGGGAACTGTAACTCTGGAGCAAGGAACGAACTTGTCCTCCAGCGTCGCGGTCGGCGTGATCGGCAACTACAACACCCCAGTCACATTCACCTTGAGCGGCACCCTGCCGTCCGGAGTTACCGCCGCCTTCAGCCCCGCCACGCTTACCGGCGCCGGGAGCGTCAGCATCAACTTTACGGCGACGGCCAAAGCAATCCCCGGAACCTATCCTCTGACGGTCACCGCGACCAGCGGCTCGATCACCCAGACAGGCTCACTTACCCTCACCGTGATTTACGCGCCCAACTTCACCATCTCGGTGAACCCGACGACGCTCTCGCTGCCGCCCGACACCAATCCCACGGCCACCATCACAGTCGCCTTCGTGGGCGGACTTACGGGCAGCGTTTCGCTCAGCGGAGGCAACTTGCCCTCCGGCGTGCAGGCCAACTTCTCGCCCTCCTCGTTGAACGCGCCGGGCGGCACGATCGTTGCCAATTTCTTTGCCCAGTCCAGCACTCCGGCTGGAACTTACACTATCGAGATGGTTGGGACCAACGGAACGATCACCAATTCCGCGCCCCTCACCGTCGTCATCCCCGGCGCTACGCTTACGCCGGCGTCCACAGCGGTCTCCGTTGCCCCAGGGGCCAGCGTTACCGATGCCATCGCGATAACCGGTGCCATCGGCAATATGTCCTTCTCCGTCACCGGGTTGCCCACGGGTGTTTCCGCTTCGTTCAACCCGACCTCAAGCGAAACTTCCACCGTACTTACGTTGACCGCAACCAGCACGGCCACGCCTACCACCACTCCCATCACCGTCACGGTTACTGGAAACAACGGCACCCAGAGTCCTAGCGCCACCATCGCGTTGACCATAACCGGCGCTCCGACGGGCAGCTTCAAGCTGACTCCTTCGGCTTCGACGCTTTCGGTCGCCGCAGGCTCCA
>CAZMHC010000197.1:0-3714 GCA_964565955.1 uncultured Occallatibacter sp.
GCGGCTGCACTTACACGCAGACCTTCACCGTAACCGACTGAACGGCCAGCCGGCTAGTAGACCGCAACAACGCGGCGGAAGGGGTCTCTCTAGACCCCTTCCGCCGCGTTTGACGTTTCAGGTATCTTCGAGGAGAGCGGTTTGAAGCCGATTCGAGCAATTTGACAATCGGATGGCTGTCGGAGCTGACTTCGCAGATTCCGACAGGGCTTAATTGGATGCTATCTACATAGGAAGTGTTGGTCGGAATCAACCCCATGGCTTTGGATCTGAGCGGCAGTGGCGATTTGAATGCTGTTCACTTGTACGTTCTTCCCCCAGGTCAGTATTTCCGGGTCCGGATTCTCAGACCCCAGGCAACACGAATCGACATCGTGGAAGCTCCGAAATTCCGAGTTATTGTCTTGGAGCTGCGGCGTCAGTCTGCGCCGGCGGGGCACCCGGTTTGGCCGGCGGGGTGAGAAAGAAGCCTTTGCGAACCAGCGCGAAGCCTTGCTGCGGCAGTTCGGCCTGCAAGAGCTGGTTCTGAGGCCCGGAGAAGAGATCGGTGTTCGAGCCAGCGATGGTGGCCACCAGGTGATGAACGGCGATGGGCTGGCCGTCGAGGGAGCCCCGCTCGTCGGCGTAAGTCGCCAGCCGGATGGGCACGGTGGAGCCGGCTTGTTTGGGCAGGATAGCCCAAAGGCCGCTGTTGTTGTGCGCAACCGACAGCGCCAGCAGGGTTTCCAGAGCGCCGGGGTCGAAGTCGGGAATGAGGACCGCGGCGGGATGCTTCTCCAGGCGAGTCGTGGAGCTTTTGCCGTTGGCGGAAATATTCAAAAGTATCTGCGCGGCGTCGGGTGCGGCTGTAACGGTCACCGCGGTGTCGTTCACGGTAGCGTTCAACAGCGCGTGCTGAAGCAGATTGGCGGAGGAGAGGCGCTCGGTCTTGGAGAGATTGTAGTTCAGCCCCTGCATAGCGATGCGCGCGACCGAGGTGGAATCGTAGCCGTTGCCCTCGGCGGTGAATTTGTAGCTGGCCGTTCCCACGGCGTGGCCGTGTTGGCTTACGATAAAGCTGCCGGATTGGGCCGATGCGGAGGTGGAAAGGGAAGCCGCGGTCAAGGCGAGAAGCGGGAGCAAGGCGAATTTGCGCACTGATATCTCCATATATTGCATTTGAGATTAGACACGAAACCCCGGAAAGAGTTGCGGAGAGGCAGGATAAGGGGCAGCGATCAGTTCCTTTCCGCACACAATCCGTCCTATAATAGGGACCCCACTACGGAGCGGAGCATTGAGCAGGGATTTGGGCGGAATGAGAGAATAGCAGGAAAGGACTCGATACGGGCTGTCGGGACGCGGTGCGTCCGGTGGCTCCTGGCCAGAATGCCCACCAGAAAACGACTAACCAAGCGGACCTATCGCAACCGATCTGATAAGACCAAACAGCTGACCGGTCGGGAGGCTGGCATCTCCGGCCAGGTCGCTCCGGCCCCGGATGCGGAGATGCGCCCGTTGGAGTTTACGCCCGCGTCCGTCCGGGGTTCGCGCTGGGTGGATTACGATACCCACGAACTGCTGCAGATGATCGGCGAGCTTGAAGACGAGCGACGCTGGGCGCGGCTGCGGGAGGGAATATGGATCGCCATCCTCCTCCATCTGGCGCTGCTCTCCGCCCTGACCTGGGTTCCGAAGTATTTCCTCCAGGCACCGTCGGTAATAGACCCATTCGACGCCATCAAGCAGCGCAAGGATCTGACTTACCTGGATCTGCCGCCGGACGCGCTGCGGATGTTGCAACCCAAGGCGGTCGTCAAGCCGGTTCCGCAGAAGCCGGCTCTCATCGACAAGAAGACGCTGGAGGAGATGAACAAAGCCGCGCCGCCTGTGCCTGCGCCGGAGCCAAAGCCGGAAGCGGCTGCGTCCGCGACGGTTCAGCCTCCGCCGGTTGCGCCGAATCAGCAATCGCCGTTCGAGGCGCCGCGCCCGACAGCCGTACCCGCGCGTCCCACCTTCGCCATGAACTCGCAGAACCCCGCCGATCAGTTGCGCGAGGCCATGCGGGGCGCGTCGCGCAATTCCGGCCAGGACGAGGGAAACCTTCCTTCCGGGGGCGGTCTGGCTCGTCATCCCGGCGCTGGTTCAGGCGGTGTGCAGATATTGTCGGACACCGAGGGCGTGGACTTCCATACATGGCTGCAACGCTGGCACCACGAGACGGAACGGACCTGGGATCCTCTCATACCCGACGAGGTGAACCCTCCGATCAACAAGTCGGGAAACGTGGTCATCCGTTTCAAAGTGCTGCCTAGCGGAAGGTTGATGGAGGGGAGCATGGTGCTCGAAGGCCGCTCCGGCGACACGGCGCTGGACCGGGCGGCATGGGGCGCGCTCACTGGCTCGAATTATCCGCCGCTGCCCAGGGAGTTCCACGGGCCATACCTGGAGTTGCGCGCAAGTTTCTGGTACAACATGGAACCGCCGCGGTAAAGTTCAGTTGACCGATTCCTTCGACGGAGGCCTTTGTGCGGATTCACCTTATTTTGTTTGCTTGCGCCGTTTTCCCGGTGCATGACTTGGTTCAGGCGCAATCGGTGCCGAACGTTCCCACAAATCAGGGAACGGCAACGACCGAGGTTAGCGGACTCAAGAAGCTTACCTCCACCGGGGGCCTCGAAGTCATTTCCGATACGCAAGGCGTGAATTTCAAGCCCTGGATGGTGCATTGGCGCAAGAGAACCCAGAGGACCTGGGACGCACTGATTCCCGAAGAGGTGAAGCCGCCAACCAACAAGTCGGGAGTGGTGATAATTCGTTTCAAAGTGCTGCCCAGCGGAAGGTTGATGGAGGGGAGCATGGCGCTCGAAGGCCGCTCCGGCGACA
Source organism: uncultured Occallatibacter sp. (assembly GCA_964565955.1). Lineage (GTDB taxonomy): Bacteria > Acidobacteriota > Terriglobia > Terriglobales > Acidobacteriaceae > Telmatobacter. Next base: position 2,866 of record CAZMHC010000197.1, read on the forward strand.
CGGCTCTGGACCGGGCGGCATGGGGCGCGCTCACCGGCTCGAATTATCCGCCGCTGCCCAAGGAGTTCCACGGGCCGTACCTGGAGTTGCGCGCCGGCTTCCGGTACAACATGGAGCCGCCGCTGTAAAGACGCCCCGGTGCGATATACTCCAGTCGCAACAGAAAAAGGAGGTTCCATGATGAGTTTACAGGCGATTCGGAAGCTGGCGGCGGCAGGCGCGCTGGTGGCGGCGATGATGGCTCTGCCCACCGGGATCAAGGCGCAGGCCGTAGCGGAGACGACGGGAGACAAGGCGCTCAAACCGGCGGATACGGAAAAACTGTTGCCGGCGACGGTGTTTTACCGCGGGCAGTCGGCTCCCACGCAGCCGCGCAACTCCGGCGGCGTGAAATTCGCCGATGGATACTACGTGCTTGCCGCGCTTGTGGACACCAGCGGCTACTCGACAGAGTTGCAGGCCAAGTACCAGGCGTGGTTCGTGGCCGAAGTTCCCATCAAGATTGGCGGTCAAAGCCTGCCTGCCGGCATCTATGGAGTGGGCTTCGTCGCGGACAAGTTCGTGGTGACCGACGTGGGCGCGCATGACGTGCTCACGGTGAATTCGGCTGTCGATGCGGCATTCAGGCGGCCCATGCCGCTGCAAGTGATTCCCGACCCGACCGGCAGCGGCGGCTTCCGGCTCTACGCTGGACGCAACTATGTGAGTTTCAGCCGGTAGGGCGCTTGAACGGACGGACTTCTCCGTAGACGTCTTGAAAATGACCTAGCAGCTGGCGGGGAAACCGCTTGAGGCTGCAGCAGTTCTAAATGGGCGGTGCTTTTCCTGATGCGACCGTATTGATGAGGC
>CAZMHC010000198.1:0-3686 GCA_964565955.1 uncultured Occallatibacter sp.
TGCGAGCGCAGGAAGCGGTTGGTCAACGCCTTGTCCTCGCGCAGCAGGCCCAGCAGCAGGTGCTCGGTCTCGATATAAGGCGAACCGAACTGGCTGGCCTCATACCGCGCGAAGAAGATCACGCGCCTCGCTTTCTCCGTATAGCGTTCGAACATACTCTCTCCCCTTTTGTCTTCCCTTGCAGGCCTAGGGCCGGAGTGGCCGTCCGGTCAACCTCCGGCTTCAGCCCACCACCCGCGCGCGCCTCTCTCGAACCTCGCCGCCGGAGTCCCGTGGATATGCCGCTCACGCTCCGAACAGCTCTTTGGGATGGTTGCGACGATCTTCCGTCCGTTTGCCTCCGGCAGTCAAGCTGCCTGATGGAGTACCATCCTGCCCATCGCGGCATGGAATTGGAGAAGACTTATCCCACTCCCCGCCGCCTACTTCATTAAGACTCACAAACCGTCCAAATGGTGCATCTTTCGTCAAATGCAGCCGTCGCCCGTACCGCTTTGGGAACGCTTTGTCAAACTGACCAGCTTTCCCGCTTCGAGCCGCAATCTTCGCGTACAGCGCGCCGCCAGGTCAAGGTTGTGCGTCACAAGTATCGAGGTTAGCCCGTGGCTCCTGTGCAGCCGTTCGATCAGATCGAAGACCCGTCCGGCAGTCGTCTCGTCCAAATCGCCGGTGGGTTCGTCGGCCAGCAGCAACCGGGGACGGTTCACCAGCGCTCGGGCCAATGCCACACGCTGCTGTTCCCCGCCGGAGAGTTCGCCGGGACGATGGCCGCCGCGATCCTCCAAGCCAACCTCTCCGATCCACGCGGCGGCCGCGGCCAGCGCCTCCCGCTTCGCCACGCCGCGCGCCAAAAGCGGCATGGCCACGTTCTCCACCGCCGTAAACTCCGGCAGCAGATAATGGAACTGCCAGACGAAGCCGATCTCGCGGTTGCGAAAAGCCGCCGCTTCCCGCCGCGAAAGCCGGGCTACATCGATCGAAGCGCAACGCACCGTTCCCGCCGACGGAGCATCCAGCGCGCCCAGTATCTGCAAAAGCGTACTCTTTCCCGCGCCGGATTGCCCGACAATAGCCACCATCTCGCCGGCCTCGACCGTCAAATCGAGTCCGTCGAAGAGATGGAGCGCGCCGCGCTCGGTTCGGTAACTCTTTTTGAGGCCGCCCACCTGAACGATGGGAGGATGGCTGTCCTGTGAGCCTCGATCCTGGTCCAGGGTTTGGCCTTCCGCCCGCAACTCCGAATCCCGCGCGGCGCGGGCGGCCTGGGCGGCAGCCGCTGGAGTCGTTTCAATCATTCGGTTGCACCCGATTTTACATGGCGGAGCCGAAGTTCCACGCGCATGAGGTTGAAGGGGGGCCGTACCGTCGGTACTTTGGTTATGGTTACGATTTGGAGCGGCAAAGACGGGAGTATTCTCCATCGCTGGCGCATCGAACAATTCCTTGACATACTTATGCCGGTACGACTATAAACAATCGCGCAACCGAACAAGTTTGCCATATGCGCTGAACGCAACCATCGGAATATCGCTCGTCCGCCAAGTCGAATGCCATTTGAATCGGCCATCGAGACGGTGCGCGGCGAGTGCGTTCGCGGCTGCTTCGCCGCGACCGCTATCCAACGAACGTTCCGATGGGATTGGAAGCGCCCCGCATCTTCCGGTTGTGAGTGAATGACGGATCGGCAAGGTTAAATGCAACTGCTGAATAGACACTGGAATGCGCATACTGAAATCTCAAAAATTCCGATACCCTCAAGCGTCGAGTTCCGCAAGCATCCTGAAAGGAGATAAGAATCATGGGAAAGACAGAAAGAGTTTGCAAGCGTTTGGCGCCGGGACCGGCCGCGGTTCTCGCCCCGGTTGCTTTCCTGCTGTTCTTGTGCGCATCTCAGGCCCAGATACCGCTTCAGGTCTTGCGCAATCATCTTCGTCCCGAAGTTGCCCAAGGGAAGGCAACCAGGGTGGGGGCGGTCTCCCCTTCTCGTCACCTTCACCTCGCCCTCCAATTGCCGCTGCGCAATCAGGCCGACCTGGACGGCTTTCTGCAGCGTCTCTACGACCCCAGCAGCCCCGATTTCCGCAAATATCTTTCCGTGGATGAGTTCACCGAAAAGTACGGTCCCACCATACAGGACTACCAGGCTGTGGTCGATTTCGCCCGAGCCAACGGTTTGACAGTGATGGATACGCCCAGGAACCGTATGCTGGTGGAAGTGGACGGCTTGGCCTCCAATGTGAACCGGGCCTTCCATGTGGCGATGACGGAATACAGGCATCCGACGGAAGACCGCGACTTCTATTCGCCGGATCGCGAGCCTTCGATCGAATTGAGCGTGCCGCTGCGGTTTGTCTCCGGCCTGGACAACTTCTCAACGCCCCGGCGGATGCAGTCCACGGTATTGAACCCCTTGGCGCCGTATCCCCCGTCTCCGACCGGAAGCGGCCCATATAGCTCGTACCTGGTCAGCGATATGCGCGAGGCGTACTACGGCAGCGGCCCGCTGAACGGCAGCGGCCAAGCGGTTGGGCTTTTGGAGTTCAGCGGCTACGACGTTCTGGATGTGAATCTGTATTTCACCTCGGTGGGCAAGACCAACTCGGTCCCAGTCAACAATGTGCTGCTGGGCGGACTGACCGCTCCCATGGGCGACGGAGGCAACGACGCGGAGGCGGTCCTGGACATCGTCACGCCCATCGGCATGGCCCCTGGCCTGAGCCAGGTTCGCGTCTACGAATGCTGTGCCGACGGTTACAGCGGCAGTGTATCCGGCGCCGTGGTGATACTCAACAAAATGACCTCGGAAAACATCGCCAAGCAGTTTAGCTGTTCCTATGGATACGGCAACGAGGCCGCGGCGGAGAATCCCATTTACCAGGAGATGGCCGCGCAAGGGCAAACTTACTTCGCCGCCTCCGGCGACTATGGCCCACCGCAAGCCCCGGGCAATACAGTTGAAGATGATTTCTATCCCTCGGACAACGCTTGGGTCACGTCAGTGAGTATGTCCCTGGCGTTTACAAATGGCGGCGGCGGCCCGTGGGCTTCGGAAATCTATGCCGGCGGAAGCGGCGGCGGTTACAGCGACGGCCCCACTCCCGTCCCCATTCCGAGTTGGCAGGTGCCGGCTATCAATGCTTCCAATGGCGGTTCCAAGGTCTGGCGCAATGTTCCGGACGTGGTAATGGATGGCTATGGCCTCTACGGCTGCGGCATGGATAAATGCTATCCGCAGGCAGGCTGCGAAACCTGCACCAACGGCGGCTCCAGTTGGGCTTCGCCGATGTGGGCCGGGTTTCTAGCTCTAGTCAACCAACAGGCCGCCCAAGAAAGCAAGCCTGCGGTGGGCTTTATCAACCCCACCCTCTACGCGATCGGGCTGGGCTCCCACTTCGCCAGCGACTTTCATGACATCATCGGCGGCAACGACGACTGCTGCGGCCAAACGGACTTCTACACCGCCGTTGTCGGTTATGACCTGGTAGGCGGATGGGGAAGCCCGATCGGGCAGAACATGATCGACGACCTGATCGCACCTCCAACTGCAACCCCCGGCTTCACTCTCTCTCCCTCCGCTTCCACTCTCACCGTAAATCCGGGTGCCAGCGGCACTGACACCGTTACGGTAACTGACGTGGACGGATTTACCGGCAGCGTAACTCTTTCCGTATCCGGCCTGCCCAGTG
>CAZMHC010000199.1:0-3673 GCA_964565955.1 uncultured Occallatibacter sp.
CTTGTGTTGGAATCAGCTCCCCTCTTCAGGCTCATCTTGTATTGGAAAAGAGTAGTGGTTGACAGCGGAATAGCTGTTGCATAGAATTAAACAGAGGGAGTCCGCGCAATTTCAGATGTAAGTGCAAGAAAGATGGTTGTTTAGTCGGTCTCAAGCAAAATCGGGTCGTACCCGGGCGGGCCCTCTGGATGCTGCGCCAACCGAAAAGGGAAAGCGGGAAAGATGCCAGATACGCGCGTCAGTCCGAGAGAGCGACTGGTGCTTACGGCCATCGTTGAGATGTATATCGTTACCGGAGAACCGGTGGCATCTCAGGCGGTCGCAAGTTTTTTGGCGCATAAGGAAGGGCTGAGTTCGGCGACGATTCGCAACGTGATGGTCGCGCTGGACGATGCGGGATTGCTGGAGCAGCCGCACACATCTTCCGGGCGCATTCCCACGGCGGCGGCCTTCCGCTATTACGTCGATCAGATCACCCACCAGGGGCGTCTGGGGGCCAGGGGATCGGCGGGAAGCACGGGCGCGGGTCACCAAGGAGCCACCTCGCCGGCTTCGGGGCCGCCGCCGTTGAGCGCGGAACGGCGCGGGCAGATCGAGGACAGCTTTTTCGGAGTTGCCAGTTCGCATGAGTATCTGGAGCGCACGTCGCACGTGCTGGCGCTGATTTCAAGCGGTCTGGGCGTGGCCTTGGCCAGTTCTCCCGCGGGGCAGGTGCTGGAGCACATCCATTTTTCGCGGCTTTCGGTGGGCCGTGTGCTGGCGGTGCTGGTCACGCAGTCGGGCACTGTGCAGGACAGGGTGCTGGCTCTGGACCACGAGCTGACGCACACGGAACTGGAAACGGCGGCGCGCTACCTGAACGAGAACTTCCGCGGCTGGCTTATCGAGCGCATCCGTTCCGAGGTGGCCCGGCGAGTGGAAGTCGAGCGTCAGGCTTACAGCCAGTTGCTCTCTTCGGTCGAGGAACTTTGTCGCAAAGGTGCGCTGGCCAATGGCGAAGGCGGGCCGGCGATCTTTGTGGACGGAATGGCCAACCTGATTGCCGCCGAGTCGAACCGCGAACGGCTGCGCCAGATGCTTTTAGCTCTGGAGGCCAAACAGCGGCTGGTCGAGTTGCTGACAGCTTATGTCGACGGACGCGGGCAGGAGGTGCGCGTGGTGGTGGGCTTGGATGCCAACTCGCCCGCGATGCACGATCTCGTGCTGATCGGCGCGCCGGTCCGGCTAGGCGGCAGCAACCTGGGAACGGTCGCGGTCATAGCGCCGACGCGCATTCAATACCAGGAGATGATTCAGGCGGTGAGCTATATTGCGCGCCTTTCAGAGCGACTTTTGGAAGCGCCCGCCGATTGAATCGAAGCCCGGATTTCAGCAATAGGCAGAATAGAAGACGGTACGCGCCGTGGAATTTATCATGGAAACAAGCGAGAGATTTTGTGGAGAGAATGGGTAGAACCATGCCGGAACAGGAAACGGAGTTGACATTGTCGGAAGAGGCGGCGGCTGCCTTGGCGGCCGAAGCTGCCGCGATGGTGATCCCGGATCGAGAAGCGGAGAACGAAACTGGGGTGGAGGAGACCGTCAGCCGGACGGAGCTCGATCGGTTGCGCGCCGAGCGCGACCAACTTCTCGACCGGCTGGCGCGGCTCCAGGCGGAGTTCGAGAATGCCCGCAAACGGGCAGAGCGGGAACGCATCGAGTTTCGCGAATACGCCATCGGCTCGGTGGTCGAGCAGTTTCTGCCGGTGGCGGACAACTTCGAACTGGCGCTCAAGTCGGGCGGCACGGCCGAACAGTTGCGCTCCGGCATCGAGCTGATCGTCAAACAAATGGAAGACATATTGCGTCAGTTGCAGGTGACCGCCGTTCCGGCGGTGGGTGCCGAGTTCGATCCTCGCCAGCATGAGGCAATGGGCACGGTGGAGCGGCTCGATCTGCCCGATCAGTATGTGGCCGAGGAGATTCGCCGCGGTTACAAACTGCGCGAACGGCTTCTGCGTCCGGCCCTGGTGCGCGTAGCCTCCAACCCGAAGCAGGAAAACGAATGAGTTCCAATACAAACGCGAGCAAAGCGGACTATTACGAGGTTTTAGGCGTCTCGCGCGAGGCGAGCGACCAGGAGTTGAAGAGCGCCTATCGCAAGCAGGCCCTCCAATACCACCCCGACCGCAACCCGGGCGACCGCGCGGCGGAAGAGAAGTTCAAAACCGCCAGCGAGGCCTATCAGGTGTTAAGCGACGCGGACAAGCGCGCCGCCTACGACCGCTACGGTCACGCCGGTCTGGGCGGGCAGGGTTCCGGCTTCGGCGGACCGTTTTCAGGCGGCGTGGACATCAGCGAGATATTCGGAGACCTGTTCGGCGAGATGTTCAACGTGGGCGGCGGGCAGCGGCGGGCCACGCGGCAGCAGCGCGGCGACGACCTGCGCTACGACTTGACCATCGACTTCGTGAATGCCATCAACTACACCGAATCCGAGGTGCGGATTCGCCGCCGGGAAGCCTGCTCCGGCTGCCAGGGAACGGGCAGCGCTTCGGGGCGTGGGCCGATCGCTTGCGGCCAATGCCAGGGGCGAGGCCAGATTCGCCTGCAGCAGGGTTTCTTCGCCGTCGCCCGGACCTGCGTGGCCTGCGGGGGGACGGGCACAAGGATCGCCGATCCCTGCCAGAATTGCCGGGGCGAATCGCGCGTCGCCAGCGAGTTCAAGCTGAACGTGAAGATTCCGCCGGGGGTGGAGGATGGAACCCGCATCCGCTACTCCGGCGAGGGCGACGCGGGGCGCTTCGGCGGACCCAGGGGCGACCTGTATGTGGTTCTCTCCATTCGAGCGCACGACTTCTTCGAGCGCCAGGGCCACGACCTGCACTGCGTGATTCCGATCAGTTTTCCGCAGGCCGCCCTGGGCGCGGAGATCGAGATTCCCGCCATCGATGGAAACGTGACCCTCAAGATTCCAGAAGGAACGCAGAACGGCAGAGAATTGCGCATCCGCGGCAAGGGGGTGCCGTATCTGAACGAAAAGGGCCAGGGCGATCTGGTCGTGAAGGTGCTGGTGCAGGTGCCGAAGAAGCTTTCTCGCGCCCAGCGAGAGTTGGTCGCGAAGCTGGCGGAATCGCTTGCCGTGGAGAACAAGCCGGCCCACCCCAGCCTGATGGAGAAGATGAAGGATCTGTTCAATTAAGGAGTTTTTCGGGTTGGTGAGGGCCTTTGCTACCGCGATTCGATCGGACCGGGAAACGACTGCCCGCTGCATTGGCCGGGGAATTTGCCGGGGAATTATGATGCGTTTGTCCTGACACTCCTAGTGGTGTGTCTCATGCAGATCGTCGTTTATCCGTTTTGAAGGGTACGGGCTTCAGCCCGTACATAACGTCCGCAAAATCAATGGGCTTTAGCCCCTGAGGGGAATGCGGGCCAACACCTCCTGATCGTTGTGGATCGCTGACAATAGATGCAATTAGCGAGACATACCACTAGTACTACAGTTGTAGATTGCGAGATCGGAGGGAGCAGAGGCCTTCAGGCCTCTGAAATTGATACCAAAATGTTGGGCCTTTAGGCCCGGGCCTTTGCCAATCTCAGCCGAAATCCAGATATACAACTGTAGTACTGGTGTCGAAGAGTCTTTTCCAATTGAAGGATGAGCCTGAAGGGAGCGAAGGGTTAGCGAAGC
>CAZMHC010000200.1:0-3620 GCA_964565955.1 uncultured Occallatibacter sp.
CTCTGTTTATCAGAGTCGAAAAGACCGTTTACACAAAATGTTTTACACCCTCGCCAGCCATTCGCTAGTTCCCACAATTCCAGATCTGTTTGTGGATTAAAAAGGTTCAGGTTTGCAAGTCCAGAGGGATCAATAAGGTTTGTTGGACTATCCGCTGCATAGCGATACAGATTCGGTCCACTACCCAAAAATCCCATCGGGTCTTCGCTGAGGAATCTTCCTGTGTTTGGGTTGTAATATCTGGCCCGGTAATAGTCGATGCCCAGACCGTCGAACTCGCGGCCGGTGTAGGTATAGCTGTTGGTCGTCGTAGCTCCGGTTGCGCTGTGGACCCCATACGGCGAGTAACTGTATTGCTCTTCGGTAGCTCCGGTCGCATTCGTCAACTCGACCGTGCTTCCCAGCGCGTCGGTGAGATACTCGTCGGTTTCCGCCGATGTGGTGCGCGTGAAACGCTCGTCCACGCCGCCGGTCAGCAAATTCGCCGTGGGATTGGCGCCATACTCCTGCACCGCATTCACGCCGTCGTAGAGGAAGTTAGTGGTCGTCGTCTGAATCGTCTTGCTTACCCGCCGCCCCAGCGGATCGTAACTGAAAACCGCGCCATTGTTATTCGCCGACTGCAAGCGGTTGCGCGCATCCCACGAGTACGTGTTCATGCCATCGCTGAGCGTGTTGCCGTTTTTGTCGTAGGTTGGAATGACCGTCCCCCACTGCGTCAACTGGTTGTTCGCATTATAGATCGCGATCAGCTTCATCGAATCCCCGGTCCCCAAAAGCGAGGGATCCTTCGGCAAGCTCAGGACAGGCTCGGGGGCACCCTCATTCGTGACTTCAAGGGTGCGCCACCCGCCGGAAAACACCGGCTCCCGGCTCGCTTCGACGGCACATTTACTGCCCCGAGACCGGGAAAAACTCGCTCTCACCCCGCACAGAGCCGGATCGAGAAAATTGATTGCGGGCGATTCGGCAGAACCGTTCGGGGATTGCCGCCAAAGCCTCTATGCGACAATCCTCACTAGACAGTTTTCTATGCGAATCGCTAGTTTTTTGCCGGCTTGGATCGGGGGAATGGCACTTGTTGCCATTCCCGCCCGGCCGCAACCTCCGCCACTGATTGCACCAAAGCCCCCGGCTTCTGTTCCTCTGGTTCTGGCCGGGGGCACGGTGTTGGACGTGACCGACTGGGGGCGCTCGGCCAAAGACCTGGCGGATGCCATCGTGATCGTGCGCGACGGGCGCATCATCGAGGCCGGATCGCGCATGGCGGTCTCCATCCCCAAGGGCGCGCGGGTGATCGACTGCACGGGCAAGTACCTCATCCCAGGGCTGGTGGACGGCTTTGCCGGGATGAACTCGCAGGGCCAGGCCAACGCCGATCTTTACATGGGGGTGACCACGGTGGTGGCCTCGAACGACGCGCGCCGCGGGCCGATCGACTTTGCCGCCCATCCCAGCCCTCATATCTACCCGATCGATTCGATCGGGACGACGGACAACTGGAGTTTGCTGGCTCAACGCCCGGAGTGGGCCACAAAGCTGAGGGAGGACGCCCACTCCGCCGAACTCAGCCCGGAAGATACAGTCCGCCAGCTTACCGATACGGCGCGGCTGGGGACGCGCGCGCTTTGGCTGGGCCACAATCTGACGGCAGCCAACGCTCAGTGGATCATTGCCCGCGCGCATCAGCTGGGGTTGGCGACCTACGGAGAATTTGTCTCCACGCCTTATAGGGTAGGGGTTGCGGCTGGTGTGGACGCGCTGCCGGAGATGAGCCGCTATGAACTGGGCGTGATTCCCGACGAACTTCAGCAGCCTCTGGTGGATGCCCCCGAGGGCGCTTCCGCGAATACGGCCTACGGCTACAGCGAGCGGCTGCCCGCGACCGACCCGCACCTGCGCGATTACGCGGGGTTTCTGGCCGCGCACCATGCCGCGCTGATGCCCGCCTTCAGCCTCTATTTCCTTGAACTGCCGGGGCATCGCAATCTTTGGAAGGAACCGGCCGCCGCTTTGCTCGACCCGTCCCGACTCTCCCAGCCTTCGGATCGCGCAAGCGGCGAACTGCAGTATCCTCTGGCGCCCTGGACGCGCCGCCTGCCATCGGTGGGGCAGCGCTACCTGGAAGATGGCCTGCGCAAGAAGGCGGCCCAGACGGCCATGCGTCTATGGCGCATCAACGAGACCGTTTTTAGCGCCAATCCGCACTATCTGGCGGCATCCGGCGCACCGCTCAAGGGGACGATGCCGGGCATCTCGATGCACACGGAAATGGAGATGCTGGTGCGTTTGGGCCTTAGCCCGCGCGAGGCGCTGGCGGCCGCCACCAACAACTATGCGCTTCAGTTCGGCTGGAACGAACTGGGCCTGATCGCTGCCGGCCGCCGGGCCGACATTCTTGTATTGGACGCCGATCCCACCGTGAATATCTGGAACGCGCGCCGCATCTCCACGATCGTCATGGACGGCAACGCGATAGACCGCGCAGGGCTGCTGAATGCGAGGAAGTGACAGACGCCCCCCTTCGTCCGGCCGCGCTCTTTGGGAGGCGGTGGAATATCCGGCGAGGGATCGCGTTACGGCGATGCCCGCTGCACACAAAGTCCAGATGCGCTCGCCCGATTTCGCGGGAGCGGGAGCGGACTTTCGCATCGCCGCTACGCTACAATGAAAGATGGCCCAGGGAAAGATGGCCCCGGCCAATCTTTTTTGCGGCTCACCCGCAAGCCAAGCAAGGAGCTTCCACTCTTATGGCGATTCCCGCCACTCAAATGCGCCCCGGCATGATCATCAAGCACAACGACCAACTGCACCTGGTCTTCAAGGTGGAACACCGCACGCCGGGCAACCTGCGCGCCTTTATCCAGGCCAAACTGCGCAACCTCAAGTCGGGCGCCATGTTCGAGCACCGCTTCCGCTCCGCCGACGCCATCGAGAAGGTGGTAGTGGACGAGGTTTCCATGGAGTTTCTTTACTCCGACGGCGACGATTACTACTTCATGAACCCGGTGGACTACGAACAAACAGTGCTGAAAGGCTCCACGCTGGGCGATGCGGTGGAGTACCTTACGCCCAATTTGCAGATCAAGGTCAGCTACCATGACGGCACAGCCGTGGGCATCGAGTTGCCCTCGGCGGTCGAGCTTACGGTGGTCGAGACCGAACCGGGCCTCAAGGCGGCCACCGCATCGAGCGTTTCCAAACCCGCCAAGACGGAGACCGGACTTGTGGTTCAGGTGCCCGCGTTCATCAACGAAGGCGAGAAGATTCGCGTGGATACCAGCGAGGGCGCCTATCTGAGCCGCGCCTAGTACTACAGTTGTATATCTGGATTTCGGCTGAGATTGGCAAAGGCCCGGGCCTAAAGGCCCAACATTTTGGTATCAATTTCAGAGGCCTGAAGGCCTCTGCTCCCTCCGATCTCGCAATCTACAACTGTAGTGCTAGTGTGGTGAGTCAGAAGTTCGTTGGATAAGTCAGCCTTGAAAACGCAGGTCCTTCGACTGCGTTTGGCGCGAAGAACGCGCCAACCTTCGCTCAGGATGACAATCTGTTTGTTGAACGAATTTTGGACTCAGGACACTAGTGTGGTGAGTCAGAAGTTCGTTGGATAAGTCAGC
>CAZMHC010000201.1:0-3593 GCA_964565955.1 uncultured Occallatibacter sp.
TGGCATACAGCGGCAGCGCGTCGCAGCAATGGAAGTTCACCAGCTATTGATGCGCTTGCAGTAGCTTGGGGCCCGTGGATTGTCCGCGGGCCTCAAGCTACGCGCCGCGGTGCAAGATGACCGACGAGTCTATATGAAGGAGCCTGAAATGAAATCTCTCGCCCAACTTTCGGTCGCGCTATGCGGCCTGTTAGCCACCGGCAGTTCCTGCGCTGCATCCCAAACAATTCCCACCTCGTACGCATGGACATCGACTGGCCCTTTAATCAGCGCCAAGCCCGACGCCACCCATGATCCGGTGTCGGTCAAGAATCCATCGGCCGTCTACTACAACGGCCAGTATCTCGTTTACACCTCTTATATCACGACGTCGGGCACCTTCGGCTTGGAATACTGGCACTTCGCCAACTGGAGCGACGCCGGCGCCGCAACACCCTACTACCTGGACCAAACGGCCATCGGCGGAGGCTATCATAGCGCGCCGCAAGTCTTCTATTTCGCCCCGACCAAAACGTGGTATCTGATCTACCAAAGCCCCCAGCCGCAGTACTCCACCAACAGCGACCCCACCCAGCCCCAGAACTGGACCGCTCCGAAGAATTTCTTTGCGACGCAGCCCCCGGGGACGAGCGGTTGGCTGGACTACTGGATTATCTGCGACTCCGCCAATTGCTATCTGTTCTTTTGCAACGACGGCGGAAAATTCTTTCGCAGCTCAACCCCGATTGGAAACTTTCCCAATGGCTTCAACGATCCCGCGGTCGTATACTCGGAATCCAATCCAGACAATCTTTTCGAGGCCCCCAATGTCTATACCGTCGAGGGAACCGGCGAGTATCTGGCGAACATAGAGTGCATTGGCGGACCGGACGGGCACCGCTTCTTCCGAGCCTTGTGGGCCAGCAGTCTCGGCGGCACGTGGCAAGCGCTCGGCGATACAGAGAGTTATTCCACCCCATTTTTAGGACAGGACAACGTCACCTTCGATCCCGGCGTCGCCGCCTGGACCGACGACTTCAGCAGCGGCGGGGCGGTTATCGTCGATTCCAACGCCGACCAAACCGATTCGATCAACCTCAACAACTTTACATTCCTCTACCAGGGCGTCAACCCAAACAGCGGCGCTACCTCCTACGGTCAGATTCCGTACCAGCTAGCCTTGGCGAGTTCAAAAGCCAACACGACCACGTGCGCCGCCGCCAACCCTATCATTCCCTATATCGCGCTGAACGGCGTCTGGAACACAACGCCGGAAAGCGCCGTCACCGTCGCCGCTGGAACGTTGGTGAGTCTTGGCCCGTGGCCGAGCACCGGTGGAAGCTGGAGCTGGGCCGGGCCCAACGGATTCACTTCCTCATCGCGCGAGATCGATAACATCGCCCTGAGCGCCGGAGCCAACACTTACACGGCGACTTACACCATCGGCGGTTGCTCCTATACGCAGGCGTTCACCGTCACCGTAAACGGCGGCAGCGGTACGCTCATCTCGAATGGGACTTACGTCATCACTGCCATCAACAGCGGCAAGGCGATCGACGATCCCGCTTCTTCGAAGACCAACGGCTTGGATCAGCAGATTTACACTGTGAACGACGGCGCCAACCAGCAGTGGACGGTCAACAACCTGGGCAACAATGTCATTACTCTGGCCAATAAAGCGAGTGGACAACTGCTGGACGTCGCCGGCGCCTCTAAATTGGGCGGCGCTCTCGTCGATCAATGGCCGGCCAACGGCCAGACCAACCAGCAGTGGAAGGTTGTTTCCGTGGGGAGTGGCATCTTCGAGCTTACCAGCGTAAACAGCGGACTGGCGCTGAGCGTGGTCGGTGGAGGGACTGCCAATGGAATCGGGATCGAGCAGTTGACTTACAGCGGCAGTACGTCGCAGCAGTGGAAGTTCACCAGCTATTGACCGCGTTCATGTCAATGCGGGTCCGTGGATTCTTCTCGGACCTCTGGGCGGGCAATGAGATGGAAGATAAACCGGCTCCCGCCCCATGCAAACCTTTCACTCCGCGCTGCCGGCTGCGCGGGGTGGGCTCACCAGAGACGAGGAACCGCGTTTATGAATTCTCACATCGCACACCTTTCACAGTGGACCGCAGTTGGGAGAAAAATCATTCTTTCGGCGGCCGTCCTATCCCTGCCTATCTGCGCCGCGTGGTCGGAGACCACCGCAACCGTCACCGTCAACGCCAGCTCGGTCAGCGCCACAGTGCCTCCTGAAGGCTATGGGCTTAACACGGACGTCTACGACAGCTATATGGTCAGCAGCGGGGTGGCCGCGCAACTCAAGGCCTCCGGCATCAACTCCCTCCGCTATCCCGGCGGTTCCTATTCGGACGCCTTCAACTTCATCGGCTGCACCGACCAGTCGATGAACTTCAGCCTCGGTTGGGACACGAGCGACAACTTCCTCAACTTCATGAACGACCTCGCCATTCCGACCGGAGCCAAGCCGGTCATCACGCTCAACTACGGCTCCAACATCGGCGGCACCGGCGGCGGCCAGCCCAGCGAGGCCGCAACCTGGGTCCAATGCGCCAACGTCACGAACAACTACGGCATCGTCTACTGGGAGATAGGCAACGAAGTTTACGGCAACGGCTACTACAACGGCTGGAACTGGGAAACCGACCTGCATGACACCGACACAAACGCAGCCGCCCGGGTGGGCAACTCCGCGCTCTCGCCCACTGCTTATGGGACCAATGCGGCCGCGTTCGTCAAGGCCATCAAGGCCGTCGATCCCAACATCAAGGCCTGCCTCTCCATCAGGACCGATGCTTCAGGCTGGGACCAGAGCGTCTTCCAGGCAATCTCCAGCGCCCTCAGCGGCAGCGGGTACTCCCCGGACTGCGTCATCGACCACTGGTACCCAAGCCTGCCTGACTCTCAAGTCCTTGCCGCGCAAGCCGGGATTCCCTCATTGGTGGGTACGATTCGCTCCGAACTTAACAGCTACTACACGCTCGGCAACAAGGACGAGATCGAGATCCTCGTCACTGAGACCGGTCCCGTGTCTGAAGGCGGAGATTACGAGTTTCTTTTCACCGTGGACGACTACCTCACCTGGTTTGAAAACGGCGCTTACAATGTAGACTTCGAGGACTTGCACCAGGGCTACCTGGCGTCCCCCGGCGACGCCGGCGACCCCAGCGGGAGCTATCTCGACCCCTACGGCCCCTGGTACGGCGTAAGTCTCAGCAGCCTCGCGGCGCGCCCTGGAGACAAGATGGTGGCGGCCACGTCCTCCAACTCGCTGCTCAGAGCGCATGCCGTCAATCGCACCGATGGCAAAGTCGGCGTGGTCCTCATCAACGACGATCCCAACAACAGCACCAGTGTCAGCGTGAGCGTCTCCGGGGCCACTCTCTCCAACTCCGGAACCCAATACAGCTTCGGCAACGCCAACTACTCCAGCGGCAGCTGGATTGCCAACTCGGGCATCGGCGAGAGTTCCATCGGCGGAGTGGGAGACAATTTCACGGTCACCGTTCCCGCTTACTCTGCGACTGCCGTTCTCATTCCGTCCGGCGGCGGCGGCACTTGCACGGCCACCGCGATCGTTCCCTACATCTCGGTGGCAGGCG
>CAZMHC010000202.1:0-3588 GCA_964565955.1 uncultured Occallatibacter sp.
CGGCGCCGGCGACCAGCCCATGCCGGCGAGTTGGCCGTTGAAGAAGGCGAGCGTCGCCGCGATCGACTGGCTCGACGCGCAAGTGAGAATGGGCTCATGCGGATCGAAGGCGATGTCGGTCGCCTCGGGCGGAAACGGCAGGTCGTTGGCCAGCGGTTCGGCCGTATAATTGACGTTGGCGGTCGTGGCGGGATTGGACTTGGTGACCAGCACGCCGAGCGCGAGCGGCCCCTTCTTGAAGTTCATTACTTGCACGTCGGCGGTCTTCGCCTCCTCGGCGTTCGCCGCCGCATAGCGCCGCCAGCCCTCGCCGCCGAGCGCCTTGGCGGCGGCCGTCGCGGCCTCAGCGACGGGCGCCGGCGCGGCGTAGATCGTCGACAGCGGGCTGGCGTAGAGCGCCTTGGCCCCGGCGACGCGCGGCAGGACGCTGGTGTCGAGAACCTCCGCCACGGCCGGCGAGAGGAAGGCCGCCGCCGAGATCAGCGCTAGGCCGAGCGCCGCGAGGGCCGCGCACCAGCGCGGGCGCGGCGCGTGGGCGCCGCTTGGCTTGCGAGCATGGGCGGTCGAGGCGTCAGTCGAAATCGCAGGGCGCGAAAAGCGCATCGTCGGGCTCCTTGGACGGCGGCGCCCTCGGAAACGCCGGGAAGGATCGAGGCTGCGGCGCTCGAATCGCCGAGATGTCGTCGATAGACGCGCCCCTGCGCGCTTGCGCAAAGGCGTCGGAGGGCGGTTACGGGACGCGCGTGCCAAGCAGGCGCGGGCGGAGGGGCTTGTAGCCGCGCGCGGCGAGCGCGGCGGTGCGCAAGCGCCCTACGGATGCCGACGCGACCAACAGCGGTACTGCCGGACACCGCGAGATCGATGTTCCGCGATGTTCCGAAACAGCTTGACTCATCGTGATCGAACCGATATCCACCAGACTGGAACACCTAGGAACATCGGAGATCGGCATGGCGCAGTTTTATGTAGCAACCGCGAAGCGGAACCCCGGCAGGAAAGCGTGGCTCGTCGAGTTCCGCCACCCGCTCAAAAACGACTCGAACAACAAGCCTGGCAGGAAGACCCGCAAGGGACTTGGCACCGAAGATGAGGCCGATGCGCAACGGCTCGTCGAACAACTTAACAAACTGCTCGAGGACGAGAGCCTTTGGTCGCTCGGGGCAAAGCCTGAGGCGGCAAAGCGCTTTGATGCCAGAATCATCGAGATATTCTTCAGCGAGATTGAGCCGCGTGAAGCCGCCGCGGGGCAACTCCGGGACAAGCTCCTGCCCTTGCCGTCGCGCGAGGAAGGATTCGCGCGAGTGTTGCTGATGGGCGTCCCTGGCGCCGGCAAGACCACGCTTGTCCGTCAACTGATCGGCACAAACCCGAAGACGGAGCGATTTCCATCAACGTCGGTGAACCGCACAACCACGTTCTCCACAGAAGTGGCACTCCGCGACGGCCCATACGAGGGCGTGGTTACGTTTATGTCGGAACATGAGGCACGTTTTGAAATTGAAGAGTCGCTCTCGGCGGCGTTCATTGAAGCTGTTGCTGGAAATATCAAACAGGTCGCCCGTGCCTTTTTGGAAAAGAGCGACATGCGGTTTCGGCTAAAATATCTTCTTGGAGAACACGCAGAGGAGCAGGCCGGGGCAGACCCATACGAAGATGAGCAGGAGCAGACGGAAATAATTTCAAGTTCAGACGATACGACTTATTCTTCTCCGGAAGAACGAATTAAACTTCATCAGACATTGGACGCATACATAGAACGTATAAATAAGATGGCGCTAGCCTCGCGAACTGCATTCGAAGCTGACGAAATGTGCCTTATTGCTGAAATGTCACCCGATGACCGTAATGCAGCGCTTGATCTCATCGAAGAAGCCGCTGTGCTTTCGGACGAATTTGTCGAACTGGTATCTGACGTACTCGATGAATTGCGAACCAAGTTCGACCGCGTTACAGATGGGCACTTCGAAAAAACGACAACTGGTTGGCCAAAGGCTTGGTATATAAAGACTTCGGCTAGTGACCGTGACGCCTTCCTGCGGGCGATCCGATTTTTCTCGGACAATCATTACCAAGCATGGGGGAAACTCCTTACACCACTGGTCAATAGCATGCGCGTGGCTGGACCCTTCAAGCCGAATTGGGGGGACGAATCTGCGCGGTTAGTGCTCGTCGACACTGAGGGGCTTGGGCACAAGGCAGACGCAACGGCCGACCTCCCCGAACAAACGCTCCCGCTTCTGAATGAAGCAGATGCGATCCTCTTGGTCGAGAGTGCAAGAAATGGAATGACGAATTTCGCCTCCGGCAAGGCTTTGGAAGCTATTGTGAACACAGGACATACACGAAAACTGGCGATTGTCTTTACGAATATGGACTTGGTCAAAGGCGATAACTTGCGGGGGCAAGCAAAATTTGACCACGTCTTCGGTGGCGTTCGCAACATCGTCGACAATCAACTCGCAAAGAACGTATCCGTAGATGCTGCGAGAAATTTGTTGGAGCATCTTGAGACGAGGACCTTCTATGTCGGCCGGATTAATGAGTTGGATCCGATACCGGCCAAGCCCGAACTAAACAAGCTATTGCATTACCTCGCGGCCGCGCAGCCGCCAGTGTTCGAGCCGGTCGCTTTGCCAGAATACCGCGACGACAAACTTGGGTTTGCCATCCAGGACGCCGCCCGAGAGTTCAGGCAGCAGTGGAAAGGAATGCTGGGTTTTGCCGCAGTGAGGCCGAAGCCGTGGCAGACAATCAAAGCGCTTAGCAGGCGTTACGCTGAGGGCTGGGATGACGGATTTGTGCTGCGTCCGACGTCGAATTTGGTCGCGGCCCTGTCGGCTGCAATCTCCCGATTTCTTGAGACTCCAATTGGGTGGAGCGGCAACCCGACTCCGGAGCAAAAGCGGGAAACTGTCGACCGTATCAAAAGCAAGATTACCCAAGATTTTCGCCTCTTGAGCAAAAGTCGCCTACGAGAGCAATCGCAGCCGCAATGGCATGAAGCCTATTCTCTTCATGGCCAGGGGACGACGCGGATACGGGCAAGCCGAATTGAAGGCGTCTTTGAAAGGTTTGTGCCAGTACCGGACGCTGCATCGGTGGACCGCCAAGTATGGGAGTTCCTAGACGAGGTAAAAGCCGTGGTGAACAAGGCAGTCGACGAAATCAAACAGGAGATTTCCGCAGCAGGACGCGCCGATACGAGAACCAACGCATAGCGGCTAGGCTTCGCCAGGTTGGAACGGCGAGGTCACCCGGAGGGCCGGAGCGGAGCGCAGGAGCCGCCCGACCCCTACGGCTACCTCGTCGGGCCGACGTGGCCCGCGGCGCTGGGCGCGCGCCTCCCCTCGCCCTACCTTCTCCCGCTGCGCGGGCGAAGGGGTCGCCCCCTTACAACCCCCCATTCCCCGCCCTAGATTGGGCCATCATCCCCTCGCGCAGGCGTTGCTTTGTCCCTTTTCAGCGATCTGGCTTTCGAGGCGGGCGTCGTCGCGCGGTCGTTGGCGGATTATCTCAGTGGCGGCGCGCTGCGCCTCGGGGTGACCGGGCTGTCGCGGGCGGGCAAGACGGTGTTCATCACCGCGCTGG
>CAZMHC010000203.1:0-3528 GCA_964565955.1 uncultured Occallatibacter sp.
GCCATGTGGGGAACGAGCGCCATGTGGGGCACCAGCGCGTCTGCGGATGAACCGTCCCCAAGCTTCGTCTACGATCCTGAATGAGCCTTCTATACCAAGGCCCGTTCCTTCACCTTCAGGTACTGGTTGAGCACCGATGAAGTGAGCGCTTCGGGGTTCAGGTCGAGGGTGAGCGCGCCTTGTTCGCGCAGTCGCGCCAGCAGAACTTCGCGGCGGCCGGCCATCTCCTGGGCAGCCGCGGCCAAAAACATCCCCTCCGCATCTTTGGGCCTTGCCTGAGCGATCGACTCGACCTCCGGTTGGGCCATGGCGACAAAGAGAAGCACGTGGCGGCGCAGCAGTTGCGCCGCGCCGTCGATGACCTCGGGACGCATGGCCGTCTCGGCCAGATCGGTGACCCACAAGATCAGCGAGCGCCGCGGCTGCAGGCGGTTGAGCGCGGCCGTGGCGCGCAGGTGGTCGGCTTCGCTCGATTCCGCGCGCAACTGAGCCAGCGACTCGATCAACTGGCGCAGATGGGCCGCGCCCCGGCCGGGCAAAATCCGCTGCTGAATTTCCTGACCGTAGGCCAGCAGACCCACCCGGTCGCCGGAGTAGAGCGCCAATTGCGCCAGCGCCACGGCGGTCGAGCAAGCGTGGTCGAGCTTGGAATGACTGCTGGGCGCGGGGCCGGAGTTTTTTGACGCCGGCGCCGCCGCAACCCGCGCGCGCATCAGCCGTCCGCAGTCGAGCGCAATCCAGACCGGCTGACTGCGTTCGCTCTGGTACTGGCGGGTGATGAGGCCCCCGCGTCGCGCTGTGGCGGTCCAGCATATATCGCGCAGGTCGTCGCCCTCGCGGTACTCGCGCAGGCTCTCGAAGTCGCGTCCCAGACCGCGATGCTGCGCCTTGCGCAGTTGCAGGTCGATCTGGCGGCTGCGGGCCAGAAATATCTGTTGCTCCTCGCCGGCGCGCAGGGCCGGATATATGCGGACCGACTGAGTCAGCGGTGCCTTGCCCCAGCGCTCGACCAGCCCCAAACCCGACCGATAACGCACGTAAAGCCAGCCCGTCTCCCAGTCTCCCCGTTCCATGGGTTCGACGCGGTAGCGCAGGCGGGCGGGTACGCGCGGGAAGGCGGTGAGCCGGTGCGTCGCCGGCTCGGCCACCAGTGCGGGCGGCAGATCGTCCAGCAGTCGGCATTCGACGATCGTTTGACCCCTATTCTCGATAGTCAGTTCGATCTCCGTCTCGCTGTCCAGAGCCGGAGCGTTCGACCAGGTGCGGCCAGCGGTCAGTTGGGCGGCGGAGGGCAGGCGCAGTCCGTCCAGCGCGGCGGCCATGAGCGCCAACCCGTCCCATGCCAGCATGGCGTAGGCCAGCCTGCCGTCCCAGAAGCCGGGAATCAGCCAGACGAAACCGAAAAGCAGCAAGGCAATGCTCCGCCGCGTGAGGCCGAATGCCCCGCGGCGGCGGCGTTCGCAGGCGGCGCGAATCGGCTCGGGATGGATGGAGGGCGAGATCATGAAGAATCGAAACCGCGGATCGAGGGCATCGAAAGCGCCCGGTCGACTTCCGCTATGTTGACAATATCGAGGTTCCGCTGTCGGATGGCCTACGGACCTTCTCTTCGAGGCATCCGCTCAGGTTTCCTTCAAGGAAGGCGCAACAATTCCTCGCCCGCCCCGCGGATCGATCCGCATCCGCTAGAACTTCGGATGAAAGCGCGATGGAAGTCTCCTCTTTCATATTGCCTTTATACTACCTTTTCTCGATTCTCGGCACGGCTCGTCAAGCGCGGGCGGCCGATGCGATCGGGACGTACCTATCTTTCAGGAGATCGTTGCCGGCAGCGGCAACTCCGCCTCCAATCCCAGCGCAATCAAATCCGCGCGCAGCCGCGCGACGGTCGAAAACTCGATGGCCCGCATTCCGACCGCCCGCGCGGCTTCGACATTGACCGGCTTGTCGTCCAGGAAGAGCGTCTCATCGGCTTGGGTACCGAGCTTGGACAGTATGTGGCGATAGATGGCCGGGTCGGGCTTGGCTATGCCGAGTCGATAACTCCAGACCAGCGCGTCGAAGCGGTGAATCCAGTCGAGCTTTAGCTCTACGCTCGCGGTAACTGCATCGCCGATATTGGAGAGGATTCCGGTCAGCAAGCCGCGCTGCTTGAGTTCGAGTTGCCAAGCCAGCATTGCCGGATTCTCGGTGGTCCACATCCGCGCATCCCACTGGTTCAGTTCTTCCACCTTCTCCTCATCCGGCGGCAACTCGGCCTCGCGGAGAAACTTCCGCCAGTAGGCGATGCCGGTCAGTTTGCCTTCATCGTAAGCGGGACGGTCGGCCCAGTAAAGGCTCTCGAAGCGCTCT
Organism: uncultured Occallatibacter sp.; assembly: GCA_964565955.1. Lineage (GTDB taxonomy): Bacteria > Acidobacteriota > Terriglobia > Terriglobales > Acidobacteriaceae > Telmatobacter. The sequence goes on from CAZMHC010000203.1 coordinate 2,353, forward strand.
TTCGGCAGCCCGGTGATGCGTAATAGCGCGGCGTATGCCGTGGGTTCTTGCGGTCCCGATAAGACCATTCCATAGTCGAAAACTACCGCGCGCAGAGCCAATCTTCCTCCCGATGGGCGCCCATGTATGGTTGAAAGGATGCCAGTTCCTATTGTGCACGATCCCCCGCGGGGAGGCAGGGTTTTCAAGAGGATGACAATGGTTTGGGTGGCCACGTAACACGGTGGCTGGGGCATGGGCAGGATGTAAAGACGGTTTTCTGTGATTGCCAAAATACGCTATGATTGAGTTGATTTCGAGGAGAAGAGTCATGAATGGCGCGAAAACAAGTCGGAAATTGGAAGGCCCCGTGTCGCGCGCGTTGCGGGAAAAAGTGGCGGCACACAGGGCGGCTTCGGATAAAACGGGCACAATTGACATGAAGGGCGCAGTTCAGGTGGCTATCGCCTTTGCGAAAGATATGTTTCCCCAAGCGAAGGATATTCGGCTTGAGGAAGTAGAAGCACGGTCGGGTGGCTGGTCCGTAGTTATTTCCTTCGTTACAGGCGAGCTTGGAACCTTATCTCAGGTCATGGGTGGAGGGGCGCCTCGACTATACAAAACCATAGCGATTGATTCCGAGACAGGTAAGGCACAGTCTTTGAAGGTCTGGAAGCCATGAGTTCTCATCAAGAACGCCTGGTCGAAAGATATAAGGCAAAGGGCATACTCATCGATGCGAATCTGGCGCTTCTCTACCTGGTTGGCGGCTACGATATTCGACTGGTAGGAGATGGAAAATACAAGAAGCTGTCCAAATATATTGAAGAAGACTATCGCTTACTGCTGAGGCTCAAGAATGTTTTCAAGAAGGCTGTAACCACGCCCCATGTTCTTACAGAAGTAAGCAATCTCACAAACGATCTGCCGGAAAAAACGAAGTCTGCGTGTTTAAAGAAGTTTTATGAGACCTTCGTTAAGATTGACGAGCTAACCATACCAAGCATGGATGTGGCGCAAAGAGCTGATTTCCATTTTCTCGGTCTGACAGATAGTGCTCTTGCACTCGTCTCTAAACAATTTCTCATTGTCACAGATGATGCGCGACTCGTCCAAAAGATGAGTGAGTCCGGTCTTGAAGCTCTAAGGAAGCTCTGAATAAGCCCGCGAATACGGCGAATTGAGAAGCAGAAGGCA
>CAZMHC010000204.1:0-3521 GCA_964565955.1 uncultured Occallatibacter sp.
ACATAGGAGCGAATCTGCGAGCCGAAGTTGATCTCCAGCTTCGAGTCTTCCAGCTTCTTGCTCACCGCCCGCTTCTTTTCCAGCTCATATTCATAGAGCCGCGACCGCAGCATCTTCATCGCCTTTTCGCGGTTCTTGTGCTGGGATCGCTCGTTCTGGCAGCAGACCACAATGCCGGTCGGCAGATGGGTCATACGCACCGCCGAATCGGTGGTGTTCACGTGCTGGCCGCCCTTGCCGCCCGAACGATAGGTATCGATGCGCAGATCCTCGGCGCGTATATCCACCTGGATGGTTTCGTCAATCTCCGGCGAGACGTAAACCGACGCGAACGACGTATGCCGCCGCTTCGCCGAGTCGAACGGCGAGATGCGCACCAGGCGGTGAACGCCGCTCTCGCCCGCCAGTTGGCCGAATGCGTACTCGCCGAAGATGGTGAAGGTGGCCGACTTGATGCCCGCCTCCTCGCCGTCCTGGTAGTCGTTCATCTCGGTTTTGAATCCCTGCTGCTCGGCCCAGCGCAAATACATTCGGAGCAGCATCTCGGCCCAATCCTGGCTTTCCGTGCCGCCCGCGCCGGGGTGAACGGTGACGATGGCGTTCAGCGGATCCGTTTCCCCGGAGAGCATCGTTTTGGCTTCCAGTTCCTCGTTGAACGTCGCCAGCGCCTTGATCCCACTCGCGATGTCGTCGAGTACATTTTCTCCCTCGCGGGCAAGTTCGAAGTAGGTTTCGATGTCGGCGGTGCGACGCAAGAGTTCCTCGTCGTCGGCAACCAGAGCCTCCAGGCGTTTTTTGTCGCGCATCAAAGGTTTGGCCGCGTTGGGATTGGACCAAAGCGCCGGATCGGCAAGTTGAGTTTCTATTTCGACGAGTTCCCCGCGGATACGAGCAGGGTCAAAGATACTCCCGCAGGTCGCGAACTTGATCGCGGACGGGAGCGTAAGCGAATTCCAGATCGTTCAATGACATGGCTTTGCTCTTTGGACCTGACTTTGAATTGAACTGTGGGTCTGCTTCTTGACCGGTCTCCAGAATATCACTGCATCGGTCGCTTCACTCTGTGCCGGCCTCCTTGAGACGCAACTTAATCCCCGGTCTGAACCAGCGGATCCGGCTCTCCCGGACACTGCTCTACAGCGATCGCAACCGCTTCCCACGTGGACGTGGCGTATCCGGTCAGCCGCGAATGAACGCTTCTTTCCAGGAGATACTGTCAAGGGCAAACCACCTTCAAAATCAACTGTCGCGGAATTTGAGAATCGCGCGAAGCCGCATTGTCCCGCCAGCCAAACGCCCCACCCTGCCGCAACTGGCTTGGGTGGGGCGTTTGTTTATTCCAAATACCGGAGCTTGCAGCCGCTCGGCTTCCGGCCTTCGCGTCGCAATCGCAACCGCGCGACTCGACAAACCTCATCCTCCGAAGGCTCAGTTGGCGGATGAGGTTGTATAGGTCACTTGCGTGATGGCACCGCAGGTGGTGCCGCAACTGCTCGGCAACGGGAACGAGTAGATGCGCCCGTTGTTGATGAGTTGGTTGTTCACATCGTAGACGCGAATCTGATACTGATTGCCGGCTGTGGTTGTGGGCAGAATGTTATAGGTGCTGCCGTTGTCGGATTGCATGCTGCCCGTATGCCAGGCCCCATTGCTGTAGTAGTCGACCCCGTGCAGCCCGTTGAGAAGGTGCGTCAAAATCAACTGCGTATTGTACGGCCCCGCGCCGTTCTGCGCGTAGATGTCGATGTCGCCTGTGTAGTTGGGCGACTCCTCGAAGTACCAGATGAGTTGCCGGTTGCTCCAGTTGGCCAGCAAATCCCCGACCGCCGCGCCGTTCAGAACGAAATTGTCGATCGAGTTCTGGAAGAGATCCAGATGGTAGGGATCGTCGCGGCACCAGGCGTTTTGGTCCTGACAGCTATCGTGCACGATCATGTCCAGCTCGGCGCCCTCGAAGCCATCGTCGACCCAGCCGGCGCCGCCCCGGCAGAATGTCTCGTCCTGTGAGCCGTCGTTCTCGCCCTGGCAAGCTTTGCCGATCTGCACGTGCAGCCAGCGCCCGCAGTTCAGGCCGTTGTTCCACAGGCCGATATCCGATGCGTACGGCCCAGTGGCGGATATGGGGCGAGACAGTTCGAGCGTGTAGTTGCCCGGATCGTTCTGGACGTTGATGGCAACGTAGTTCAGCGTGTCTTGAATGCCGGACGGCACGCCGCAGGCACCCTCGGAGGGGGTTCCGCCGCCAAAGTAGGTGGCGTTGCTGTAGTGGACTAGCGGCGATGGTGTCGTCGCGGCGATGACGAACGGCACGGCGTTGCTGGTGATGCCATCCACAACCGCAGTAACGTTCACCGTTCCAGCCGCCAGATTCGGAACCGCGACTTGGATCGAGTTGACCGCCCACGATGTTACGGTCGCCGCCGTTGAGCCGAAGTAAATCGCGCTGCTGCCCTGCGTCGCGCCAAACGAGGTGCCATTGCCGCCAGGCAGGATGGTCACCGTGTCACCGACGACACCCGATGTGGGACTGACCCAGGCGATCTTCACCGACGAACCGGCGCTCACGTTGAGCGTCAGTGGAAGCGAAGCCGACCAACCGCTTGAGCTTCCCACAACTGTCAACGGATAGGAGCCTGGCGTCACCGACGCGGCGATGGCCAGCGTAAGCAGGCTGCTGCCGGACGTAAGAGAGGGATTGAAGTTTGGCGACACGCCAGTCGGCAATCCACTGATGCCGAACGACACAGAGCCGCTGAATCCGTTATGGTCGTTGACGGCGATGGTGTCCGATATGCCCGAGTTCTGCTGCGCGTTCAGCGTTGTCGATGAGGCCGAGAGCGTAAAGTTGCTTGTCGAAGCGCCGCCCACCGTCAGCGAGAAGTTGATGCTCTGCGAGAGCGTGCCGTATGTTGCTGTCACGGAAAAACTGGTGGTGCCCAGCGCTGCCGCACTGCCGGCTGTCAGCGTAAGAATGCTTGGGCCCGATGCCGGATTGGCGCTCCACGTCCCGGTTACGCCGCTGGGCAAGCCGGAGACAGTGAGAGTTGCGCTGCCGGTGAATCCGTTCACAGGGACCACCGTGACGGTATCGGTCGTTGTGGAGCCCGCGAGGACATCCAGAGAGGAAAGCGGAGACGAAAGGGTAAAGCTGCCGGGGCTGACGGCGGGCGTGTAGTTGGCCGTTGCCGTCGTATTGGAGTTCAGCGTCGCCGTGCAAGTCTGGCCGCTGGCGCTGGTGCAGCCGGCCCACGAGGAGAACGCGTTGCCGCTCGCGGTTGCCGGGGCTGTCAGAGTGAACGTCTCGCCGGCCGGACCGGTTTCCGTAAAGCTCGTTGTGCCCGTGGAGATGACGTTGTTGAGGGAGTTTCCCACGGAGATCGCCACGCCGCTCGACGGATTGATGGAGTTGACGGTCAGCGTGTAGGTTTGCGCAGTTGCAACCGTGATGACAAACGCCTGCGTGTAAGTGCAGCCGCTGATCGTGTAAGTCGCCGTGTAAGTGTTGGCGCCGGCGCTCAGCG
>CAZMHC010000205.1:0-3488 GCA_964565955.1 uncultured Occallatibacter sp.
AAATAACTGGGTGGCCCACATCTCGATTTTGAGATGTGGGATGTAGCAAGGTTTTCCCGGTCTCGGGGTAGTAAATGTGCGGTTGGAGCGATCCGCAAGCCGGTTTTTTCCCGCGCGGAGCGTCTTTCTTCCGAATCCAATCAAGTTTTCCCAACCCGCATTGCGCGCTTTTCAGGCGCTTTGCCGAGAATAGTCTCCCTATGGCGCACAATTGAAGCAGTCGGTGGAGCGGCGCTTTTCCGACCCCTGACCCCTGAAGAAGCCGTCCCGAAACTATCGCATTCTATGTCACGAAAAGCGCTTTTCTCGAGTTCGCTAACAACCGTCCCATCAGCCGTTTGCCCAAAATTGACTGGACCGAAAACACCGAAATATTCGCGATTTTGGCTGTGAAACTGTGGAGGCCCATATAACTCCCCCATAATCAATGCTTTCCATGGAGCGCCTTCACAGAAACACAGAATCACAGAAACTGTGAAACTGTGGACCCTATGCTAACTTACCTATAATCAATAACTTTCAACAGTACGCTCCACAGGAACACAGAAACTGTGTTCCTGTGCCCGCATCCCCGCCGCTCCCTTGCCGGAAGAGGAAGATCGATATTCATCCGCTGCGTTTTCGGCATGGCGCGGATCAAAAGATAGCTTTCTCCGCAACGCCGCCGCTGAGTTCGATCAGCTTCTTCACCGCCGCGCTCATGTTGTCCTGGAAGCCGGGAAACTGCTCGACTTTGCGCAGAGAGAAAAGGAATCGCACCCGGTTGGCCGCAACTGTCCTATCGAGGCGATTCTCCTTGTCGTAGCAGGCCCTCGCCGCTTTGCCGCTGGTTGACGTCACGGTAAGGCGCAACAGTTCCTCGCGCGAATTGTGAGCGTCTCCGGGATCGAAAATATCCCAGGCGAGGCTGTTTCCATCCAGCGCACTGAGGAATTGATCGCAGCGGCCGCTCGGTTGCGTGACCGTCAATGCCGTGGTGGAAGGATTGAACGCGACCTCGATATTGTCGTTGATCGCGTCGCTGGGACTGAGCGCAAGCAGTTTTCCACGCAGATACTCGACGAGCTCCTGCTGGGTCGGCTCCGGCTTGGGAGCGAGCCTTTTTCCGCGGTGCGCGGGCTTAGTAGCGGCCTTGGGAACGGGCGCGGGCGGCTCCTCCGGCGTATCCGGCGCGTCCGATGAGGACTGGAAGGATTGGACGAACTGCTTCACCTGCGCATTCATATTGTTTGCGGCGCTCTTGGCCGCCTGCGGGGAACAGGCGGACAAATTGAGGAGCAGTGCCGCCGCGCAGACGCGGACTAATTGTTTCATGGCTCAATCTCTCCTATCTCATCCTTCCCCGGCTTTAGTCTGCCGGTTCCGGCCAGCCGTTCCGGAGCGGGCAACCGGCGGTCCGCCCGATCTTGCGCGCGATAACTTCCGCGAACTCTTTCCGCACCGGAATTATAGCTCGGTGGACGGCAAGGCATCGTCAGACATCGCCAGCGGACGGCTCCTGTCGGTCCTGAGCGTGGGCACGGCGGCCAACAGGCTGCGCGTGTACGGGTGCTGGGGCGCGGTCAGCAGCCGCCGGCAAGGCCCTGACTCCTCAACCTGTCCGGCTCGCATCACCGCCATGCGGCTGGCCACTTGACCGACCACTGCCAGATCGTGAGAGATAAAAAGCATGGACAGCCCGTGCTGCCGCTGCAATTGCCTGAGCAACTCCAACACCTGGGCCTGCACGGTAACGTCCAGAGCTGTGGTTGGCTCATCGGCGATCAGCAGGCGGGGGCGATTGACAAGCGCCAGGGCTATGAGAATGCGCTGCCGCTGGCCGCCGGAAAACTGGTGCGGGTAGTCGCCGTACCGCCGTTCCGCCTCGGGCAGAGCGACCGCTTCGAGCGCGGCAATTGCCTTGCGTTTAGCTTCCCTGCCCGTCCAGGAAGGGAAATGGGCTTCGGCGCTCTCCGCGACCTGGCGGCCGATGGACATGGCTGGATTCAGCGCCGTCATCGGCTCCTGGAAAATCATGGCGATCTCACGGCCGCGCAGCCTGCGCAGAGCCGATGCGGGCTGACGCAACAGGTCGAGGAATGCGGAGCGTCCGCTCTTGCCGTCAGTAGATGGACTTGCGCCGCTACTGCGCGCGCTCCGCCACAGAACTTCGCCCTCGACCTGCGCGGCCGGCCCCAACAAGCCCATGATAGCCAGCGCCGTTGCACTCTTGCCCGATCCCGACTCACCCACCAGCCCCAGCACCTCGCCCTCGTCGATCTGAAGGCTGATGCCGCGCACTGCCTCGGCTGCCGAGAAGCGAATGCGCAGGTTGCGAAGTTCGAGCAGCGCGCCCATAAACAAATCGTAGTGCAAGCAGCCGACAATCCGCGTTCAATTCACGGTCACACTCAGTATCGCCGACTGCTGCATCGTCCCAGCGGTTGCGGTCACTGTGACGGTAGAGGAGACAAGGGGCACTATTTTGCCCTGAGATCCGCCGCAGCCGTTCAACGCCAACTGCCCCAGAACAAGGCCAGCGATCAATATTGCCAAATGGATTCCGCGGCGCCTTCTGAATCCGATGGCACAAAGAAGAAATGCGGCCACCACTGGAATGAACGGCGTCGGCCCGCGACGAAGAGCCATGCTCGGACTGGCGTCAAGTATGAGAGTCGTGGTTGCCGGCGTCCCGCCGGTCGTAATGGACGAAGGAGAGAAGCTGCACGACAACCCGGCGGGAAGTCCCGCGCATCCGAAAGAAACAGTCTGATTGAATCCGTTGACTGGGTTAATTGCGACCGTGGCCAATGCCGGCTGGCCCGCCACCATGGAGAGCGAGGCGGGACTGACGGCAATGCTGAAAGGAGATGAGGTGATCGTATAAGTCGCCGAAGCAACCGCGCTGTCGGTGTAACCGGATTCAACCGCGATGGCCTGCAGCGTCTCCGTTGCGCTCACCGTGATCGGACTGCCGTAGATGCTAGACGCGGTCGTGGGCGTGGTTCCATCGGCAGTATAGTAAATTGTTGTGCCCGCTGTTGCGTCGCTGATCGTCACGGACGGCGAAGCGGCGTAGCTTCCAGCGGCCGGCGAAAAGGTGGGCGCGGGCAGCACCGTAGAAGAACCTGACGACGATGAAATCGTATAAGTCGCCGAAGCGACGGCGCTGTTGGTGTAACCTGTCTCTACCGCGATGGCTTGCAGCGTCTCCGTCGCGCTGACCGTAATTGGGCCACCGTACTTCGTCGAAGAAGTCGTCGGCGTGGCGCCGTTGGTGGTGTAGTAAATAGTGGTCCCGGCCGTGGCGTCGCCAATAGTTACCGATTGCGGCGAGGTGTAAGTGCCGGGCGCGGGCGAGAAGGTGGGCGCGGGCAGCAGCGGGTTGATGGTATAAGTCGCCGAAGCGACGGCGCTGTTGGTGTAACCTGTCTCTACCGCGATGGCTTGCAGCGTCTCCGTCGCGCTGACCGTAATTGGGCCACCGTACTTCGTCGAAGAAGTCGTCG
>CAZMHC010000206.1:0-3429 GCA_964565955.1 uncultured Occallatibacter sp.
ACGGGGTAGGGCTTTTTTGCGCCGAAGACGGTGACGCCGCCGCGAATGTAGCCGGTGAGCGGCTGAACGTCCTTGAGGGGAGCCATCTCGGCCTTGCGCAAGCCGGCGGCGCGGGCCAGTTTCTTGAAGTCCAATTCCGCGTCGCCGGGAATGACGGCGAAGACGTAGGTTCCAGGCCCGCCGGTGGTCAGCAGCGTCTTGAAGACCTGCTCGGGCGGCATTCCGATCTTCTTGGCGACGGCGATCGCCGACAGATCGTCCGGATCGACTTCGTACTCGCGGAGTTCGAAGGCGATGCCGAGAGCTTCCAGGATGCGCGCGCCGTTGGTCTTCATAGCGTGGGAGACCCCGACTCCCCACCCCAGCGACGAAGACCTGTCGCTGGGGACCCCGGCTCTAGGGATGCGACGCGGCCGGCGCGGAGAGTTAGCACCCAGTCGGCGATGGGGGCGGCCTGCTCGCGCTGATGGGTCGTCAAAACAATCGTCCGGCTGCCGTGGCGGAACTGAGCCAGCAACTCGACCATCTGGCGGGCGGATTCCATGTCCATGTTGGAGAATGGCTCGTCGAGCAGCAGCAACTCGGGCGCGGAGAGCAACACGCGGGCCAGCGAGGCGCGCTGGCGCATCCCTTGCGAGTATTGGCCGAGGGTGCGGGTCAGATTGGGATCGAGGCCGACCTGGCGCAGGGCTTCGGCGGGCGCGAGGCAGTTGCGTCCGGGGTAGAGGCTAGCGAAGTAGCGCAGGTTTTCCTGGGCGGTCAGCTCGTCGTAGAGCATGGGCGCGTGGCTCATGTAGCCGATGCGGGCGCGGGCCTCGTGCGGGTCCTGATCGCCGAAGACCTTGACGGTGCCGAAGCAGGGGCGCAGCAATCCAGCCAGAATGCGCAGCAGAGTGGACTTGCCCGCGCCGTTCTCGCCGATCAGCACGTAGCAGCGGCCCGGTTCTAGGTCTGCCGAGACCTGGCGCAGCGCGGCGAAGGAGCCGAAGAGCTTGGAAACTTGACTTATGCGGGCGGTGAGTCCTTCGCGGGCGGCGGATGCTTCGGGCGTGGTTGTTGGGCTATTTTGCATCGGCGACAGTTGATTCGGTCCCAGATTTTTTCTGCTTGCGATTCAGGTGAGAACGACGTGAAACGGAGAGGCAAGTAGCAACCCAAATATACCGAATGAAATAGGGAACCACATAGGCATCTTAACGATCGGAAACAATGAAATGACGCCCCAAATAAGACTGCCCCCGAATAGGATGTTAGATGTCTTCTTATTCCCTCTTGCTCTCAATTCCTGTGAACCGACTGAGCCGAGGGCTAATGCAATAGCTCCAAGCGCATCTTGGGCGTAATCATAAGAACTGTAGTGTGCACCTCGTCGATTCCGGTTGTTCGACGAGAAAAATACGAATGTCATTGCCGAGATCAGGATCACGGTTATTAACATTCGCTTCCAATTCATCGAGTCTCCTTGACCGGGAATATCCATCTCATCTTTCATGCGGCCTCGGTGATCGTCTTCTTCGGCCTGCCGCCGAGGCGGCCATTTCGCCTTGCGGCGAGCGTCTTGGCTTGGCTGCGGGCCTGACCGCCCTGCGCGCCCAGGCGGCTGGCCATCCACCGCTTGGAGCCGAGAAAACCTTCCAGAAGAGCGGGAATGTACAAATCGGCATCCAGGTCGGGGAAGTGAATGCCGAATCCAGACGGGGAAATCTCGATCGCGCTCAATTGCATCCAGTCCGCATCCTGCAAGCCCTCGGCATCGCGCGGCGAAAAGGCAATCTCCACGTTGGTATTGAGGCGAATCACGACCCGCTGGATGCGGCGGTCATAGCGGGCGCTGACGGCGCGGGGCATGGAAGCGTGAAGTTCTTGCCCCTTTCGGCTGGCTTGCTCGAATTGTTCAGGCTGGTCCATGAATTCTCTCCCATCCGCCGCAGAGCACAGCCAAGTGCTTCTGCAACTCTGCTTGAATCGCCCTTGTCTCCCGCTCGGCAAATCCGTAGTTTTCTCGCAGATTGACAGGGCCGGTTGAGCAGTTCAACTCGAAGACGGCTTCCTGTCCACTAGCAATGACGTGGACGTGTACCGGACGATGATCGTTGGGATAGATGACTACCCGCGATCCGCCAAGCCTCAAGATGGTTGGCATGAACACAAGATAACACAAACCGAAGCGTTTGGGTTCACGGAAACGAGGTGGAGCAATTGAACGCAAACCGTTCAATGCCATGATAAGATGCACACTCCTGTAACATGCCCTGCTAGCTGGCCGGTTTAACCGGCGGGGCCAAGGCTGCGCGGGGGCTACTGGCGCTGGGCTGAACGGGTGTGCCGCCCGGTTGCGCAGGCGCGTACTTGCTGGCGCATTTGGCCTGTAATTCGCTGGCGTGGAAGACGCCGTCGCGGCCATAGGTGCCGATGGCCAGAGCCTCGGCGTCGTCCTTGAAGGTATCCGGGGGCGGCTCGGCGCCTTTGTAGACGACCTTGAGCAGGCGGCCGCCGGCGGCTTTCGGCGAATGGCTCTCGAACTCGTTCATTACGAAGGTGGCGTGAGGGCCTTCGTGCTCGATCGAGCCGGGCTGAACGAAGCCGTCCACGCGCAAATTGCTGTGGTAGGCCTTGTCGCCCATGCCGACGAGTTCGGGGATGTGGACAAAGTACTGCTGCGTGTCTCTGGCGCCGGAGTAGGCTAGCCAGCCGACGGTGCCGAGGATAACAGCGGCGGCAAGGCCGATGCGTATGGTTTGCGGGGAAGTTTTCATCGTCTGACCTTAACGATACGGGCGAAACAGGGCGCGGTCAACCGCACAAAGATCGAGTTGCGCAGCGGGCGGTGCGGACGCGGGAGCCGTTGGCCAACGTGGACTTGGCGGGGTTTCGAAAAGACGGCGATTGCCGGACCTCAGGCATCGAGGTCGCGCGACCTTTGCAGCGAAGCTAAGAGAACCGGTCCGAAGACCAGCACCAGGAACGAGAGAACTATCAGGAATATGAACATGATACAGGCTCCTTCGCGGAAAGCCGCCGATGGCCGCACTCGTCGCGATTGGGGAATCATACTCCTTAGACGGAACGGCGGGGAATCGTTTTGGAAAATATTTTTTCACGGAAGTTTGGAGGCGTTTGGGAAGTGGGAAAAATTGCGGGAAGAGTTCCGGCAAGCCAGCCTGTAGCCTAGTACTACAGTTGTAGATTGCGAGATCGGAGGGAGCAGAGGCCTTCAGGCCTCTGAAATTGATACCAAAATGTTGGGCCTTTAGGCCCGGGCCTTTGCCAATCTCAGCCGAAATCCAGATATACAACTGTAGTACTGGGACGCGTTTCTCCCAACTCTGGCCCTGCCGTAGTTGGCCTCGTTACGGGTAAGAGCGTCTTCTTTTCGAATCCAATCAAGTTTTCCCAACCCGCATTGCGCGCTTTTCAGGCGCTTTGCCG
>CAZMHC010000207.1:0-3414 GCA_964565955.1 uncultured Occallatibacter sp.
ACGCGAAGGAATATAGCAACCCGGGTTCCTCCGGCCATTTAGAACTGCTGGAGCGGGAACCTATTATTACCGTTTTGATCGCCAGCGCTTTATCCTGCTAAAGGCAGAGGAAAAACAAGCCGAGTGAACGGGTTGCAAAACACCGTTGGTTGCGGCTAAATCTCCCGGTTGCTCCGATTCGGAGCCTCATCGCGGCCTGTCAATCGTCAGGAGGCCCATTCCGTGTCCCGTTACGCCGAGCCGATGGACCGGCTCATCGAAGAGTTGAGAAAGCTGCCCGGCGTGGGAACCAAGAGCGCCCAGCGCTTTGCCTTTCACATCTTGCGCTCTACCGACGAAGATGCGGCCGCGCTGGCCGAGGCGGTGCGCGGGCTGAAGGCCAATCTGCGCCTCTGCTCGGTCTGCAACAACGTCACCGATATCGATCCCTGCGCCTACTGCTCCAGCCCCACCCGCAACCAACGCCAAATCTGCGTGGTCGAGGAGCCGACCAGCATCGCCGCCATCGAGCGCGCCCGCGCCTACCAGGGCCTCTACCATGTGCTGCACGGAACCCTCTCGCCCTTGCACGGCGTGGGACCGGGCCAGTTGCGCACCGCAACGCTGACTGCCCGCATCGAGCGCGGCGAGGTGGACGAAGTGATCCTGGCAACAAGCCCCACGCTGGAGGGCGAGGCGACCGCACACTGGCTGGCAACCGCGTTGCGCAGCCCTTCGGTCAAGATCACGCGAATCGCAACGGGGGTTCCCGCCGGCAGCGACATCGAATACGCCGATGAAGTGAGCATGGCCCGCGCCATGGAGGGCCGCCGCGAACTGTAACGCCGCGATGGGTGCCGTCGAGCCGGCGCGCGGCTCCCCGTGCGGCTTTTTCGCCTTGCGATTGCCATTTCGCGCTCCAGTGATGTATTTTTGTTAACGGCAAACTAAACAGCTTTTCAATCAACTTCAATTGCCGTCGGTATCTGCATGATTGCACGCCCGCTTCTCGCCCCCTTGGTTGCACGCTTGCGCGACCGCCGCCGCTTCATCCAGATTCTGGTGGGGCCGCGTCAGGTCGGCAAGTCGACCCTGGCCCGCCAAGCGATGCTGGCCTTCGGAAAGCGCTCGACCTACGTGAGCGCCGACAATTCCTCGGTGAACGACAATCTGTGGATCGAGCAGCAATGGGAGTCGGCCCGCATCAATTGCCGGCAAAGCGGAAAATGGCTTTTGGTGCTCGACGAGGTGCAGAAGATTCCCCGCTGGTCGGAGATCGTAAAAAAACTCTGGGACGAGGACTCCGTCGAGGACATAGACCTGCGCGTCATGCTGCTGGGCGCCTCGCCGCTTCTGGCCATCGCCGGCACCTCCGATACCTTGGCCGGGCGCTTCGAACTGACGCGCGTCGGTCACTGGAGTTACGCGGAGATGCGCGACGCGTTCGGCTGGAGTATCGAGCAGTTCATCTACTTCGGCGGCTATCCGGGGGCGGCCGATCTGATCGGCGACGAGAGCCGCTGGCGACGCTATATGCTCGACTCCCTGATTGAAACCGCCGAAGCCGCGTTGGCCAGCGACATAGTGCTGACCGCACACATCGAAAAGCCAGCCCTGCTGCGCTCACTCTTCCGCCTCGGCTGCGAGTACTCCGGCCACATCTACTCCTACCAGAAGATCGCCAGCCAGTTGCACGACGCGCCCAACGCCATTACCCTCTCCAACTACCTGGATCTGCTTTCCGAAGCCGGGATGGTGCGCGGCATCGCCAAGTATCCGCCCCAGGCGCTGCGCCAGCGTGGATCGTTCATCAAATTGCAGGTCTTCAATACGGCGCTGAGCAGCGCTCCCTCAGCCCTCAGCTTCGCCCGCGCGCTGCAGCTTCCCGAACAATGGAGCAGACTCGTCGAGCAGGCTGTCGGCGCCCACCTTGCCGCGGCCGCCCTGGCCGGCGAAATCGACGAAATCCATTATTGGCGCGATCGCAGCAGGGAAGTGGACTTTATTCTTCGTCTTGGAACCAAGATTGTGGCCATCGAGGTGAAGGGCGGCAGGCGCAAGGAACCTGGTGCGGCCTTGGCGGCCTTCGACAAGAGTTTCCTCCCCGCCCGGACCTTCCTGGTGGGCGCGGAGGAGCTTCCTGTCGAGAAGTTCTTCGAGACCCCGCCGCGGGAGCTTTTCGCGTAGCTGAATATCGATTTTTCCGGCGCAGGGGCGCAGGAAGAATGCGGGCACAGGAACAGAGGATTAGTGTTCCTGCGGGGGTTGTATTTGTATAGGAAATTATATACTTGACAGACTACGCTAAATCTTCTACTATTTAATCATGGAAGCGCCAAAGACTCTACAGCAAGCGATTCAGTTCTTTACCGACTACGAGAATTGCCGTCAGTTTATGATTGCAATGCGTTGGGAAGACGGCGTAGTGCGTTGCCCACAGTGCGATTCATCGAAGCTTACTTGGCTTGCCAAAGCTCGCGTCTATCGTTGCTATGGCGATCATAAGCGGCAAAAGTTCTCTCTCAAGACTCGAACTGTGCTTGAGGATTCGCCTATCGCTCTTGAGAAGTGGCTACCAGTGGTATGGCTGTTGGCTAATTCGCGGAATGATATCAGTAGTTGCGAGATTGCGCGGTCCATCGGCGTGACTCAGAAAACTGCATGGTTCATGCTTCACCGCATCCGTAAGGCAATGGAAGATGAGTCCTTTGTCAAGATGGGCAACCCGGTCACTCCCATTGAAATTGACGAAACTTTCATCGGGGGCAAGCCAAAGAATATGCACGCAAAGAAGCGGCTCCAGATGCAAAATGGACTCCACGCAAACAAGAAAATGACTGTGATGGGTATGCTTGACCGTGAGAGCCGCGAGATTCGCGCTAAGGTCATTCCAAACGTCAAGCGCGAGACTCTACAAGCGGAGATTCTTCGCCAGATTGAGCATGGCTCCAAAGTGTTTACTGATGGCTGGACCGGATACGACTCGCTTGCAACACAGAAATACATTCATGAGACTGTGACTCACATCAATGAGTACGTTCGTGGGCAGGTTCATACTCAGGGGATTGAGAATTTCTGGAGTCTTCTAAAGCGTGGATTGAATGGTACTTACGTTTCAGTAGAGCCATTTCACTTGGACCGATATGTAACCGAGCAGGTTTTTCGTTACAATAATCGTCGGGGCAAGGATGATTACGACAGGTTTTCCCAAGCCGTTTCGCAGATCGTGGGTAAACGTCTGACCTATGCCGAGGTGACCGGCAAGGTGGGGGAAACGTCGGGTCGGGAATGCTAGGTTTGGGAAACGCGGTTTTTGGATAAAGCGCCAGAGTCGCGGGAAGCGGAAGTCTTAGGCGTTCGCTTCGCCGCTTTCTCGGCTTCTAGCTTGGCTTTGATGTGAGAGTGCGGAACGGCAAAGAGCCTCCGCGCAAAATC
>CAZMHC010000208.1:0-3394 GCA_964565955.1 uncultured Occallatibacter sp.
GGGATGAAGGAGAAGGAATGAGTCTGACCGACCCAGTAGCGGATTTTCTGGCGCGCATACGCAATGCGATTCGGGCGCGCCATCAGAAGCTGGACGTGCCCGCTTCGAAGCTGAAGACCGAGATTGCCCGCATCCTCAAGGAGGAGGGGTATATTTCGAACTACAAGACCCAGGAAGAAGAGGGCAAACAGGTGCTGCGCGTTTATTTGAAGTATGGCGGCGCGGAGGCGGCCATACGCGATCTGGCGCGCATCTCGCGCCCCGGCTGCCGCGTTTACATTGGCCGCGACGAGATCAAGCGGGTGCAGGGCGGCCTCGGCATCTCGATCATGACCACGCCCAAGGGCGTGATGACCGGCCGTCAGGCGCGCCGCGAGGGCGTGGGCGGCGAACTGTTGTGCGAAGTGTGGTAACGGCAGTTGTCAGTTTTCAGATTTCAGTTGTCGGTAACGAAACTGAAATCCGGTAGCTGACAATTGGAAACTGTTTACAGGCTGCAGTGGAACGATGAAACGTTGAAGCTATTGACTGACGACTGAAAAATGATAGCTGACAACTGTTTTTCGGGACTCGCAAGCCGCGAGAAGGATTGAAGCGATGTCGCGTATAGGAAAGAAGCCGATCCCGCTGCCCGCGGGGGTGAAGTACAAGGTCGAGGGCAACACGGTTCTGGTCGAGGGGCCCAAGGGCAAGGTCTCGGCGCTGATCGCCGAGGGCATCTCGCTGGCTACCAAGGATGGAGTTCTACAGGTCAATCGGGAGAGCGACAAGTTTGCCGCCGCGCATGGGCTGACGCGGGCGCTGGTCTTCAACGCGGTGCAGGGCGTTACCAAGGGCTGGACGCGCGAGTTGGATATTGTGGGCATCGGCTACCGCGCCGAGATGAAGGGCAAGGGGACGGTGGTCTTTACGCTGGGCTATTCGCACCAGATTGAAGTTCCGCTGCCGACCGGCATTGAAGTGACGATCGACCCCAAGCAGCTCCATTTGACCGTCTCCGGCATCGACCGGCAGAAGGTGGGCCAGGTGGCCGCCGATATGCGTTCGCTGCGCAAGCCCGATCCGTACAAGAACAAGGGCGTACGCTACTCGGACGAGAAGCTGAAGAAGAAGGCCGGCAAGACGGGATCGAAGTAGAAACAGTTGTCAGTTGTCAGTTCTCAGTTGTCAGTAAAAAACCGGTTCTTGCTGACAACTGAATCTGACAACTGATAACTGGAAAACCGAACGGGGCCGCAAGGCGGCTCCGCCGATAGGAAGAGAGACGATGATTACGCAGACCGACAGGAATGGAATACGGCAGCGCATCCACAGCCGCATCCGGCGCAAGCTGGCGGGGACCGGAGAGCGGCCGCGGCTGAACGTCTACCGTTCGCTGAATCACATCTACGCGCAGGTGATCGACGACCAGAAGGGCGAGACGCTGGTCTCGGCCTCGACGCTGGCGCTGAAGCTGAAGACCGGCGGCAACGTGGCGGCGGCCAAGGAGATCGGCAAGGCGGTGGCCGAGTTGGCGGTGAAGCAGGGGATCAAGAAGGTGGTCTTCGACCGCGGCGGCTTCCTTTATCACGGACGCATCAAGGCTCTGGCCGATGCGGCGCGCGAGGCGGGGCTGGAGTTTTAAGAACAGTGGTCAGTTCTCAGTGGTCAGTTTTCAGTTTGTTCGCGCCGGATTTACCTGAGTTCCGGCAACTGATAACTGACAACGGATAACTGGAAAAAGAGAGAGCGATGACGATCTTGAAGAAGAAACTCGATGCCAACCAGTACAACCTGAAGGATCAGGTGGTGGCTATCAATCGCGTGACCAAGGTGGTCAAGGGCGGCAAGAATATGTCGTTCGCGGCGCTGGTGGTGATCGGCGACGCTTCGGCGGGGGTGGTGGGGCACGGTTCGGGCAAGGCCAAGGAGGTTCCCCAGGCGATTCGCAAGGGGATCGAGGCGGCCAAGAAGAACCTGGTGCGCGTGAACCTGACCGATACGACGATTCCGCATCTGGTGCTGGGCCGCTACGGCTCCGGGCAGGTGCTGCTCAAGCCGGCCCCGGAAGGCACGGGGGTGATTGCCGGAGGGGCGGTGCGCGCGGTGATGACCTCGGCTGGAGTGCAGAACGTGCTGACCAAAAGCCTGGGTTCGGCCAACCCGCATAACGTCGTCAAGGCCACGTTCAACGCGCTGGTGCAGTTGCGCGACCGGGCCGATGTGGCCAACGCGCGCGGCAAGTCGGTAGAGGAGCTTTAAGCCATGACCGAGACCAATGAGACAAAGAAGATACGCATTCAGTACTACCGCTCCAAGAACTCGACGCCGGTCAAGCATCGGCTGGTGGTCAAGGGGCTGGGCTTTACGCGGCTCAACCAGATCGTCGAGCGCGTGGACAACGAATCGATTCGCGGCATGGTGAAGGCCATTCCGCATCTGGTGCGCATCCTGGAGAATTAGCGGGCTGGCCTGAAGCCCGCGACCGAGACGCAGGTCCTTCGACTCGCTGCGCTCGCTCAGGATGACAGCATTTTTGAAATCGAACGCGAGTCGGCGGGAATTCGAAAGCCCACCGGCGCTATAGCGAGGAGAAGATGGCAAAGAATCTATCGAATTTACGGGCGCCGAAGAAGGCCAATACGGGGCGCAAGCGCGTGGGGCGCGGCATGGGCTCCGGCATGGGCAAGACTTCCACCCGCGGCCACAAGGGCCAGGGGGCGCGCACCGGCACAAGCCTGATGCGCGGCTTTGAGGGCGGCCAGATGCCGCTGCATCGCCGCTTGCCCAAGCGCGGCTTCACCAACATCTTCCGCACCGAGTACGCGGTGGTGAATCTGGACCGAATCGTGGAGCAGATCGAGGGGCTTCAAGTGACCGAGATCGGCCTGGACGACTACGGGAAGCTGGGCCTTTCCTCGGACAAGAAGGCGCTCATCAAGATTCTCGGCTCCGGCGAGTTGACCTCGGCGATCACCATTCACGCGCACAAGTTTTCCAAGTCGGCGGTGGAGAAGATCGAAAAGGCCGGCGGCAAGGCCGTGGTTCTGGGCGGCGAGACCGAGGCGCCAAAGGGCAAGCTGGTATCCAAGAAGGCTGCCAAGGAAGCGCCCAAAGGTAAGCCGGTTTCCCAGAAGGCCGCCAAGTAGTTTTATGGTATCCCACCCATTTCGCAAAGAGCGCGAAATGGATGGGGCACTCAACAAACTGGCGCTGAAGTCCGCAAGAACCGCGGCTTAGGCGCGTGGGCGAGGCGGAGGCGACAGCTTGGCCTCCGCGCGGGTAAGATGGTCAGTGCAAAGATTCATGCGGCGTCGAACGCCCTGAAGCGGACAAACCACCATGCTTGAAAAGTTTCTGAATATCTTCCGGATTCCCGACCTGCGCAAGCGGGTGCTGTTCATGCTCGGCATTC
>CAZMHC010000209.1:0-3357 GCA_964565955.1 uncultured Occallatibacter sp.
AGTAGCCACCGAAAGGTGGCCCCAATAACGTCGGGGCCGCGTTAGCGACCCCGCTTGATTTCGCTACTCTAATTTGGCCCCTTTCGCTGGTCTTATTTGGCCCCACCTTGGGGTAAGCCCGTTATCTTGGTTCGGGGTTTTGGCCCCGGAATCGAGGACGGCTTGGCCACAAGGAGGAGCAAGGTGGAGCTATACGAGCAGATCCGGCGAGAGTATGAGCATGGTGCCGGAACGATCCGCGCCGTAGCGCGTAAATGTGGAGTTCATCGTCGTGAGGTGCGTCGAGCCTTGGCTAGCGCCATGCCACCCGAGCGCAAGAGGCCGCAACGAGTGCGGCCGAAGCTGGCCCCGGCGGTGCCGTTCATCGATGCGATTCTGGAAGCCGACCGCAAGGCACCACGCAAGCAGCGACACACCGCACATCGCATCTGGACACGGCTGCGGCACGAGATGCCGGAGATCGTGGTCGGCGAGTCCACGGTGCGCGAGTACGTGAACCTGCGCAAGCAGGCGATGGGTCTGCTGGGGCGCGAAGTCTTCGTGACTCAGTCCTATCAGTTTGGCGGCGAAGCGCAAGTGGATTGGTACGAGGCTTGGGCGGACTTTCATTCCGGCAGTGAAGGCCAGTCGCCAGGAACCCAGAAGTTCGATGGCCAACGACGCAAGGTTTTCATCTTCTGTATGCGTTCGATGGCCTCGGGAGCGGCCTTTCACCGGGCCTATCCGCACGCCACGCAGCAGGCATTTCTGGAAGCCCATGAACTGGCGTTTCGCTGGTTTGGCGGTGTCTTTCGCACTCTCCGCTTCGATAACCTGACCTCCGCCGTGAAGAAGATACTGCGTGGCCATCAGCGCGAAGAGACCACGCGCTTCATTGCCTTCCGTTCGCACTGGGGCTTTCAAGCCGCGTTCTGCACGCCCGGCGAAGGCCATGAAAAGGGCGGCGTCGAAGGCGAAGGCGGCCAGTACCGGCGCAACCATCTTGTGCCCGTGCCGCAGGTACGCAACCTGGAGGAGTTGAACCAGCTTCTGGAGTCCGAATCGGCCCGGGAACAGGACCGTTTGATCGCTGGCCGCAGTCAGACGATTGGCACGGCGATGTCGGCTGAACGCGAGCATCTTTTGCCGCTGGCTGAGGAAGGATTCGATCTGGCCGCTTTGCATTTTCCCCAGGTCGATGCCCGTGGCTGCGTCAAGGTGCTGACCAACTTCTACTCGACGCCGCTCGCGGTTGGGACATCGGTCGAAGCCAAGGTCTACTCGGCCTACGTCGAGATCTGGCATGGGGGCCGCTCGGTAGCGCGGCATGAACGCTGCCATGACCGCTTCCAGCATGTGCTGGATCTGGAGCACTACCTCGATGTGCTCCAGAAGAAGCCCGGTGCACTGGCGGGGTCCACGGCGCTGGAACAGTGCCGAGCGCAGGGACGCTGGCCTGCCAGTTACGACGGCTTCTGGACCAGAGTCTGCGAGCGCGAGGGCGACCAGGCCGGGACCCAGGCGATGATCAAGGTTCTGCTGCTATGCCGTACCCATGGCGCGGCCCGCGTGCGTAAGGCGGTGGAAGCGGCGTTGTCGATGGGTACGGCCAGCCTGAGCGCGATCCGATATCTGCTCAGCATGGACTGCCGACAGGCAGACCCGGATGCGACGGCCGTGGAGATCGGCGCTTTGCGCCGCTATGATCGTCCGCAACCCAGCATGGATGCCTACGAACAACTGCGACCGAGTTGGACGCCGACCACGGTAGTGACGGAGGTGATCCAGTGAGCGCATCCCAACCAATCGCACATGCCACGATTCAGCAGTACGCCCGCCAGCTATGCCTGACCACCGTAGCCGAGCAGTTCGCCCGTCTGGCCGAGGAGGCGGTGAGCAGGAAGCAATCGCACCTCGGCTATCTGGAAGCTCTTCTGGAAGCCGAGATCGAGGAACGTGAGCGTCGCGCCGTGATTCGGCGTATCAAGGAGGCGCATTTTCCTGCGGTCAAGACGCTTGAGGAGTTCGACTTTCAGAGTGCGCCGCACATCCCTGCGGCCCAAGTGAAGAAGTTGAGCGAAGGCGAGTATCTGGAGCGCAAGGAGCCCGTCGTTCTGCTCGGTGAAACAGGCACAGGAAAAAGTCACTTGGCGGTGGCCCTGGGGATAGCTGCCTGTAAGCAACGCAAGCGAGTGCGCTTCACCACTGCGGCGGAACTGGTTACAGAGATGATCGAAGCACAGAGCCAACTGCAACTGACGCGGATGCGCAATCGCTGGATGCGCTACGACCTGGTCGTGCTGGACGAACTCGGCTATGTCGTCATGCCGGACGCAGCGGCGGAACTGCTCTTCCAGGTCATCGCCGGACGCGCCGAGCAGGCGGCGATCATCGTGACCACGAATTTACCCTTCTCCGAATGGCCCAGTAAGATCCCCAACGCCAGGCTCTGTAAAGCGATGCTGGACCGGCTGACGGATCGGGCGCACATCATCGAAACCGGCACGGAGAGTTATCGCTTCCGCAGAACCATGGCCAGGAAAGGCGGCAAGAAATGAACAATCAGGAGTGGTATTACGCGCAACTGCGCTGGGCGGTGATGGTCGAAGGCAAAGAGGGGCTTCGCGCCTGGAAGGAAGCCGTTCACATCTTCCAAAGCGAAGACCAGGAGACGGCATTTCAGCACGCACTGGCCATCGGCCGACAGGGCGAGGTTTTTCACGAAGAAGGACGGCGAACTGTTGAAACCAGACTGGCGGAGATCGTAAGACTCGACTGCCTGGGCGGCAGCAAGACCAGCTTCGATGTCAGTCTTGGACCGAGCAAAGCACGGGAAAGCCTACCGTTCGACCACATCTTCAAACCGGAAGAGCATATGCCTGAATCGCCGCTGTAAAGCCGCAGGACCACGCTCGCGGCCTCGCCCCGAGTTGGCCTTGGCTCCAGTCGCCCTTCGGGCTCCTTCCGCCAAGGCCAACTCGGAATGACAGATCACATCCCTTCAGGTGGGGCCAAATCAAACCAGCGAAAGGGGCCAAATCAAGTTGACGAAACCACCGCTCAAGCCGCTTTGAGCGGCTCACATAATCAAGCCCCCGGCTCTGCCCTTTCAATTACCCACATTTCCCGCCCCCATGATGACGCCCAGTTGGATGTCGACGAGACGGGTTAGTCCTCTCCAGATGGTTTCGTTTCCAGGTGGCGGGTCCGCGTTGCGCGCCAGGTAACCGCCCAGTCGCGCCAGCTTGATCAGATAATGCGAGAGCAGGGGTTTCTGCGTCTGGGCCGTGG
Organism: uncultured Occallatibacter sp.; assembly: GCA_964565955.1. GTDB lineage: Bacteria > Acidobacteriota > Terriglobia > Terriglobales > Acidobacteriaceae > Telmatobacter. Next base: position 3,271 of record CAZMHC010000209.1, read on the forward strand.
GCTTGTCCTTGACCAATCGATCCAGGATGCGTAGTTCCAGATCCGTGAAGACCAGTTCCGGATCGGCCTCCGGATCGATGCGGTTGG
>CAZMHC010000210.1:0-3256 GCA_964565955.1 uncultured Occallatibacter sp.
AAACAGGCGACTTTCAGTCGCCGCACAACCTATCGGCTTTCAGCCGGCAGTCGTTTAGCAGGCTCTGCCGATCTTCTCGATTTCCCGCGGGAAGGCCAATGCTCTAGGATGAAGAGCGGCGGAGGCTTTGACGAAGATGGGACGCATATTTCTCGGAGTTCTTCTAGGTATTGTTCTGGTGCCGGTTGCGGCGCTGGGATGGTTCTGGTTCGGCAAGGTTCCAGTAGCAGTCGGAGATACTCCCTTGCCTCATGAAAGCGAGATTGTCGGGATTCCGCTTGAGGCCCGCATACGCCGCGAACTGGTCAAGACGCCGCCGCTCCTGGCCGATGAGGACAACCTGCTGGCCGGCGCTCACGTTTACAGCGAAAAATGCGCCGTCTGCCACGGGCTTCACGGCAAACCCTCCGCTTTTGGCTCACATATGTTTCCCGCAGCGCCGCCGCTTTGGGAGAAGCACGTGAACAGCGTGGTGGTGGGGGTAAGCGACGACCCGCCCGGCGAGACCTACTGGAAAGTGGCCAACGGCATACGGTTGACCGGTATGCCAGCCTATAAGCAGGCTCTCACTGATGCCGAGATCTGGCAGGTGAGCCTGCTGTTGGCCAACGCTGACAAGCCGCTGCCGCCGAGCGCCGTGGACCTTCTGCGCGGAGATGCCGCGCCGGCCTCAGCCGTCGGCGCGACGCTTGCTCACCCGCCGGATCAAACACTGCTGGAAAAATAGTTTCTGCAGGAACGCTTCGAAGCCGCAAGGATCGCTTATCGCTTCGCGCGTCTCTTGCCGAACGTACCGAATTCGCATCTTATCCGGATCGGTTGGACTGAGTTGTTCCGCCCCCGGACAAAGTGCGGCGCAATCTTGTCTTTTCACCATCGCCGGAGTATTGTTAACAATGTTTTTTGCGGAAATTTCGCCGCTATTGCAGTTGGGAGAGAAGCGTTCATGAAGACTGAAGAAAACCTGCAAGTATGGAACGAGGGCTACTATTGGGAAGCGCGGGGAGACGAATGGTCCCGGCCGTGGGGAAATGCGGAACAGCATTGGTTCTCGAGCATCCTGCCGCGCATTCACCGCTTGCTTCCCGCCCCGACAATTCTAGAGATCGCGCCCGGTTACGGGCGATGGACATCTTTTCTGAGACGACTGTGCGACCGATTGATCGTCGTCGATCTTTCTCCCAATTGCATCGAAGGTTGCAAGAAGCGATTTTCCCAGGACACCCACATCGAGTATCACGTGAACGACGGTTCCTCGCTGGAGATGGTGCCGGACGCTTCGGTGGACCTAGTATTCAGTTACGACTCGCTGGTCCACGTGGAAGCCGATGTAATTCGCCGCTATCTAGACCAACTGGCGCGCAAACTCACCCCCGAGGGCGCCGGCTTCATACATCACTCGAACGCTGGTTCGTATCAAGCCAGATTGGAAGTCAAGAGCCGGATTCGCGCATTCGTCGAGCCGCTTCCGGTCTTCAACTTGCTCCGCAAGATACATGGACTGGTTAAGCCATCGCTTAACTCCCATTGGAGAGCGCCAAGCGTCGATCGCCAGGTATTTGCCGAAGCCGCCGAGCAAGCTGAACTTACCTGCCTTTCCCAGGAGGTCATACGCTGGCACGATACCAAGCTATGGACCGACTGTATGTCGATCTTCGCGCTCAAAGACTCGCTACTCGCCCAGGGCTGGGGGCCGGTCGCATTCTTGCAAAACGAGGGATTTCAAGCCGAGGTAGTCAACGCCAAGGCCATCTCCGCGCTCTATTCTCCCGTCAAGCCTCGCTGACCTTCATACGTCGACTTTTCGGGATCGAGATGCGCTTCGGAAAATTGGTAGAATCGAGCCATGCCGCTGACCTGCCAACAAGCGCTCGACCGCTTCCACTCTCCGGACCTGATCGGCCTGGGATTCGAGGCCGATGCGGTGCGCCGCCGTCTGCACCCCGAGGGCGTGGTCACTTACATTATCGATCGCAATATCAACTACACCAACTTCTGCACCGAGTACTGCTCCTTCTGCGCCTTCTATCGACCGCTGAAAGGCGCGCGCTCGGAAGAGGGTTACATCCTCGAATTCGACGAGATTTACGAGAAGATCGCCGAGACCATGGAGATGGGCGGCACCGGTGTGCTGATGCAGGGCGGAATCCATCCCAACCTCGAGATCGACTGGTTCGAGCGTCTCTTCAACGGCATCAAGCAGCGCTTTCCGCAAGTCTGGCTGCATTGTTTGACGGCTTCGGAGATTCTGGCCATCGCCAAGTATTCGGAACTGCCGCTGCGCGACACCATCGCCCGCCTGCGCGATGCGGGTCTCGATTCCATCCCCGGCGGCGGTGCCGAGATTCTGGACGACGAGGTGCGTCAACGCATCGCTCCCCTAAAGTGCGACACCGAGGAGTGGGTCAGCGTCCATCGCATCGCCCACCAGTTGGGCATGAGAACGACGGCCACCATGATGTTCGGAGTAGGGGAGAGCTTTGAGCAGAGGATCAATCACTTCGAGGTGGTGCGCCGCCTGCAAGAAGAGACAGGCGGCTTCACCGCCTTCATCCCCTGGAGCTTTCAGCCCGGTAACACCGCGCTGGGCGGAAAGCGCTGGGAAGAAGCGACCTCGATTGAATATCTTAAGGTTCTGGCTATCTCCAGGGTCTATCTCGATAACATCGAGAATGTGCAGGCTAGCTGGGTGACGCAAGGATTGAAGGTCCTTGAGTTAGGCCTTCACTTCGGCGGCAACGACGTCGGCTCGGTGATGCTGGAGGAGAATGTAGTCAAGGCTGCCGGGACGAGTAATTGCACAACGGAAGAAGAGTTGCGCAGAATCATTCGCGACGCCGGCTTCAAGCCCGTGCAGAGGGATACGCTTTACCGGACGAGGTTTCTGTCCTAGCGAAGAGTTCGAGGCGGTTCGCTCGTTGTCAAAAACGCCGGACCGATTTGCTAGGCAAGTCAAAGGATATCCGACATGGTTTTCGCCGCTTCAGCTTGCGTGGCAAACAGAATGTGAGTCAGGAGTGGAAGCTGGTGTGCGCGGTCAGCAACCTGCTGAAGCTGTTTCGGGCCGGCTGCGTTCTGGAAACGGCATAAAGCGGCGAGAATGGGGCCGCTTTACCCCAAACTGAACAGAAACCAGCAATAAGCCACCCATTGGATTACTGCCCGCGCCCCCAGTTCGGACATCTCAGCATGCACACTGTCGAGTGAGCGTACCCCCGGCAGAGCCGGGGGCTTCTTTGTGTGAGCCGCTCGAAGC
>CAZMHC010000211.1:0-3206 GCA_964565955.1 uncultured Occallatibacter sp.
GCACCGGTTGTGCTTGCGGCAGCTGAACTTCGGCTTCCGCGCGTCTTTCACCCTCTTTGCTGTGGTTGCCATAAATCCCCTTCAACGGCAGCTACTAGCTTCTAGCCACTAGCTCCCAGCTTGTTCCTCGCTCAATGCAATCCCGCGCTCGCGGAACAAACCAAATTCGTTTTACCTCAGATGCTAATTCCACCTCGAAAAAGCTAGAGGCCGGAAGCTGGCAGCTAAAAGCTGTTCTTAAGCGCCTTGCCGGAAGGGCAGCCCGAAGTGCTTCAAGAGCGCCCTCGCCTGGTTGTCGTCCTTGGCCGTGGTCACGATGGTGATGTTCATGCCCTTCATCTTCTCCACCTTGGAGTAATCGATCTCCGGGAAGATCAGTTGATCGCGCAGGCCGAGCGTGTAGTTGCCGCGCCCGTCGAAGCTTTTCGTCGATACCCCGCGGAAGTCGCGCACCCTGGGCAGCGCCGTCGAGACCAGCCGGTCCAAAAACTCGTAGGCCTTCTCGTTGCGCAACGTCACCATCGCCCCGATCGACATACCCGCCCTCACCTTGAAGGCGGCGATCGACTTCTTCGCCTTGGTGGTCACCGGCTTCTGCCCGGCGATCGCAGCCAGATCCGCCACCAGCGGGTCCAGCAGCTTGGTGTTCTGCGTGGCCTCGCCCAGTCCCATGTTGACGACGATCTTCTTCAACTGCGGAACCGCCATCGGGTTCTCAAGCCCCAGCTCCTTTTGCAGAGCCTGCTTGATCTCCTTGTGATACTTCTCTTTCAGCCTTGCCGCCATCGCTCTCTGCTCTCTTTCTTCCGGTCCCCGGAGTGGCCGCTCGCGGCCGTGTACCGTTGCGGAAGGGTTCAAATCAGCCGCTAGCTTCTAGCCTCTAGCTAGAATTGCTCCCGCACGGCTCTTCGCTTCACCTTGAAAAGCTGGAAGCTAGGAGCTAGCGGCTAGAAGCTGCCCTCTTACTTCTTGGTCGGCAGCGTCTGCCCGCACTTCCTGCAAACCCGGACCTTCAGGTCGCCCTCGACCTTGTAGCCCACGCGCACCGGCCCGCAGTTGGGGCAGACCAGCGCCACGTTCGACACATCGATGGGCGATTCCTGCTCCGCGATGCCGCCCTTGGTCCGCTGTCCCTGCTTGCTAGAAATCGTTTTCTTCACCACGCGAACGTGCTCCACCAGCACCGTGCTCTTCTCCGGGAAGACGCGCAGTACGCGGCCTGTCTTGCCGCGGTCCGCCCCGCTAAGAACCTTGACCGTATCGTTGCGACGAATATTCAAACTCGGCATCTTCTTCTCCAAAACGAGCTACTAGCTTCTAGCTCCTAGCTTTTTGCGCTTGCTCTTCCAACGCAGCCCAACTTCCCCGTAAACCGGCTAGAAGCTAGAGGCTAAAAGCTTGAAGTTGTCCTAGACAACTTCCGGCGCCAGCGAAACGATCTTCAAGAACTTCTTCTCGCGCAGTTCGCGGGCCACCGGCCCGAAGACGCGCGTACCCACCGGCTCGTTGGCTTCGTTGATCACCACCGCCGCGTTCTCGTCGAAACGGATATAGGTTCCATCGCGCCGCCGGTATTCTTTGCGGGTGCGGACGATCACCGCCTTCACCACCTTGCCCTTCTTCACCGTGCCGTCCGGCGAGGCTTCCTTCACCGCCGCCGTCACAACGTCGCCCAAGTGGGCGATCTTGCCCAATCCGCCGCCCAGGGGCAGAATCACTTGCAGCTTGCGCGCGCCGGAGTTGTCGGCCACCGCGAGCATGGTTCTCATTTGCACAGCCATGGTTGCTCTCCTTACTCGCTCGTTTTAGTTGGCGGCTGGCGCGCCGGCCTTCGGCTTCACATCCTCAATATGAGCCAGAGACGAACGCCGGACGATCTCTTCCAAGGCCCACCGCTTCAGCTTGCTCAGCGGCCGTGTCTCGCGGATGCGCACCACATCGCCCATGCGCGCCGAACTCTGCTCGTCGTGCGCGTAGAACTTCTTGGTCGAGCGCACGATCCGCTTGTACTTGGGATGCGCCTTGCGCATTTCCACAGCGACCACGATGGTCTTCTGCATCTTGGTCGAGACCACCTCGCCCACCTTCTCGTTGCGCCGCGCTCCGGTTGTCCCCGGCGCCTGCGCTAACTCTGTCGTCGCCGTCATCTAGCGGGCTCCCTTCTTGCTTTCCTCGGCTGCGTCCGTGGCCGCGCCGCGAATGCCCAACACGCGCTCGCGGGCCACGGTCTTGATCCGCGCGATCTCCTTGCGCACTTCGCGCAGCTTCTTCACTCCATCGTTCTGCCCCAGCGAGACCTGAAAGCGGAGCCGGAAAAGCTGCTCCGAGGCCGTCTTCTCCTGGCGCGCCAGTTCTTCGTCGCCCAAACCGCGAATCTTTTCGAGTTCCATCTGCAAAGCTCCTAGCTCCTAGCTTCTAGCCGCTAGCTTCTAGCTTCATCTTGCTCACCGCCAACCCTTCAATTCAACGTTTTTGAAGAGCTGGAAGCTAGAGGCTAGGAGCTAGAAGCTGTCCTACTTGGCCGCAACCTCGGCCCTTACCGCGCCCGGCCGCATCACGAACTTGGTCCGCAGCGGCAGCTTGTTCGAGGCCAGCCGCATCGCCTCCTCGGCCATCTCCGGCGCAACCCCTTCCATCTCGAAGAGAATCTTGCCCGGACGCACCACCGCCACCCAGTGGTCAAGCGCACCCTTGCCCGATCCCATTCGGACTTCGGCCGGCTTCTTGGTAATCGGCTTGTCCGGGAACAGGCGCAGCCATATCTTGCCGCCGCGCTTGATGAAGCGAGTCATGGCAATACGGCTGGCCTCGATCTGCCGGTCGGTGATGTAACCGCACTCCATCACCTTCAGCCCGTACTCGCCGAACGAGAGCGAAGAGCCGCGCCACGCCTTGCCGCGCCGCTTGCCCTTCTGCTGCTTGCGAAACTTCACCTTCTTTGGCATCAACATAGCGAAAACCCTCGAAAACCAGCTTCTAGCCGCTAGCTTCTAGCCGCTAGCTCTTAATGGTTTCACCGCAACTCCACTTCCCACCAAACCAGCTAGAAGCTAGAGGCTGGAAGCTAAACGCCCGCTCTTAAAACACCGACGTGCCCACCGCCGGCGCCTGACGGCGCTTCTGCTCGTAGATGTCGCCGCGATAGATCCACGTCTTGACGCCGATCACGCCGTAGGTGGTGTTGGCCTCGGTGAAACCGTAGTCGA
>CAZMHC010000212.1:0-3177 GCA_964565955.1 uncultured Occallatibacter sp.
CACTGGGCGCGGAGGGCACGGTTGCGCATGGCGTGCCGCTGCCGCTAGTGGCGCTGACCGAGAAGTTGGTTGCCGACAGGCCTTGACCGCCTTGCCAGACTTCGAAACCATACTCTACATCGATCAGCCACCATGAGGACTGCAACATTCCACGCGATATGGCGTCGTTGAAGAACGGGATAAGATTCAGGTCGGCGACCGAGTCTACGCCGGGGTTAGCCACATACGAAGCGATGTTCCACGAGGACATTCGGCCCGTATACACCTGATAACTCGCTCCGTCGATCGTCGCGGTGCCCGCCAAGGAGCCGGCCGGGCCAGCGCCGCCCTGATGATTGATCCAGATCATAACTTCCGTGCCGTTGGGCTGTCCAGTCGTGGTAGCCGATTGGTTGAACCAGATATCGTAAGCCGCGTCGTTTACATAGCCGCTCGGTTGGACGATAGTTACGCTGCTGGTTGCCGAGCCGAGGTTGCTCATCTCGATGGGAAATGGATTGGAGGCAGTGCAGTCGCCCCAGTGGCATCCCCGGTAGACGGATGGATAGGTTGCTGGACCGCCGCCGGAGGTGTCGAAGTTAGCCGTGGTGAGGGTGAAGCCGATGCCGTCGATGGCGACGCACTGCGGAAGGGTGGAGTTCCACTCGTTGCTCTGGAAGATGTACTCCCCGCCGTCGAGAGAGACGTTGCCGGAACAAACGGTTTGGGCGGCGGCCGGAGCCGACAACCCGATGAAAACAAGGCAGACTGCGAAGGCAATCGCCAACTTCTGGAATACAGACCTATCTCTCACTTGTTCTCCTTTTCTTCCTGATCCGTCGGCTTAACTCGCTGTGCGATCGCCAATCGAAATATGATGCCAGTGTTGAAAACCATTGAAGTTGAACGGGCGCGGCCACGCTTGTGCGCGGGCCGAGCGGGAACTACTGCAACAAGCGATAAAAAGCGCAAAAGCGCAATGGGAAGATCAATACTGCTACGCGCCGCAGTCCACGGATACAGATACGGTAGAGCAATGAATAAAGTCACACCTGATGCTATCCAATAAGCCCGTCTTCTCCGCGGAAAAATCAATCAGTCGACGACAAATCACGAAGCGTGGAACCGCGGCTGCGTCCCTAGCCGCGCAATCGACGCAACCCTACGCTAGTGCAATCGCGGGACGGATAATAAACGGTTAAGCGATCATCGTAAAGTTACGCAAGTAAGATTACGGCTGGGTGTGCCGTAATGGGAGGCTCAGGCAGATGTCAAGGCTCTTGTTCGCTGCGTATTGAGTTATGGATTGGATTGTCCTTTGTCGTTTCGGGCGCACGTGCAACCTTCGAGCAAGCCAATATAAGGATGTGTTGGCCGACGTCTCCGTCAGGCACCGGCTTATCCGACGCGCCGAATTGCTTACCGTCCAGAACTGCCGAAGCCCTTCTCGGCGCGGGCGGAGTCTTCCAGACTGGCGACAGTCTCCACAGCACCGGTAAGCACCGGAACCGGAATCATCTGGGCGATCTTTTCGCCGGCCTTCAATTCGACCGCTGCCTCGCCGAGATTGGTCATCAGCACCAGAATCTCGCCGCGATAGCCGGCATCGATCACCCCGGCGGTGGTTGCGATGCCGCGGGCAGCCATCGAGGAGCGGTCGCGGACCAGCAGTCCCAGCGGTTCGCCACTCACGGAATGACGCGCCTCGACGGCGATGCCGGTGCGCACTTTTACTGTGGCGAGGGGAGCCAGCGCCGCGCCCTCCAGCGCAAACAGGTCGTAGCCTAAATCCTCGCCCGGATGGGCGACAATCGGAGCGCGCGCCCCAGCTTCCAATAACTTCACTCGCAGCATGAATTGATGGTAACGCAAAACAGCGGTCGGACGGGACAGATGGTAGGAATGGGGAGAGGCGAGGTTTGCTGTTAACAGGCGATGCGGGCACAACTAGAAAACTAGGAGCCTGTCGGGCATAGATTCGTGACGGCGGCAACAGCGGGGGCGCGGCCGCCTGGGCTGGGTCCGATTGGGCCAATCAATGGTATCGGGCAAATTGCCACCTCAATCTTTCAGTTTCATTGACGACCGCAGAAATATTAAATCGCGGTTCTGTTGAACCTGAAAATCCCCGTATCGCCAACTCCACTCCAATTTCGACCCTCCGGAAGATGTTCGCCCGCGCATTTTCATCCGCGCATTCTTGGATTCACCCAGCGGTAGACAACGTCGGTGAGCAGATTGACAAGGACATACGTGAGGCCGATGGAGAGCAGGCAGCCTTGCACCAGGGCGTAATCTCGGTTGGAGATGGCGCTGACCACCAGGCGGCCGAGGCCTGGCCAACTGAAGATGGTTTCAGTAACGATGGCCCCGGCGAGCAATGCGCCGAATTGCAAGCCTACCACGGTGACGATGGGAACCAGCGCGTTGGGCAGGGCGTGGCGACAGACGACGGCTAACTCCGTGAGGCCCTTGGCCCGGGCGGTGCGAATGTAGTCCTGGCCCATCTCTTCGAGCATGGCGGTGCGTACCATGCGAGTGAGAATGGCGGCCAGCGATGCGCCCATGGCGATGGATGGAAGCACAAGATACTGCCAGTCGAGCGACGGTCCACTGCCGGCGTTGGCGCCGGAGACCGGGAGCCAGCCGAGCCGGATGGAGAAGACCAAAATCAGCACCGGACCCAGTGCCAGACCGGGAACGGAGAGGCCAAAGAGGCTAATGACCGAGAGCGCCTGATCGAGAAAGCGTCCGCGGCGCACGGCGGCCAGCATACCGGCGGGCAGGGCCAAAGCCAGCGCCAGCGCCAATGCGGTCAAGGTCAGAGCCAGCGTATAGGGGTAGCGGGCGGCGATCAGATGGGCCACAGTATCGTGGAGGCGGATGGATGTGCCCAGGTCGCCGTGGAGAACGCCGGACCAATAGTGGAGGTACTGGTTGCAGAGGGGCTGATCGAGGCCGTATTGATGGCGCAAGGCGCTGAGGTCGGTCGGCGTTGCGCCCTCGCCGAGCATTTGCAAGATGGGATCGCCGGGAACCAGGTGAATGAGCAGAAAGACCAGCGAAACCACCAGCCAGACGACCGGAAGAGTGAGCGCGAGGCGGGTGAGAGTCTGCTTCATGGGCTGCTATTAACAATATAGAGAGCCTCTTGCAAAATTCAGTGGGCGGCGCAATTTATGGGGCGGGGCGCGCCGA
>CAZMHC010000213.1:0-3103 GCA_964565955.1 uncultured Occallatibacter sp.
CCGCAAGGTTGGCCGCCTCGCGTTCAAGGACAGACAGATCCTTTTCGAGTACGACGCCTCGTTCATCACCTCGGGCATTGAGATTTCGCCGATCAAACTTCCGCTCACGCCCGGCGTATCCATTGCCGACACGGCGATCTTCGACGGTCTGTTCGGCGTATTCAATGACAGTCTGCCGGACGGATGGGGCCGCCTTCTGCTCGACCGAACGGTGGAAAAACATGGCGTCCTTCGCGGCCAGTTGAATCCGCTCGACCGGTTGGCCTATGTGGGACGGCACGGCATGGGCGCTCTCAGCTATGAGCCGGAACTGAGCCAGCAAACCGCCGACGATGCTCCGCTGGCGCTCGACAAACTTGCCGAGGAATCAGCCACCGTTCTGGCCGGAGAAAACGAAGAGGTCTTCGAAGATTTGCTGCGGCTCAATGGCTCTTCTTCGGGCGCCCGGCCCAAGATCGTGGCGCAAGTGAGCGCCGACAGGAAGAGAATCATTCACGGCCAGCAGGAGTTGCAACAGGGCTTCGCGCATTGGATGATCAAGTTTCCGTCTTCGCAGGACGCGCGGGACGCGGGAGCGATTGAATACGCCTACAGTTTGATGGCTGTTGATGCCGGAGTCCAGATGCCTGAGACGCATCTCTTCCGTACGAAGAGGAACAAATACTTCGGCACGAAACGATTTGACCGGGACATTGATGCCCGCATCCATATGCACAGTCTTGGCGGGCTAATTCATGCCGATCATCGCACGCCCAGCCTCGACTACGACATGGTTCTGCGCGTGACGATGGCGTTGACCAGAGATATTCAGGAAGCGGAAAAGGTCTATGCGCTGGCTTGCTTCAACGTGCTTGCCCATAACCGCGACGATCATGTGAAGAACTTTTCGTTCCTGCTGAACGCAAGAAACGAGTGGATCTTCGCGCCTGCCTATGACCTGACCTTTTCCTATGGTCCGGGCGGAGAGCAAAGCATGCTCGTCATGGGAGAGGGAAAGAATCCCGGCGCGGCTCAACTTCAGGCGTTGGGCAAACAGCACGGGATAAAGAGGGCGCCGGAGATTTTGGCAAAGGTCAAAGCTGCCGTGGCCAACTGGCCTCGCTATGCCGAGAAGGCGGGCGTGTCGCGAAAGTCCACCCAAGAGATTGCTGACAAGATCAAGTTGTCTTGGCATCCGTGACAAAGACCGACCATCTTCGTTCGCGAGTTTTCTCCTAAAATACCTTCTTTTCAATTCTGGTCAGGAATAGGATATACGCGAAGAATTTCGCCTGCATCGAGTGTGACGACGTATGCATGACCGTCGCCGCCGGCGATCGCTTTGCCGGTTTCTTTTTCCTTTGAGATGTCTATGAGACCAACACCGGAGAAATCATCAGAGCGCAAAACCGAGAGCCATTCGCCCTGAACGATTCCATCAAAGTCACGATGCAGTGTGCGGCAATGGGCTAGAAGGTCATGATGAGTCTCCGACACATCAATAATTCTGCAGCCACAGGCTGAGTTGTGCTTCTCCAGGGTGGAATCGCCACACAACAGTTTGGGAACTGTGACAGCAAATTGCTTGTGCCCTTCGGCGTCTTACCGTTCCAGCGAGAAAAAGCTAAAACAATGGCACAAACCAAGGAAGAACTGAAGAAGAGCGTTGAACGCGCCATGCACAGATTGCAAAAGCTACCCGACATGGTAGCCGGATTCTTTGGCGCGCCGACTTGCGCCTATGCGAAAGCATGAGGCTTTACTTGCGATCGGTTCAATAGGATGATAATTTTGGCGAACATTGGTTTCCCTATGAAATGAAAGGCGCCAGCAACATCGCCGATTGCCAACGCCATCAGTATCGGCGAAGTTCGTCTGTGTTTGATAGCCGCATTCTCTCATGCCTCCTTTGCGGGCATAGCCCCCGCCGCCAGCGCCCGCTCGACGACGGCCATGCGGGTGGCGACGCCGTTGGTGACCTGCTCCAGGATCACCGACTGGGGGCCGTCGGCTACCCCGGCGGTGAGTTCGAGGCCGCGAATGATGGGTCCGGGATGCAGCACGATCGCAGTGGGCGCGTGGGCGGCCAAGCGCGGGCCAGTAAGCTGGTAGGCAGCCTTGTACTCTTCCAGGTCCAATTGCAAACCGGCCAGACGCTCGGCCTGAATGCGCAGCATCATCACCGCTTGCGAGCGGGCGAGAGCTGCGTTGAAGTCGCGGACAATTTCGATTCCCGGCCCAGCCTGCGCGGCGACTTCGGGGAGTAACTCCTTGGGTCCGCAGAGCAGAACGCGCGCGCCCAGCCGGGGCAACAGCAGAATATTGGAGCGGGCCACGCGGCTGTGCAGAATGTCGCCGGCGATGGTGACGGTGACGCCGGAGAGGGTTTCGGCGGTGACGGCGTGAAGGCCGGGGCGCAAGTGCGCCAGGATAGTGCGCAGGTCGAGCAGCGCCTGGGTGGGATGCTGGTGCATTCCGTCGCCGCCGTTGAGGACGGGCAGGCGGGTCTCGGCTTCGAGAAGCCAAGGGGCGCCGGGGGAGTCGTGGCGCAGGATGATGGCTTCGGCGCCGAGAGCGCGCAAGGTGAGGCCGGTATCTTTGAGGGATTCGCCCTTCTCGATGCTGGAGGAAAGGCTGGAGACCAGGGTGGTGTCGGCGCCCAGGCCTTTGGCGGCCAGCTCGAAGCTGGTGCGGGTGCGGGTGGAGGACTCGTAAAAGAGCAGGGCGATGCGGCGCTTGGCGAGAATGCGGGCGCGGACGAGCGGGTCTTCGTTCTCCAGGGCCGTGGCGCGGGCAAGAATGCGGCTGATGCCGTCCAGGGTCAGATCCTCCACCGAAAGCAGCGAGCCTGGATGGTAGGGCGACGGCGATGCGGGAACGGGCGGCGGGCAACGCTGTCGGCGGACGGGAGTTGCGGTCAGGTTCATTGTTTCTCAGCTTCTAGCTTCTAGCTTCCAGTTGGAAGCTGTTTTACTTACTCAGTCCACCCGCTCGACCAGCAGCACCTGCTCGTCGTTATCGACCTCGCGGAACTTCACTTCAATGATTTCGCGGCTGCTGGTGGGCACTCGCCTGCCGATGTAGGTGGCCTCGATGGGCAGTTCGCGATGGCCGCGATCGATGA
>CAZMHC010000214.1:0-2976 GCA_964565955.1 uncultured Occallatibacter sp.
CGCGCGTCGCGGAACCAGATCCCACTCTCGGTTTCGATTTGCTTCAGGTACGGACGTCCGTTGGTAGAGAACAGGAACGGCACGCGAAAGCCTTCCCATGGGCCACCGGCGGCTTCCCCTGCCTTGAACGAAAACCCGCGCGCGTAGCGTTCGGACTGGTCGATGGCAGCTGACACGTTCTTGCGTTTGCGCTTGGCCTCGACGACACCAACACAGGTGAGCCCAACGAAGAGAGCATAGTCGGCCGGCCCAAGTTCAGTCGGCCATTCAGCGATGGCCATTGCACGGCCTTTGGTCGGCCTTGCACCGGCGGCGTAGGTCAAGTGGGGCGTATCGGCATCCCAGCCTCGATCGCGAAGTTGTTGATCGACAATCTGCCGCGTCGCAGCTTCGTCGAGGTCGATGTGCTTGGCGGCTTCTTCGCCGGTCTGAACGAATTTTAGAAGGTTGGCCGGAAGCGGTTGAGCGGCCCCTTGTAACGCAACGAGGCGCTCGGCAAGTGCCTGTTTTTCGTGTTCGGCGTCCTGCGCCAACTGTTCCCAAACCGCCCGATCACGGGCTTCTTGGCGAGCGCGCTCTTCCGCGCTCTGTCGTGCCTGCGCATTTTCATCGGCGATGAGTTGGGCTCGCTCTGCCGAAGACTTGCTGGCGAGCAATTCCGCCCTAAGCCGATCCAATTCGGCGCGGACGGGCGCGGCGGCGTCTTCCGGAACTCGCGGCGGTTGGAAAGGACCGGCAAGGAATTTCGGGTCCTTGCCATAGGTTCGATGAAACCAAACGCCGGCCTGTCGCGCATATTTGAGGGCGTTTAGGGCTTCGGCTGCGGAGCCGCCGGTTCCATGGGTAGCCCGATTGCCGAGGATGCGGATTTCATGGAAGAGATCGGCGACTTCCGAGGGAAGCAATCTCTCGAAGCGCAAGCGCCGGAGCAAGTCGGCTTGGGATTCTTCGCCTGGCTGAAGCAGTCCAGTCTTCGCGGCGATCAGCTGCGCAAGAAGTTCGCCGAATTGCCGAAGCTTGATGAGGCACGTGTTCGGGTCATCGTGAAAATAGCGTTCCGCAAGCGCCCCCAAACGCACGAGCTGGATATCGTGCTGTTTGAGAAAGGCAAAATTGCTCGGACCTGGCTGCATAATGAACTAATACCGCAAGCTGGATCATGGCTGGTTGCCCCGGGTGTTTGACCGGGTTGAAATGATCTGGCTTCAAAATCCAATATGCCAGCATTCCCATGGAATTTCATGCGAATTCCATACGGCCACAAGGAGCGAGCGTTACAGCGGCGGTTCCCGTGACGTGAACAAACCGGAAGCTGGCAGCCAAGACTTTGTGCCGCTTTGTGCCATTTTTGTGCCGCGGAATTCTTGGCGACGCCTGGTTGCCGACGCCGAAGTAGTTTTAAATCATTGAAAACAATCGTATTTCTTTTGAACTATCTGGGAACGGTTCGGCACAAATGAAAAAGCCCGCCAGAGGCGGGCTAATTCACTGATTTCGTTCAGAAAGACTGGTTGCGGGGACAGGATTTGAACCTGTGACCTTCAGGTTATGATCCTGATGGTTGCCGGGGTCTCATGCTCTTTATCAATCGGCGCAGAGTTCTCACGCAGATTGGGGCCATGGAGTCCTAGTCGCCAACGGCGTGAGCGGGTCGATTCGAGGCTGATTGGCACGCTAACGACTGATGCGGGCGATGATACCGCCGCGCGCCGCCTTGTCCCTACGAATCGCACCGATCTCGATCTCGCTTCTACTTCTTCGATGCTTGCCGCAGCGAGGTGGGCGCCGACGGCGCACGACGTTTTTAGTGACTTCAAGAAAATCTTGGCTGGAGGTGGGAAGGATTAACCCCGAAAGCCCCCAGAACCTAAGGAAAGTAAGTGATGGACATGATCGACATTTGTACGAGGCTCGAGGCATTGACCGAGGCGGTGAGGGGGATCGGACTCGGTCTGGAGGAGATGTCGAACCGCGGCGTCGCGTCTGGGGGTCCGATGGCCGAATTGCCGCCGGCGCCATCGCCGAACCAGCGACCCAGATACCTACCGACGGACTGGCCGAAGATTGGTGGACGCGGCGACCTGCCCGAGACCGGCAACCTATTCGTCAGCTCAGCCTACCGTGATCTGTATCGCGAAGGCGAGGGCCGCGAGGTCTACGCCGGCGCCTGCGATGGGCTGGCGCAGCTGGCGTCACGATTGAGGATACCCCTGTTCAAAGTGTCGAGTTGCGGCTTGGGACGGCTTGCCGAACGCATGAAGGAATTGGGTCGCGATCGCTATGCGAGCGAGTGGTTTCGCAACGGCGAATACGTCGTCGAACAGGAGGGTTTCGACAGATGGTTTCCGAGTCATGTCTACGTGACGAAGCCTCCGGCGCCCAACAGCCCCGTCACGATGGGGCCACGCGCTCTGACCGTCCGGTTGCCGCGAACGATGTCGGCGGAGGCCTTCGATTTGGCCTTCGATGCGGAGGTTAGGAAGGCAGCGATACACACGTGGGTGATGAGCGAAGATGGGGTGCGCCACTGTTCGTTCGTAAGCGTCGACCCCGCGATGTGCCAACGTTCGACCGCGTACCCATATGGTTCCGCTGCAAGAGGTTCCCCCGCCCAGGAGATCGTCGTGTTTAGGATTCGTGAAGACGCTGATCGCCTGGCCAATATCGTCGAACGGGTGATCTTGAAACACCTCGGCCTGATTCTGTGATCGAAACGGGAATGCCGGCGACTCGGCAGACGGTGTCCTTCGCGTGTCTCGCATAGGCCGCTCTGTGGTTGTTCCGCGGGTGTCGGCGCCAGGCGGAGGCGCCGTCATCAACTGCCGGCGGCGCCCCGAAGAACGTCTTCCAACATCATCGCCGAGCTCTTGACGCCGTTTGCCCGGCTGCTCGCCGCGCGCTCAGCCGACCCGTGCGTTTGTCGCGGCAATTCCACCAGGCGTTGTTTCAAGGGTGAAGGCGTCGCTGCGCTCGAGG
>CAZMHC010000215.1:0-2968 GCA_964565955.1 uncultured Occallatibacter sp.
ACGCCCGCTCATCGCAAAGAACGCGATGAACGGGGCACAGATTCTCTTCGCTCACTGTGGTTCTTCAGGGGCGATGACCGGGCCACCTGCCATGGCCGCCGCCGGCTTGCCGCTCTGGGTTTCGTTCCGGCGGTTGCCGAAGGCGTCGTAGCCCCAGCCGGTCTGCGCCCCGGCGAAGTAGCTTTGGGTTCCCGGCGCGACGGAGGAAGCCGCCGCCGCGCCCAGCAGCCGGTTCAGGTTGTCGTAAGTATAACTCCACGCGCCGGTCACCGAGTCGGTTACATTCATCAGGTTGCCGTTGGGCGCGTAGCCGCCCTGGTCGGGGATGAGGTAACTGTAGAACATATTCCCGTAACCGGGCGCGGGGGTGACGGTGATCAGAAACTCCTGGGTGTTTGTGACTCCGCCGAGGGTGTAGGTGGCGAGATAGGCATTGACGCCGGCGCTCAAGGGAATGGCGTCTATCTCGCGCGTGGAGGCCGTGAATCCGTCGGGTCCGGTCCAGCTCCATATGCCGCCGGGGATCGGCCAGGGGCCGAGGCTGACAGCGGTTCCCGCGGGCACGGTGACGGCGCTTTCAGGGGTGGAGTTCCAGACGCCGTTGAGGGCGATATAGGGGACGATGGCGGGGGGAGTGGCGCCGGTGACGGCGATGACGAACGGGAGTGTGCTGGATACCCCGTCGAGGGTGTAGGTAGCCACAAAGGTATTGTCGCCCAGGACCAGGGGAATGTTGTCGATCTCGCGGGCGGTGGAGGTGAATCCGTTGGGGCCTGCCCAACTCCACGTGCAAGCACTGGCGACGAGTGGCCAGGGGCCGAGGTTCACCGCGGCGCCGGAGGCGACGGTTGCTCCGGCGCCGGCCTGCCATGGGCCGCCGTTTACCTGGATATAGGGGGTGATGGCGGTGGGGATGGAGATGACGAACGTCACGGCGCTGGATACGCCGTTGAGGATGTAGGTAGCCACAAAGGTATTGTTGCCCGCGATCAGGGGAATGTTGTCGATCTCGCGGGCGGTGGAGGCGAAGCCGTTGGGACCGGTCCAACTCCACGAGCCGGTGTTGTTATTCGGCCATGGTCCGAGGCTCACGGAGGAGCCCGAAGGCACCGTGACCGTGTTTTCAGGGGTGGCGCTCCAGACTCCGTTCACGGCTATATAAGGGGTGATGGCGTTTGCATTGCCGCTGGAGATGGCGCCGCCGGCCATGTTGGTGTCGCCCACGGTGAAGGAGGTTCCCACGTAATAAAGGGGGTTGGTGGTGTCGGTGGCGCTTGCGGTGACGGAATAGTCGGTCTCCGGTCCGCCGCTCAGGCTGTTCAGCCAAATCTTCGCTGTGCCGCCCGAGCCGCTGACCGTGGCGGAGACAAAGTCGCCGGCGGCGGAGTTGATGGCGGCGGCCAGGCTGGAGGCCAAACCGGAAACTGTGCTGCCCTGGCCCCAGGGCACCTGCACCTGGGTGCCGCTTACCTGGGCGGTTAGGGTGCCGGTGTCGTAGTAGGTGCCGGCGTTGATGCCGCCGGAGAAGTTGCCTTCGTAGTACTCATTGCCTGAAGCGTCTGTAGCAAAGGCGGTGTTGGGGGCGGAAATCAGGAAGTCGTTGGTGCATCCTGCGTAGCAAAAGGGAATGGCGAAGGCGTAATCGCTGGAAAGACCTGTGGAGTTGGCGTAGACGGTAACTACATTGCCGCCGGCTCCTCCGACAGTGGCAGTGAAACCCTGCGATATGAAAGATGTGGCAAGGGACTGGGCCACGGTCGCCTTGGTGCTGCCGCCGCCATAAGAGCCGTTGGCGGTAAAGGTGGCGGTTGGCGTCGTGATTGAAACGCTGACCGCGCCGGTGTCGGGGGTGGTGGTTGTCCGGCTTGCGAACGCAGCGATCCCGAATTGGAGCGCGAACTTCTAGCCTTCGCCCAACTGCTCTTCGATATCTATCTTGCCAAGCGCAAAGAGGCGGGCCAATCGGACGCGGAGAGCGCAAGCCATTGACAACGATCCTCGATTCCCCACACTGAAGGAAAGGCCGCTCGCACAGCCATCCGAGCTTGCGGGCGATCATCTCGGCATTGCGATCTGTTGCGCTGCACTGTTCGAGATCGTTCTTCATCGCTGTCAAACGCGCTTCGATTGCATGATGCGCGATTTCATAGACTCCCGGAAAAAGGTCCGATATGGGAATGCGAAAGATCGCTTGATACAGGAGCGCGATCCGAAACGGCGGGACGCAGCACAATCGCTCGTGGCGCGAAACCTGTCCTTCGTCCAGATATTCCGGCAGATTGGCAAGCTCCATCTGACTCAGGCCGGAATGTTTGCGGTGAGCGCGAAGACCTCGATTGTAGGATGAACAACGCGCGGCCATGTTTCATGCTTCGCGGGTCGGCGTTTACGCCGGTGCCGAACTAAAAAATCGTTCTTCAGCGTCAGCTCGCCGATCTTGGCGTGCAGCGCTTTAAGATCGACTGGCGCGGCCTGCTCCGCTCGGGCCTCGCCGAAGACGCCTGCGGCGCCCTCCTGCAACTGGCTCTTCAACTGCGCAATCTGGTTGGCATGGATGTCGAATTGCTCGGCCAACTCGGCCAGCGTCTTCTCACCCTTGACTGCGGCAAGGGCCACCCTGGCCTTGAACGCCGCTGTGCGGTTCCTGCGGGGACGTCTGTTCATTGGTTCTCCTCTTCTCAGCCATCTTAGTACTACAGTTGTATATCTGGATTTCGGCTGAGATTGGCAAAGGCCCGGGCCTAAAGGCCCAACATTTTGGTATCAATTTCAGAGGCCTGAAGGCCTCTGCTCCCTCCGATCTCGCAATCTACAACTGTAGTATTAGGCTGCCAAAGAACAGAACCTCCACTTAAACCCCTGTCCGATTTTGCTGAACCGGCTCTGACAAATGTTTGAATATGGCGGGAGAGTGGGATTCATATCTCAATGTAAACCATTGTAAATAAGCTGGATAAAAAATCGCGTC
>CAZMHC010000216.1:0-2967 GCA_964565955.1 uncultured Occallatibacter sp.
AGACACCCGCCGAAGGTTTTTGTCAATGGACGGAAGGGCGAGGACTGCGGCGTGGGGCGTTTCAGAACAGTCGCTCCCATTGACAGTCGCTCCTATTGCCTGTCGACGGCTTTAATCCACCGTCCCAGAAACGCTCTCAACGCCTCCGGCGGACGAAGCCAAATCTCCGCCGCCGTTTGCCGCCGCATACGCCGCACCAGTACGCTCAGCCCATTTATCCCCAAGCGCCGCGCAGCTCGAAACGCCGCCTCGTCGCTCAGATCGTCGCCCAGATATGCAACCGGAATCGCGGTGGGGCAGGCGGTTCCGTCGGCCTCGGCAAGGATCGCCTCCATCGCCCCGCCCTTGTTGCGGCCGAAGCGCAGTTCAAGTCCCGCCTCGAACTCCAGCAGGGCGAGACCCTCCGTCCCCGCGAAAGGCTCGAAGAGTTCCCGCGTCCGCCGCTCGATCTCCTCGGCCTTGCGCCGCGAGACGCCGCGCCAATGCATGACGACTCCATTGGCCTTGTCCTCGAAGAGTCCGCCCAGGCTGTCTCGTCGCAGAGATTCGCGCAGTTTATCGAGTATCCGCAGGGCGACTGGCTCTGGCTGCTCGAACTCGCGGCGACCGTCGGGCCGAAGCCGCTCCGCCCCATGCAGTCCCCAGACCTCCAGTTGCGGCGTCAGCCGCAGCAGCGGCGCGATCTCGGCCGCGGGCCGTCCGGTAACGATCGCCATGCGGGTGCGGCCCTGGCGCTGAATGCGCCCCAACAACTCCCGCACTCCGGCCCAGGGGCGCGCCTCGAAGCGGTCCACCCGAATCCTAGCCAGCGTACCGTCGTAATCCATGAGCAGATGGGGTCTGCCCGGGCCGGCAAATGCAGCAAAGAACTCGTCCAGCCTATCCGTTGTCGCGCTTGTCTCAAGCATCTCCGCTCTCGGTCTTCCAGCCCCAGTGTACGATGGATCCGCATACCTCCCAACCCCTCGTGCGCTATCCTTCCATAAAGCGCGGCGCTGGCAAAGGCGGCGCAAAATCATTCACGCGCGGTGCAGCAACTTATGGCGATCCTGACCCTCGAAAAAGCCGCCAAAGAAACGGTCCTCACCGTGCAGGACTACTCGTTGTTCGCGCATCGCGCGGCGATGAATCTATTCCGCCCGCCCGTCTACTGGCCGGAGTTCCTGATGCAGGCCGACATTATCGGGGTCGGATCGCTGTCGATCGTGGTGCTGGCGGGAATCTCGACCGGCGGGGTGCTGGCCCTGCAATCGGCGGCCACGCTTTCGGCCTTCGGGGCCACCGCCGTTACCGGCCAGTTCGTGAGCATGACCATGATCCGCGAGCTAGGCCCGGTGCTTACCGGCATCATGGTCTCCGGCCGCAACGCCTCGTCGATGGCCAGCGAACTAGGATCGATGGTGGTGACCGAGCAGATCGACGCCATGCGCGCGCTGGGCGTGGACCCCATCCGCAAACTGGTCACGCCGCGCATCTACGCTTGCGTCTTCATGCTCTTCTTTCTCACCATCGTCTCCGACGCCTGCGGCATTCTGGGCGGCGGCGCGGTCACCGTCTTTATGAACCACCAGAACGGCACACAATACCTGGACATGGCATGGGAGCACCTCCACTACCCCGACATCATTCAGGGACTGGTAAAACCGCTTTTCTTCGGCTACATCATCGCCACCATAGGGTGCTTCTACGGCATGAGGACCACCGGAGGCACGCAGGGCGTGGGGCACTCGACGATTCAGGCCGTGGTCACCGCTTCGGTGCTCATCATCTTCGTGGACTTTTTCATCACGCGTTTTCTTCTCAACGTCTTTCCCCCGCTATGAATGCGACCAGAGCCTCCGCCCAGCCCGTTCCAGAGCCGGTTCAGCCTGCCGCGCCGGTGGTGGAGTTTCGCAACGTCTCGATCGCCTTCGACGGCCCGCCGGTTCTCGACAACCTCAGCTTCTCGGTAGCCTCCACGGAGACCCGCGTACTGCTTGGCCCCGTGGGCGTGGGCAAAAGCGTCCTGCTCAAGCTGGCCCTCGGCCTGCTCCGCCCGGAGAGCGGCAGCGTCGCGCTCTTCGGCGAAGAGATCGCCGATATGCCCGAAGAAAAGCTCTTTCCATTGCGCGCCCGCGTGGGCATGGTCTTTCAGGAGGGCGCGCTTTTCGATTCGCTCACCGTCCGCGACAACGTCGGCTACCAGATGATCCAGGCGGGCGTGGCCGACGCCCGAATTGACCGCCGCGTTCGCAAAGCCCTGAGCTTCGTCGAACTCGAAGAGACGTTCGCGCTCTATCCCGCCGCGCTTTCCGGCGGAATGCGGCGCCGCGTGGCCATTGCCCGCGCCTTGATCGGCAAGCCTCAACTGCTGCTTTACGATTCGCCCACCGGCGGACTCGACCCGGTCACCTGCACCACCATCATCGAGCTGATCGTCAAGGAGCGCGACGTGTACAAAAGCCCGTCGATTCTGGTCACCCATCGCCTTCAGGACGCCTTCGCCCTCTGCACCCACCGCTTCGACGAGCAGCTAGGCCGCATGGTCCCCTTGCCAGCGGGACAAACCGACCCCAACACCACCTTCCTCATGCTGGAAGAAGGCCGCATCATCTTCGACGGCACTCTGGACGAACTTGTTGAAAGCCGAAACCCGTTTGTGCGCGAGTTTCTGGAGTAGCGGTCAGGTATTTTTCCACCTGGGATCGCCTGAAGCCGGCCACTGAATTCCCGAATTCCGAGAATTCGGACATGCATACCATGCATTCGAGCTACATGAGCGACAAGCCAAAGGCGTAACATGAAGACATTCGCGGGCAAAAACGGAGCGCCCCAGGTTCCATAACTTCGAACCTGGGGCGCTCCGTTTGCGATAGCTCTGTCCGCGTTCAGTCGGTTACGGTGAAGGTCTGCGTGTAAGTGCAGCCGCCGGTGACGTAAGTCGCCGTGTAAGTGCTGGTTGTCGTGGGCAGCGCGATGTTATCTATC
>CAZMHC010000217.1:0-2936 GCA_964565955.1 uncultured Occallatibacter sp.
TGATCGAGCGGGTGAGGGCCGGCGATTGGGACCCCGACCATCATGAGGCCGACCGGCAGGGTCGCGACGCTCTGGCCGCGCGTGGTTACTGGCAGGCGTTTCAGATCGTCAAGGGCAACATCGCCGAGATCATCGGCGGAGCCAACGCCGGCCGTGTCGCACAAACCACACACCGGGAGTGGTATCGCGAGCTTTTTCAGCCCTGCGTGAGCGCCGGACTGATTCCTCCATCGGCGCTGGCGGGATACCGCAACGACGCCGTCTACCTGCGGACGTCGCGTTACGTGCCGCCGCGGTGGGAAGTGGTGCGCGAGGCGGTGCAGGCGGTGTTCAACTTGCTGGAACGTGAGCCGGAAGCGGCCGTGCGCGCCGTTCTCGGACACTGGCTGTTCGGTTACGTTCATCCTTACCCCGATGGGAACGGGCGGATGGCGCGTTTCCTTATGAACACGATGCTTGCCTCGGGAGGCTATCGCTGGATGGTCATCAAGGTCGAGGACCGCGCCGCGTATCTGACAGCGCTCGATCGGGCCAGCATCGACATGGACATCGTGCCGTTCGCGCGGTTCATCGCGGATCGTGTTCGATGAATGTCTGACCGTCAGAGTTGACCGCCGCAGGGAATGCCCGCAGCGCCGGACCCCAACAACTATCCGGCCCGCCCGCGAAGCGTTTCCAATCGGGGGCATCGCGCTGGCCCGTCTCGCTCGCCGCCGGACGTGCCCCTAAAAGGGCACATCCGAAGGAAGGTCCGTGGCTTCCGCCTCTTGAGGAACGGCTTCGGTCTGCTGCTTGGCCCGGTCCAGCTTGAGGATCGAGTTGGTTCGGATCTCGACGATGCGATGCTTGGCGCCGTCCTTCTCGTACTCGCGGCTCCGCAACTCGCCTTCCACCTGAAGGTGCGCGCCCTTCTTGATGTCCGCCGCGAAGGCCGCGAACTTGGCGCCCCAGACGATGCAGCGGTGCCACTCGGTGCGCGACTGCCATTCGCCGGCGCGATCCTTCCAGGAATCCTTGGTCGCCAGCGAGAGGACCGTGTAAGGGATGTCGTTCTTGGTGACTCGCTTCTCCGCGTCCTTGCCGAGAAAGCCGATGAGAGTAACTCTGTTCTGGAACATGCTGTTTCTCCGTTTCTGCCCCGTTCGCTCGGGGCACACATCCCGGAGGGCGCGAGGCGCGCTGCTCCCAAGGCAAGGGCTGCATTTTGCGGAAGGGGACCCAAACTCGCTTTGGGGAAGGAGTCCGGAAAAAGCAGAAGCCCGCAGTCCGCCGGGCGCAGCTACAGCGTCGAAGCGGTGCCTGAGCGAGAAGGGGAGAACGGGAAACACACCGGAACAGAGTCGCAATGGCCGATCACGCGGGACGCCCGAGAGGCAGGCATGACGACTATTTCTGGACGAACGCTCGCCGATAGGTTCCAGGAGGGTGCGGAGGGATCGCGCAGTCGCCGAGGGGCCGGGGCTTGAACTGGGGCCTGGTCGCGAAACGTGCGGCGTCTGAGGGGGCGCGTCATTGGGAAGGCGTGGAGCCACGAGATTAAGAGAGGACGAAGCGCGGCTCGTCGGGGAATCGAACGATACTCGGCGATGGACGGAGCCTTCTGAAGCTGAACAGGGGGATCACGGAGGCCGCTCGTACGGGTGTAGACACGACTCTCGCGTGGCCGCTCGGTGATTCCGCTCTGGAGCTTCTGGTTGAACCATCGGCCCCAGGCATACGAGAAAACGGCCAGGATGTGACCGGTTTTGGATATGATTGGGGCCTGCAAAGTGGGCCGCCCGGCGGCTTCGTTTTCGGGTGCAATGTGCTTTCCCGCGTTCTTGTCGGCACCGAGGCCCGTCCGTAGCGCTTCATGGTGCCGGAGATCCAGACCGCCGTGTGCTGCGTACCATACTGCCATCTCCATTCCCTGTCTCTGATTCGGCCTGTCGCGCCCTACCAGTTGAATTCACTGTGAACGCCACGCTCGATGCCATCGTGCCTTGCGAATGGGCGTTCACAGAAAGTGAGGGCAGGTGCAATACCAGGAAATCCGAACGTTCGCGCTTGATGCCACGGCCACTTCACCCTGCCCGACGGCCGTGCGCGCCGGGGCAAGAGTCCTTCCCGTTCCAGGTTTCACAGTGGTTAGCGCCTGAGTGCGACCGCAATGGCCACAAAATCGCGAATTACGAATCCATTCGCCAGCGACAGCCAGCTCAGTCTGTTCCCGGACGCATTCGGCGCCGATCTGGTCGATAATTCATTAGAGGAGTCAACCAATGAGCGAAGCGACTTCGCTGACACCGCTTGGGTACCAGATTCTGGAACACTGGAAGCGCCACAGGCCGACGATGGTCGCGATGCTGGAGAAGGGGAATCAGCTCCAGCAGGCAGTCTTCGCGGCACAGGAGTTGACGGGGAACCTGCTCTACGATCTGACGGTCATTCGGAAGATGGACTGCCAGATGGCGTGGGAGATCGCGACGAGGGAATGGGCGTTTCTCCCGGACGAGAACGACCAGCCCCAGTTGTCGTTCGATCCAGCGACCCTCGACCCGTCTCAACCCTTGCCCGCGATCTGCGAATAACCCCCGCCCACGGAATCGGCGAGGGCAGCCTCAAGCAAAAAGCCCAAGCCAATCTGGCCGCGATTCGAACGCTCAAGACTATCGAAGCCGAAGACCGTGCGGCAACCCCCGAGGAAAAGGCCGTGCTCGTGAAGTACATCGGGTGGGGCGCGATGCCGAACGCATTCGAGCCGAGACCACCGCGAGACTGGCAAGGCGTAGCCGAAGAGCTGAAGGATCTTCTGAGCGCGGAAGAATTCGCGTCGGCCCGCGCCTCGACGCCCAACGCTCACTACACATCCCCCGAAGTCGTTCAGGCGATCTGGCAGGCTATGGAGCGGTTCGGCTTGCAGGCCGGCGCGCAGATTCTCGAACCGTCGATGGGCG
>CAZMHC010000218.1:0-2926 GCA_964565955.1 uncultured Occallatibacter sp.
CAAGGAAGACCAGACGCTGGCCACGATCACCTTCCAGAACTACTTCAGGCTCTACAAGAAGCTGAGCGGCATGACCGGCACGGCGGAGACCGAGGCGGCCGAGTTCGAGAAGATCTACAAGCTGGAGATCGTGGTGATTCCCACCAACAAGCCGATGCGGCGGCTGGAGAATCCCGACGCGGTCTACCTCTCAGAGAAGTCGAAGTTCAAGGCGGTGGCCGAGAACATCGCCGAGCTGCACGAGAAGAAGCAGCCGGTGCTGGTGGGCACCACGTCGATTGAGAAGAGCGAGCGGCTGTCGGGAATCCTGCAGCGCAAGGGCGTGCGCCACGTGGTGCTGAACGCCAAGTTCCACGAGCGCGAGGCGGAGATTGTGGCGCAAGCCGGGCGTCTGGGGATGGTGACCATCTCGACCAATATGGCTGGACGCGGCACCGATATTCTGCTGGGCGGCAATCCGGAGTTCATGGCCCGGCAGGAGATGGTCAAGAAGGGCGCGGCGCGGGCCATCAGCGTGGCCGAGGGAGCGATCAACCCCATGGCCCCGGCGGGCTTCCAGCGCTTCTATTACCAGGGGCAGGAGTTCGAGGTTGCCGAGCCGGAGTGGGAGGAGGTCTACAAAGGCCACGCCGACGCGGCGCAGGCGGAGCACGACCAGGTGATCGCGGCCGGCGGGCTGTTCATTCTGGGCACGGAGCGGCACGAGTCGCGGCGCATCGACAATCAGTTGCGGGGGCGCGCGGGGCGGCAGGGCGATCCGGGCGAATCGCGATTCTATCTGTCGCTGGAAGACGATCTGATGCGCATCTTCGCCAAGCAGTGGGTGAGTACGCTGCTGGAGCGGCTGGGCATGGAAGAAGGCGTGCCGATCGAGTCGAAGATGATCTCCAACCGCATCGAGGGCGCGCAGAAAGCGGTGGAATCGCAGAACTTCGAGAGCCGCAAGCACCTGCTCGAATACGACGACGTGATGAACAAGCAGCGCGAGGCGGTTTACGGGCTGCGCCGGGCGCTGCTCGAAGAGGCGGACCAGAAGGAACTGATTCTGGAGGAGTATGCCAGCGGAATCCTGGGCGCGCTGCTGGATGAGTTCGCGGGCGAGAAGCTGCATCCCGACCAATGGAACTTGAAGGGGCTGGACGAGAAGCTGGTCGATCATTTCGGGCTGAGGATGGAGGCGGCGGGGATCAAGCCCCTGGAGTTGGGCCGGCATGAATTCGGCGAGACGATATTCGACAAACTCAAAGAGGATTACGAGGCCAAGGAAAAAATTCTTGGCGCGGCCACCATGCGCTATCACGAGCGGATGGTGATGTTGAGCGTGATCGACGGGCTGTGGAAGGACCACCTGCTGGCGATGGACCACCTGAAGGAGGGGATCGGACTGCGCGGCTATGCGCAGAAAGACCCGCTGGTGGAGTACAAGAGCGAGTCGTTCGATATGTTCGAGGCGATGATGCTCAAGTTCCAGGAGGATACGGTCCGGTTCCTCTTCCGGATGCAGATTCTAGGACCGGATGGGCAGGCGATGAACGCGGCGCCCGCTCCGCGGCGGACAGTTCCCAAGGCCCCGCCGGTGGCCAGCGCGGCCGAGCCGCGAACCCTGGACGCGGCGGCTTTTTCCGCGCCTCAAGGGGGAATCCCGCTGGCCACGCGCCAGGCATCCACGACCATCGACGCGCTGGAGAAGGAGTTCCAGCGCAAGAAGCAGCGCGAGTTGGAGGCGGCCAGCTTTGCCGGCGCGGGAGACGCGGGCAAGCCCACCCAGCGGCGCACCGGCGAGAAAGTGGGACGCAACGATCCCTGCCCCTGCGGGTCGGGCAAGAAATACAAGAAGTGCCACGGTGCCGAGGGGTAGAGAGATAGTGAGGCTGCGGAGTTGCGGCCTCGTTCGGAATTCCAATTGCCGGACAGAGCAGCCCGAGGCACTCAGCGATCTTTAGGATTTTCCCTGGCAGGAGCGGCAAACGTAGTCGGCGACCTTGAACCCCATCGGATTTTCAGATCGGCCACCGCAGCGGCTACAGGTAACGTATTCCATATTGGCCGGCGTCGAGACGGAGGCCGGCGCGGACGTTGCGCTTTGCTGCAGCGGTGCCGCCGGCGCGGGGTCATTGACGCCTTTGAGGCCCTCCTTGAAACCTTTCAGGCCCTCGCCCAAACCCTTGCCCAACTCCGGCAGCCGCCTGCCGCCGAAGAGCACCAGCAATATAATCCCAATGACCAAAAGGTGTGTGGGTTGAAATAATTCGCCCATGACTTGATCCTCCACGCGCCGCCGCGAATTGCCGCATCGTCGAATACCATTGTCGCACAAAGCCATATTCAGGCGCGGAAGCGGTACACACCGACCCGTTCCCGGCATTTATCCTACCCCGGATCTCTGTCAGTTCACCTGCGCCGGTTTGCCTAGCCGCTCGGTGACCATGGCGAAGAAAGCTCCCAAGTCCTCTTCTTCGCCGATGGTGAGCCTGCGGTGAACCTTCATCAGTGGAAACAGCCGGGAGCCGCGCACTTCGATGGCCGGAACCGCCATTGTGCCGCCCGGGTAGGGGGTCATCTCCCAGTTGCCGGCATAGCGGCGGCGCAGCACCTCGCCCAGATAGCTGCCCCACAGCCGCACCTCGAAGTCCAGGTCCAGCTCCGGGCTTTCGCCCACCCGCACCAAAATCTCGTCCAGGCCGTCGATCGACTGCGATGAAAAATCCAGCGTTTGCTGGAAATCCCGCGCTGCCAGCTCGGCCGCCGCGCGCGCGTACCCCTCCATCATCGCTCCCAGGTCGAAGAACGTCGTAGATTCCAGCCGTCTGCGCAGTTCGTTGGTCACTCTCAACGAGTATAAGCACGGAATTCGGAATCGCGCGACGGAAATAGTCTTTTCCAATTGAAGGATGAGCCTGAAGGGAGCGAAGGGTTAGCGAAGCGG
>CAZMHC010000219.1:0-2906 GCA_964565955.1 uncultured Occallatibacter sp.
TCTGGTTCGGCTGTTAACCGAAGGGTTGTAGGTTCGAGTCCTACCTGAGGAGCCAAATCAAATCAATAACTTACAAAATTCACTGAGTGCCAAGAAAGCCTTACTGTAGCGGAAATTGTAGCGACCACACCTCAAAATCTGTAGGAATGTAGCGACACAGATGGTGGGGTGGATCTCGCCGCGCTGGCGGTCGTTTGTGCCTGCGGAGAGGCCGACGCCGGCGGCTATCGGTTGGTCGTCCGGGCTGCTACCAGGCGCATTCGCACATCGAACATGGCCCGACAGCGGTTGGGAAGCTTTAGCGCGCGCCTGCTGACGGTTTCTTGCGGCCCACGATGGACTCGAGGGCTTTGCGTTTCGCTTCCATGCGGGATGTGGCTGTAGTGTTTCAGCATCTGCTTGGAGACATGGCCGGCGATATCCTGGATCGTCTGATCGCCGGCGCCGCTCTCGGCAAGTTCGGTGACGAGCGTGTGCCGGTTGTCATGCCATCGGCCCTTGACGCCGGACTCCTTGCGGATCTTCGTCCACACGGTTTTGAAGGTGGTGCACGGCTTGGTCGGGTCGGTGGGCTGCGGCTTGCCGAACGGGAAGACGAACCACTCGGGGATCAACTTACCGAACTTCTCCTCGTACCACTCGGCGTAGTCGTTGACGGCATCGAGCGCGGTCGAGTTCAGCGGAATTGTCCGACCGGTTCCGCCATCTGTCTTTGTCTCGCCGACCACCAGATAAGCTTCATCCAAGTGAATGCGCCCCCATTGCAGTTCGCGAAGTTCCTTGTCGCGCAACCCGCAATTGAGAGCCAGGACGAGAGCGGGATAGATGGCCTTGGACCTGCGATGGAGCGCTTGTTGGTAAAGGAGGACCTTCTCTTCCGGGGAAAACGCCCGGCCCACTTGTTGGCGCACCTTCACCTTCAGTTGTTTTCTGCGGCGCAACCTGGCGCGCAGCGCGTCGCCACGATCTTGCAGCATTCGCAGCAGGATTCCCACTTCCTCGTTGATCGTCTTAGGCGAGGCCTTTTCCTTGAGGCGTGCGGACTGGTATCCGAGAATGGTCTGCTCCGTAATATCTACGGTCATCAGGCCGCCGACTAAACGCTTGACGTGCCTGAGGGCGTATTCGGCGAATGTTGCGGACCGATGGCGGAGCTTGTAGTCTTCAAAGAAACTCGAAGCCAGATCGGCAATGGTGCGGATGCGCTCCCTGCGATCGTCAACCACGGAATTGAAGCCCTCTTCGAGTTCCCTGTGCCGTTTCTGCTCGGCTGCCTTGGCCAACGTTTTGGATGAGGTCCTGGTGGACTCCTGGATATGCCGTCCGGCGAAGAGGAAGTGATACCAGTAGACGTCGCCGCGTTTGAAGACAGACATCGGGGTTACTCCTGTTCGGGCAGGGCGCGCTCGCTGGGATCGATGAGATTCAGCGAAGGAAACAGCTTTCGGTAGAAACCCCGGTCTCTTGACAGCAGCCGGCTCGCTTGAAGCTGGGCGTGGGCACCGACCAGGAAGTCGGCCAAAATCCGGACGCGCGGCCCACCCTGCCGGCGATATTCCCGCCACGCGCGACTGGCGGCGAAATGCGCGGCACGACTCAAGGGCTCGACCCGAATCTCATTGACCGCGAGAAAATCGTCGCACTCTTCCTGGATCGAGAAATGGACGCAGAGTTCAGAGTAAACCAGATCGCAGACCTGTCGGTCATCAAAAATGCATAAGGTAGTCGGATCAAGAGGTTGCACTTCTGGCGCGTTCTGCCAGAAAACGCCATCAATTAATATCGGATAGATGTTCACTCTTGCCTGTGCGGTGGTCACCTACCTCCGCACTTTCCTTCTGCAGCGCCACCACCTGGCGCTGGAAGCCGCTGCCCTTCGCCAGCAACTTGCCGTGTTTAAGCGGAAGCAGCCGCGCCCGAAATTGGATCGGCTCGATCGGCTGTTCTGGATTGCGCTCCGCCGACTGTGGCCTGGCTGGGCCGACGCCCTGATCGTTGTCAAGCCGGAAACCGTGGTTTGCTGGCATCGTTCTGGCTTTCGGCTGTTTTGGCGGTGGCGGTCTCGACTTCGTCGACGAGGCCGGCCGACGATGAGTGAAGAGATCCGGCAGTTGATCCGGCGCATGAAGACGGAGAACCCGACCTGGGGGGCGCCTCGCATCCATGGCGAACTGCTCCAACTAGGATTCCAGATTTCCGAACCCACCGTGTCGCGATATCTGCGACGGCTGCGGCGTCACTGCGATGCGGGGAGAGCGAGACGTTGGCTGGCCTTCCTCAACAACCACCGCGAGGTCATCGCCGCGTTCGATTTCTTCACCGTTCCGAGTCTGACGTTTCGCACACTCTATTGCTTTTTTGTCATCGAGCACGGCCGACGGCGGATACTGCACTTCAATGTCACGACGCATCCGACGAGCGATTGGATCCTGCAGCAACTGAGGGAGGCTCTGTCGCTGCCGTGTCGCTACCGCCACGTTTTGTTCGACCGTGATGCCAAGTTCGGCAGCGATGTCGTCGAGTTCCTAAAGGCGAGTGGCATCCAACCTATGCGCACGAGTGTTCGGAGCCCGTGGCAGAACGGAATCGCGGAGCGATGGGTGGGCAGTACTCGCCGCGAGGTGCTCGATCACGTCATCCCCCTGAATGAGCAGCATTTGCGGCGGCTTGGGCGTGATTATCTAGCCTACTATCACGACGACCGAACCCACATCGGACTGGAGAAGGCGACGCCCGGGGGTCGGCCGACCGAAGCACGCCCGACCGGCGCGGGCGAAATCCTAGCCTTGCCTCGAGTCGGCGGTCTGCACCATCGGTACACGTCGTCAGCAGCGGCCTGATTATCGTGGCGACTAACCCGGATTTCTCATCGCACTATGGCAAAAAGCCGCCTTTCATGGCATAAC
>CAZMHC010000220.1:0-2808 GCA_964565955.1 uncultured Occallatibacter sp.
TTCCACGGAGCGCCTTCACAGAAACACAGAATCACAGAAACTGTGAAACTGTGGAGCCTACGCTAACTTACTTACAATCAACAACTTTCAACAGTACGCTCCACAGAAACACAATTCCTGTGTTCCTGTGGAGCATTCCCCACCGCCCCTTTCCCGGCACAAGACCGATATTCATCTTGGAAAAGCAGCGGCCCGCTTCCCGGCGGCAAGTTTACGATGAAGCGTGGCTCAAACGAAGCTGATCTGGCAATCGAAGCTGACCCTCCTGGCGGTCCTGCCTGTAGTCGGCGCAAGCGTCGTGCTCGAAGTCCGCTGGTGGGCGCTGCACGCGCCCTCGGTGTCCATCTGGACCGTGGGCCTTAGCCTGCTTCTGGCGCTGGTTGTTCTCAAACTCCACGCGGCTACCCCCGGCGGCGCCTTCGCCGGAGCGACGATCGCCGCCGGCCTGATGTTTTCCACGGCCACGCTTCCCTATCGACCCTGGCATACCGCGCTTGTGCCGGTGCTGGCCGTCAGCTTGCTCGCCCACTTAGCCACGCGCCTGGGCCGAGCGCAAAAGGAGCGTTTAGGTACGGCCGAGAAGCGACGCGGCCGCTCCGCTTCCCAAGTCGCATCCAATCTCGGCGTGGCCGCACTGGTCTCCGATGAATTTGCGCAGTCGTTCCTCTCCGCTTCCCGCTCGTTCTCGCACACAATCCCGCCATTGCTCTTCGCCGTGGGACTGGCGGCTCTGGCCGAGGCCGCGGCGGATACGGTCTCTTCGGAGGTGGGCCAAGTGCTGAGTTTGGTCCTGGGCGGCCAGCCGCGTCTCATCACCACCCTGCGCGCCGTCACCCCCGGAACCGACGGCGCGGTCAGTCTGGCTGGCACTCTGGCCGGAATAGCCGCGGCCGTCCTCGTTTCCCTCTCCGGAATCCTGGCGCTGGGTGGCAACTCTGCAATGTTCTGGGTAAGTTGCGCGGGCGGAGTCTTCGGCCTGTTCTTCGACAGCCTGCTGGGAGCGACTCTGGAACGGCGCGGCTGGCTCAACAACGATGCCGTGAACTTTTTGTCCACGGCCGGCGCAGTGGGTTTTGCGCTAGTCTTGCTGGCGTTTCTCGCGCATTCCGGCATGAAGTAGTTTCTGGCTCCGGCACTTTCTGCCATTGCCGGCAGGACTTGGCGGTATTGCTCTCTGCCGAGTTGAACCCATCGCTGGGGCAGACCGCGGCCTGTTAGGGGTAGGATGAGCGACAGATTTCCGTCCAGCCTTTATTTGGAGTCGGCACTAATCGCCTTCGATGCCATCGCCAATCTCCCTTGCCGGCTTGATTCTTATCATTGGCGAATTTCAACGAGATTTCGGCCATCTCCAAAGCCAATTTTTCTCTTCTCCATTTCTTCGCTATTTTTTTCTGGCCTTGTCTGTCCAGCCCTGCTACAATCCCTACGAAATCCAATCCAGTCCGCCCGCGTTGTTTCCTATGGGGAAGCAGGAGACCGCAGAGCGACAATTTTGAGGTGTGCTCCCGATGGCCGTGGCCGATGACCGTACGAAAGCCGTAGAACTTGCCCTTGCACAGATCGAAAAACAGTTCGGCAAAGGGTCGATCGTCCGGCTCGGCTCCAAAGAGGCGCTGGTGCCGATCGCGGTGATCTCCACCGGTTCGATCAGCTTCGATGCGGCGCTGGGCGTGGGGGGCGTTCCGAGGGGGCGCGTCATCGAGGTCTTCGGCCCCGAGTCCTCGGGCAAAACGACCATCACCTTGCAGATTATCGCCGAGGCCCAGCGGGCTGGCGGGCTGGCGGCATTTGTGGACGCGGAGCACGCGCTGGACCCGGCGTATGCCAAGAAGCTGGGCGTGGACGTGGATAACTTGCTGGTTTCACAGCCAGATAGCGGTGAACAGGCGCTGGAGATCACCGAGGCGCTGGTGCGCTCCGGGGCGATCGACGTGCTGGTGGTGGACTCGGTGGCCGCGCTGGTGCCCAAGGCAGAGTTGGACGGCGAGATGGGCGATTCTCACGTTGGCCTGCAGGCGCGGTTGATGTCGCAAGCGCTGCGCAAGCTCACCGGCACGGTCTCCAAGTCGCGCACGGCATTGATCTTCATCAACCAGATCCGCGAGAAGATCGGGGTGATGTTCGGCAACCCGGAGACGACCACTGGCGGTCGCGCGTTGAAGTTCTACTCTTCGGTGCGCGTCGATATCCGGCGCATCGCTGCCATCAAGGAAGGCGACGTGGTAACAGGCAATCGGACCAAGGTCAAGATCGTCAAGAACAAGGTGGCCGCGCCTTTCCGCGAGGCCGAGTTCGACATTCTTTACGGCGAAGGCATCAGCCGCGAGGGCGACGTGCTCGATCTGGCGGTGGCCAACAATATCGTCGAGAAGTCTGGAGCGTGGTACAGCTACTCCGGTGAGCGCATCGGCCAGGGCCGCGAGAACACCCGCGCCTTCCTCAAGGAAAACAAGGATTTATTCGCCAGGATGGACGCCGAACTGCGCAAGAAGCTGAACGTAGGCGCGGTGAGCAAGGCGGAGGTGCCGGAGGTGCCCACTAGCGGCCCCGCTGAAGCCAAAGAGGCGGTACGCGGGCGAAAGGGGTAACTTATTTCCTTTCAATCATCAACGAGGGGTGCTTGCGGGTAAGGCGGCTGCGGCTAAACGGGTGCGGGTGCCCATCCTTCGCGTTCTTTGCAAAGGGTGGGAGACTACAAATCTCGATTGGTTCGTGTTGAGTTTTTCGACATACTGCATTGTGTCAGGGCGCGACACTTCAAACCGCCCTCAAGGTGAACGAAACAAATAACTTGCTGAATGTCCT
>CAZMHC010000221.1:0-2782 GCA_964565955.1 uncultured Occallatibacter sp.
TCCAACAAGACCAATGGCGTGACGCCGCGGCGCTGGATGGCGCTCAGCAATCCCAAGCTGGCGCAACTGCTGACGGCCCGGATCGGCCCCGGCTGGGCGCACGATCTGGAGAAGCTGCGCCGTCTCGAGCCGATGCTCTACGACAAGGAGTTCCGCGACGAGTGGAGAGCCATCAAGCGGCACAACAAGCTGCAATTGGCGGCCTATATTCACGACCGGCTGGGAATCTCCCCCGATCCCGACTCGCTCTTCGACGTGCTGGTGAAGCGGATGCACGAGTACAAGCGGCAACACTTGCAGGTTCTGCACATCCTGACGCTCTTGAAGCGCATCCAGCACAATCCGGACGTGGAGATAGTGCCCAGGACATTCCTGTTCGGGGGCAAGGCCGCGCCCGGCTACCGCATGGCCAAGCTCATCATCAAGCTGATTCACTCCGTGGGCGAGGCGATCAACTCCGATCCGCTGGTGCGGGGCAGGCTGAAAGTGGTCTTTCTGCCCAACTACAATGTGAAGCTTGGCCAGAGAGTCTATCCCGCCGCCGATCTCTCCGAGCAGATATCGCTGGCCGGCATGGAAGCTTCGGGAACCGGCAACATGAAGTTCGCCATGAACGGAGCGATCACCATAGGCACTCTGGACGGCGCAAACGTCGAGATTCGCGAGGAGGTGGGTGCGGAGAACTTCTTCCTCTTCGGGCTGACCACGCCGGAAGTCGAGAGCCGCAAGCTGGCGGGCTACAATCCCCGCGCTATCTACGAGTCGAACGCCGAATTGCGCGAGGTTCTAGATTCCCTTTCGAGCGGCGAGTTTTCCCACGGCGACAAGAGGCTCTTCGAGCCGCTGGTCAACTCCCTGCTGACCGCCGACACCTATATGCTGCTGGCCGACTACCAGTCCTACGTCGATTGCCAGGACACGGTTGGCCAGACTTACAAGGATCAGGACAAATGGACGCTCATGTCGCTGTTGAACGTGGCCCGCATCGGCAAGTTCTCTTCCGACCGCTCCATTCGCGACTACTGCGCCGATATCTGGAAGACCTGGCCGGTGAAGATTCAGATATAGCGCTGTGTCTCCAAAATGCCTAGACTGCGTATGGGCATTGCAAACCGCAGGTCCTTCGAGTCAGTCTGGCGCAAAAAACCGCGCCAGACTTCGCTCGGAATGACAACTGGTTGTGTAGCCATTTGAGAAACAGCAAACAGTATCGGGCAAGCGCCATTTTGTGGATATAGCCTGGAAGAGCGAGTCTCGATCAAGCAGTTTGGCGGCCGGATTGTAGGCTCCCAGCGGGATCGTGCAATCGTATGCCGGGACGGCGGCACCCACAAAGCCCCCGGAGAGGATGCCGACCAATCCGCGCGGGATATGCCCCTTCCTCAAGAACAAGCCCGACTGAAGCCCCCTCTACTTTTCACCGTCCGCTCCAGCCGCGCCAGACGAATCCGGGCCGGCACCATCCCCAACCTTGCCTTGCGGTCCCGCCGCGCCCGGCGGAGGCGGCTGCGGAGGGGGCAGTTGGCGGTGAAACCGGCCGCCCTGACCGTCCGGCCACTGCCCATGGAACTTCTGCCCGTCCTTGGCGTGACCGTCGCGTCCCGGTTCGCCGCGCTCCCATTTGCCGCGCTCCTGCTCATGGTTGGCGCGGAAGGCCTGCACCTGCTTCCACTGCTCCGGCGTCAGTTTGCCTCGAATCGCTAGCAGATACCGCGCATTCGCCTTCTCCAGTTCGGCGCGCGCCTGGGCCACCTTGTCGATCTGCGCCAGAATCCTGCCCTCATCGGGCTGGTCGGCTCCGATCAGCGGCTCCATCTCCAGTTCGGCCTTCTCGACGCCGGCGCGCAGATCGATCAGCTTCTCGCGGTGCTCCAAAAGAATGCCGTCGAATGCCTTGCGCTGCTCGTCGGTCAGCTTCAGCCGCTCCACGATCTTCGGATTGTTCCAAAAGCGGCCCTGCGCGCCCTCGGCCCCGAACGCCCTCTCAAAGGGAGGCCGGCGTTCTCCAAATCCAGGCCCCTCTCCCGGACGGCCGCCCGGCCCCTGCGCCCACGCCGCCCCTGCCAGCAACACCCCGGCAGCCGCCAATCCCCACCTCGCCAACCTCGATGCTTTCACTGACCTATCCCCCTTTTCCTCAAACGTACGTTTCCCGCCGCTCGTTTTCCCACTTACCTGTTTTCATCCATGGCCATCAATTGGGCCAACGGCTCCATGGCCTTCGGAACCTCGCGCGATACGTCGCTGTCCACCCGGGCCAGCAACTCCTCTTCCTCGCGGGCGCGGTCGGCGGCCGTCCGGTTCTCACGCTCGGCCATCTGGGCCGCCGCGATGCGCGCCAATTCCCGCCGATGCTGCCGCTCGTAGATTCCTGCGGAGACCCCTCCAGCAACCAACGCGCAGCCCAGCGCCCATCCCGTCGCCAGCCGCCAGGCCCGGGGAGCGGCTCTCACGGCCGTCAGCGGCCGCCCATACGCCGCCTCGCTCCAGGCATGGACGCTTGAGCGAAACTCTTGCAGCGCCTCGTTGAGCGACAAATCCTCGATCCCGGCCAGTTCTTCTCGCACACCCATCCCTTCACGAAATCTTTCGTTTGCGCTCATCGTGTTCCTCCCAGTTCCGCGCGCACCTTGCACAACGCCCGCGATAGATGAGCCTTGACAGTCCCCTCGCTCAACCCTGTGGCCTCGGCAATCTCGCTCAACTCCCGTTCCTCCACGTAGCGCAGCAGAAACACCGTCCGCTGTCGTTCGCTCAACCCCTTCACCGCCGTCCAAACCTG
>CAZMHC010000222.1:0-2734 GCA_964565955.1 uncultured Occallatibacter sp.
GGGAGATCCTGAGCGACGTTATGCGTGCCGTGAATGGTTGGCGCAAGACTGGACAGAGTATTGGCATGAGTGACGAAGAGCTTGAGCCCTTCGTAGACGCCTTCGAACATCGCGAACGCGCCGCCGCATGCGACATTGCGAATCGAGAGAGAAAAATGCATGCGTGATATTTGGTTTACATCCGACTTCCACTTCGGACACCACAACATCATTCGATACTGTAATCGTCACCTCGCAGGCACGGACCACTTCGGCCATCGATGCCCCCAACTCCAGCCGCCGCACGGCGGCCTCCTTAAACTCCCGCGTGAACTTCCGTCGATTCAGACCCACGACACAATTCTCCATTCGCTGAGAAGTGTGTCCTATTCGCCTGTCTCAATTTTGGGGTCCACTGCAGTCGCTCGAAATGGCCTGTTCGAGGGGCAAGCTGTTCGATTGATTTATACGGATAGGCATATATCGAATTCAGCGCGGGATCGATCCGCGAACAGTGAAAGCGGCCAACCCTCATTGCCTTGCCCGCGATTTGTCGCCGTTGCCCGCGGACGACTTTCAAGTCGATTCAGTATCGCAGCTTGCATCCAATTAGAATTGGAACGCATCGTCTTCCCTATGCCACGCAGGCCCTGAGTTGCTATGCTATTCGCGGCGAGAAAACCGATTTATCCAGGGAGAGAACGGCGATGTGGTTTCTGGGAATGGATGTGGGCACGGGCGGAACGCGGGCGGCGATTGTGAATGGAGCGGGAAAGCCGATTGCAGGCGCATCGAGCGAACACGCTCCCTTTCGTACCCCCCATCCCGGTTGGGCGGAGCAGGACCCCGACGACTGGTGGCGCGCCGCTCAAGAGGCCATAGGCAGCGCTCTGGCCGCCGCGCCTCGTCCTCGTCAACCCATTGCTGCCATTGGGCTTACCGGACAAATGCACGGGGCGGTATTGCTCGACGGCGACGGCCGTGTGCTGCGCCCCTCGCTGATCTGGTGCGATACGCGCACTCAGCCGGAGTGCGACTGGCTGCATGAGCGCATCGGCTATGAAAAACTGATCGAGTTGACCTGCAACCCCGCCCTTCCCAACTTCACCTTGACCAAGCTGCTCTGGGTGAAACGGCACGAGCCGGAGATATTCGCCAAGACGCGCCACATTCTCTGCCCCAAGGATTATGTGCGCTACCGGCTGACGGGTGAGTTCGCCATCGACGTGCAAGAAGCCTCCGGTACGCTCCTCTTGGATGTAACCCACCGGAGGTGGTCGCGAGAGGTTGCCGAGGCAGCCGGGATACCCGAAAGCTGGCTGCCGCAACTCTATGAATCGCCGGAGGTTTGCGCGCGCGTCGGGCAGGTTGCCTCGGCGCTTACCGGACTGGCTGCGGGAACGCCCGTCGTCGCTGGAGCGGGCGACCAGGGAGCGGGCGCGGTGGGTATGGGCATTTTGCAGCCGGGTTCGGTCTCGGCCACCATTGGTACATCGGGGGTGGTTTTTGCCGCCACCGCCGCTCCCACCAAAGACCCCAAAGGGCGGCTGCACACCTTCTGCCACGCTGTCCCCGGTTTGTGGCACGTGATGGGCGTGACGCAATCGGCTGGGTTGAGCTTCCGTTGGCTGAAAGAGACGTTTTTCGCCGGCCGCGGGTACGATGCGCTCACTGCGGAGGCTGCGGAAGTTCCGGCGGGCAGCGAGGGACTGGAGTGGGCACCCTATCTGCTCGGCGAGCGGACGCCGCACCTTGACCCCGAGGTGCGGGCGGCCTTCGCCGGCATTTCGTCGTCTCATACGGCGGCGCATTTTGTGCGCGCCGTGCTGGAGGGCGTGGCCTACTCGCTCGAAGATACGTTCACGCTCTTCGCCGAGCTGGGAATTCCGGTTCGCGTGATTCGCCTCGGCGGCGGCGGCGCGCGCGGCCCGCTGTGGCGGAAGATCCAGGCCGGAATTTATGGGAGGGCGGTCGAGGCGCTCAGGGCCGAAGAGGGTGGCGCATTCGGCGCGGCTCTGCTGGCGGGAGTGGGCGCGGGGCACTGGGCGAATCTGGACGAAGCCTGCGGGCAAGCGATCCAAGTGGCCCAGCGTATTGAGCCGGATGAGGGCGATCTGACGGCTTACAAGGACGGCTATGCGCGCTGGCGCAAGCTCTATCCGGCATTGAAGAGCCTGCGGTAAGCGGGCGGCCAACAGCTAGAGCGGTTTCGATTTAAGTGTTAACATATCCGCTTGATGCGAAGAAGTTTGTGCATTCGCTTGCGGTGACGCCGTTGAGCAGTTCGCCGATTTCCTTCCAAAGGTCGTCGATGTCTCGCTTTGCGGCTTTGCGGAGCAGTCCCTTGAGTTTGGAGAAGAACTTTTCGTAGGCGACCCTCATCTTGTTTGAAAAGATCACCGAGACCGTGATGGTATAAGGCCGAAGGCTTCAGCGATCCGTTAGGCTTTGGTTTATCGAGGACCAGGGCTTTGGATCAAGGAGAAGCCTTCTATGAAGATTGTAGGATGTG
Organism: uncultured Occallatibacter sp.; assembly: GCA_964565955.1. Classification (GTDB taxonomy): domain Bacteria; phylum Acidobacteriota; class Terriglobia; order Terriglobales; family Acidobacteriaceae; genus Telmatobacter. The sequence continues at coordinate 2,492 of CAZMHC010000222.1, forward strand.
ATTTCCATCCCAGTTGGCAGCAGGTTGCGGTTTTCGACCCGGAGACCGGGGAAATAGCTGAACTGAAGCTGTCGAACGGAAATGGTGAAGCGGAGCGGTTCTATCGGGAGCTGGAAGCGCCGGCGCTGATTGGGATTGAGGCGTGCGGCAACAGCCAGTGGTTTATCGAGTTGGCGGAGCAGTTGGGTCACCTAGTGCTTAATTGCGTAAGTTTACGATAGTGTTGCGCAGTTGCGATCCTTT
>CAZMHC010000223.1:0-2677 GCA_964565955.1 uncultured Occallatibacter sp.
CAACCAGCACTTACACGGCGACTTACGTCTCCGGCGGCTGCACTTACACGCAGACGTTCACCGTCACCGACTGAACGGCCAGCCGGCGAGTAGACCGCAACAACGCGGCGGAAGGGGTCTCTCGACCCTTCCGCCGCGTTTATGAGCGGTACTCTGCCTTAACCCCCTGTATGTATCAGTCGATTTCCTTCCACTCTTCAAACCTGACTGGACCCTCGCGTGTGAAGACCGAGTGCTTGCGGAAGTTCCGGTCGTTGCGGTTCGTGAAGTCGTTGCGGAAGTGGGCGCCGCGGCTCTCGGCACGAGCCAGCGCCGAGTGAAGGATTGCGCGGGCTACGCGGTTCAGAGCCTGGGCCTCGATAAGTCGACGGCTGGATTTGCTTTGTTCCGCGAACCGCAACAACGCGGCGGCACAAGCCTCCTGCGCGAAAAAGCCCGCGCGCAACGTGGACTCCTGCCGCAGCAGCCCGGCGTAGGACCACATGGATGCCCGCAGACGGTTTATTTGACCTTCCACAAGGGCTTCTTCTTCATCGCTCAGAGGAATGTAAACAGGCGGTGGCGCGTCATAGACGAGCAGGGGCAGATAGTCCTGGAGCATGGACTGGGCCGCGCGGGCACCGAAAACAAGACCTTCGAGCAAAGAATTCGATGCGAGACGGTTCGCGCCATGTACGCCGGTGCAGGCCACTTCCCCGGCGGCGTAGAGACCGGGTAGATTGGTGCGTCCGACCAGATCGGTCTTGATGCCGCCCATCAGATAATGGGCGGCGGGACGGACTGGAATCAAGTCGCGGGCCAGGTCGAGCGAGTGCAGGGCGAGAAAATCGCTGATTCCGGGGAAGCGGCGGTGTAGGTCGATGTTTTCGATGTGGCGCATATCGAGATGGACCAAACGAGCCTCGCCGGTGATCGCAGATATTCCGCCTTCGCGGGCGATGGCGCGGGCCACAACGTCGCGGGGCGCCAGTTCCAGTTGTGGGTGATAGCGATCCATGAAGCGTTCGCCGCGGTCGTTGCGCAGGTATGCGCCCTCGCCGCGCAGGGCTTCGGAAATCAGAAAGCGCGGCACGTTGGGAAGCGATAGGGCCGTGGGGTGGAACTGGTAGAACTCCATGTCGGCCAGTTCGGCCCCGGCCTCGAGGGCCAAGGCAAGGCCGTCGCCGGTGGCCACGCTGGGGTTGGTGGTGTCGGAGTAGACCTGACCCGCGCCGCCAGCGGCGATGAGCACGGAGCGGGTATGGACGCGCTGGAAAGTGGGATAACCCGCGAGGGGACCGGCGGGGGCCAGATCGGCGGCAACCACTCGCCCGTCGGCGACGACGAGGCCGGTAACCATGGTCCATTCGGCAAAGCGGATACGCTTGTGGACGCGGGCAAAGGCGACCAGGGAACGGCTGATCTCCGCGCCGGTGGCATCGCCATTGGCGTGCAGGATGCGGGGCAGGGAGTGAGCGCCCTCGCGGGTGCGCAGAAGCTGGCCGCCTTCCTTGTCGGCGGCATGATCGAAGGCCGCGCCCCACTCGATCAACTCAGCCACGCGCACCGGGCCTTCGGCTACCAGGGCTTGGGCGGCGGGTCTGTAAACGATTCCATCGCCGGCGTTTACGGTATCCTCAAAGTGCAGTGCAACGTCCTCGTCGCCTTCCATGGCCACGGCGATGCCGCCTTGCGCATAGTGAGTGTTAGACTCGCTCAGAGAGTCCTTGGTGACTACCAGAACTTCGCCGTGGCGCGCCAACTCAACGGCAGCGCGTAGCCCGGCCACGCCCGCGCCCATCACAAGAAAGTCCACCTGAATCGAATCTGTCATAAACATTCAGGCTACCACCGATGGCGCGGCGAACTACTCGCCCATCGGCGGTCGGCGGTTGGGCGGAGAAAAGGATGCGGCCGCGCAGGCGACAGTGCTTCCTATCGCTCAGACGCGGACGATTGCGTCGCTTATCCTCAAGTATGCAAGGGTAGATAGAGTGAGTCCCGGAAGCGCGGGAAACCCACGCACAGATATGGCACTGTACTCAGGCAGCCACCAAACTTAATTTCTTTATTCGTTATCGTAGTTCAGCTACGACAATCTAATACCTGTCAAACCAGAGGATACTCGGATCCCGCAGGCTTTTGTAAGGGTGGTTGTGGGTGTTTTTATGGCGTAGTGCATAATAAGCTAACCTCAAATCGACACAATAGGCTAAAATCATTGCAACCGTAAAAGCTAAATGGAGTCCGCCATGCCGACGCCCGCAGAAAAGCTAGCCCAGTCGCTGGAAGCTCTGGGCAAACTCCAGCAAACGGAAGGCAAAGCCGCCATCCGCGCCAAGAATCTGTCGCGAACGCACCGTGAGCGGCTGGTCGACAATGGCTTTTTGCGAGAGGTCATAAAGGGATGGTATATCCCGAGTCGGCCCGAGGAAATTGCCGGCGAAAGCACACCCTGGTATGCGTCCTTCTGGAGATTCTGTGCGGCGTATTTGGATGAGCGATTCGGCGCCGCATGGTGCCTTTCGCCGGAACAATCCCTCTCGTATCTCGCGGGCAATCATACTGTGCCGCGCCAGCTCATGGTGCGTTCACCCCGCGCCCGCAACCGGATTACAGCACTTCCGCACAATACGTCTTTGTTCGATGTTCGCGCCGCACTTCCCAATGCGAAAGATTTGGAACTGCGCGACGACCT
>CAZMHC010000224.1:0-2655 GCA_964565955.1 uncultured Occallatibacter sp.
CCAGCACTCGCGAGATAGATAACATCGCGCTGAGCGCCGGCGCCAACACTTACACGGCGACTTATACGATCAGCGGCTGCACTTACACGCAGGCGTTCACCGTCACAGTCGCCGTCGCAGCCTCGCTCAACCCCGCTCTTCCACCGGGCGGCAACTTCAATCTAGCTCTCTGGAATCTGCAACTTCCCATCGGCGCCCAAGGCGACGTCGATGAGATACCCGCCGCGCAGTTGATCGGCAAGAGCGGTTTCACCGACGCTTACTTTTACACCAATGCCGCCGACGGAGGGATGACTTTCTTTACCCCCGAGAATGGCGTAACCACATCCGGCTCCGATTACCCACGCTCCGAGTTGCGCGAGGTGAACGCCGACGGTTCCGACGCCAACTGGCCCATCTCCGGGACTAACACTCTCAGCGCCAGTTTGCAGGTGGCGAACTCGCTCGACCACACCTGCATCGGCCAGGTCCATATCGGCTCGGCCATCGCCTCGGGGCTGGCCGCCTCCACCAAGCCCCTGCTCGAGCTCTTCTACTACGGAACCGGCGGCAGTTATGCCTCCGGCTCGATCGTTCTGGCCATTGAAGCCACCCCGGCCGGCGGCGACGAAACCTTCTATCCCATCGCCAACGTCCCACTGGGAACCGAGTTCAGTTACTCCATTACCCTGAGCGGAGCCAGCGAAATCCTGCTCAGCCTCAACGGCGCAACTACAACCTACACTCTGCCGTCGGGCTTCGTCGGCTACGGAATGTACTTCAAGGCCGGCAATTATCTGCAAACCTCCGGCACAAGTTCAACCGTTGGCGCGTTGGATGAGTTCTACGCCTTGAGCGTTTCGCATACCGCTTAGCGCCCGCGGCGAAGTCTGTCGCCGCGCGGAACGACCTTTCGCTCTTTGAGCGGCGTTTCCGCGGCAGCCCCTTGCCCTCCGTATGCCGCCCCCGGTAGAGTGACACTCAAGCGGAGTCTTTCGGACGGATTTTCCAGAGGGTTCCGCGCGCTGGGCCGAATTCTTCCCCCAAAGGATCCTCTTATGTCTTCCCTGCCTCTTCCCGCCGTTTCCAATCGGGATATCGATTCGACTCTGCGCGAGCTTCGCGTCTTTCCCCCGCCCCCGGAGTTCAGCGCCCAGGCCCACATCCAGAGCCTGGCGCAGTATGAGGCGCTCTACAAGCAGTCCATCGACGATCCGGAAGGTTTTTGGGCCGGGGTGGCCACGGATTTGCACTGGTTCAAGCCGTGGGACAAGGTGCTCGAATGGGATATTCCCTGGGCCAAATGGTTTGTCGGCGGCAAGCTCAACCTCAGCTACAACTGCGTGGATCGCCACGCCCTGAGCGCCCGGCGAGACAAAACCGCGCTCATCTGGGAGGGCGAACCGGGCGAGATTCGCCGCCTCACCTACGCCGAACTGCACGTCGAGGTGCAGCGCTTCGCCAATGCCCTCAAGTCGCTGGGCATTCAGAAGGGCGACCGCGTGGCCATTTACATGGGCATGACGCCGGAGTTGGCCATCGCTCTGCTGGCCTGCGCTCGCATCGGCGCGGTTCACTCGGTGATCTTCGGCGGCTTTGCGGCCAACGCCATCGCCGACCGGGTAAATGATTCCTCCTGCGTGGCCATTCTGACCCAGGATTCCAGTTACCGCCGGGGCAACGAGATACAGCTCAAGCGCACCGTCGATGAGGCCATGAACGCCTGCCCCACGGTGAAGCGCGTGGTGGTCTATCGCCGCACCGGCTCACCGGTTACGATGGTCGAGGGCCGCGACCACTGGTGGCACGAGCTGATGGCCGCCGCCCCCCCCGATTGCCCCGCCGCGGAACTGGACTCCGAGGATCCGCTCTACATTCTTTACACCTCCGGCACCACCGGCAAGCCCAAGGGGCTTGTCCACACCACCGGCGGCTATTCCGTGCAGACTTACCTGACCACGAAGCATATTTTCGATCTGCGCGAGGAGGATGTTTATTGGTGTACGGCGGACATTGGCTGGGTCACCGGCCACTCTTACGTGGTTTACGGCCCGCTGCAGAACGGGGCTACCGTTCTGATGTACGAGGGCGCGCCGAATTGGCCGGATTTTTCACGCTTCTGGAAGATCGTCGACGACCATCGCGTCAGCATCTTCTACACCGCGCCCACCGCCATCCGCGCTTTCATGAAGTGGGGCGACCGGCACGTGGAAAAGCACTCCCTGGCCTCGCTGCGGCTGCTGGGCACGGTGGGCGAGCCGATCAACCCCGAAGCCTGGATGTGGTACCGGGAGAAGATCGGCCATAACCGCTGCCCCATCGTCGATACCTGGTGGCAGACCGAGACCGGGGCGATCATGATTGCGCCGATTCCCGGCGCGGTGCCCGCCAAGCCCGGCTCGGCCACGCGGCCCTTCTTCGGCATCCAGCCCGAGGTGGTCAACAAGCAAGGCGAACCGGTTCCCGCCGGCAGCGGCGGCCTGCTGGTCGTCCGCAAGCCCTGGCCCTCGATGGCGCGCACCGTCTACGGCGACCCCGAACGCTTTCGGAAGACGTATTGGAGCGACGTGCCCGGCAGCTACTTTACCGGCGACGGCGCGCGCCAGGACGCCGACGGCTACTTCTGGCTGATGGGCCGGGTGGACGACGTGATCAACGTCAGCGGCCACCGGCTGG
>CAZMHC010000225.1:0-2593 GCA_964565955.1 uncultured Occallatibacter sp.
GGCCATGGATACCGTCAACCAGATCGAATCGCAGCTGATCATGCGTCACTATGACGGCTTTTCTCCGCGTTCCGGTCGCATCCGCGGAAGGAAAACCTGGTAATGTCTTCATTGATCGAAACAGTCGAGCAGGGCCGAGAGGCGGGCCGCAAGTCCATTCCCGGACCGATTCTTTTGTTGGGCGCGCCGGGGGTGGGGAAGGGAACCCAGGCCAAGGAACTGGTGAAGCTGTGGTCCATACCGCAGATTTCCACCGGCGACCTGTTGCGCGCCAATGTGGCGCAGGGAACGGAACTGGGCCGGACAGCCAAAGAGATCATGGGCCGGGGAGAGTTGGTTCCGGATTCTCTGGTCAACGAGATGGTGGCGGCGCGACTGGAGCAGCCGGATACCGCCAACGGCTACATACTGGACGGCTTTCCGCGGACGCTGCCGCAGGCAAGCTGGCTGGATGGCCGGCTGGTCGCATTGGGCGGGGCGCTGCCGCTGGTTGCCGTCAGCATTCAGGTGGACTACAATCAATTACTGCGCCGCATTACCGGGCGCAGGAATTGTCCTGTCTGCCAGAGTATCTACAACCTCTACGGAAAGCCGCCTCAACGGGATGGATTTTGCGATCTTGACGGCGCGGCGCTGGTCCAGCGAGCCGACGATACGGAGAAGGTCTTCGAGGAGCGTATGCGCGCTTACGCCGCCTCGACCGCGCCGGTCGTCGAGCATTATCGAGAGCTGGGACGCTTCGCGGAAGTGGATGGGGATCGGCCGATTCCTGAAATTGCGGCTGGAATCGTTGCCGCCGTCGAGCGATTGAGAAGCTAGCGGTCAGTTGTCAGTGGACAGTGTTCAGGTAGTGCCCGGTCGGGCTTTTAACTGATCCCTGACCCCTGATCTCTGATCCCTGAAAGCTGGTTTAGGTGGCTGTGGTACTGAAGTCGTCGCAGGAGATAGAGAAGATGCGCCGCGCGGGCCGGGTGGTCCGCGAGGTGCTGGAACTGGTACGCAGCCGGGTGAAGCCGGGGGCCACCACGCTGGATTTGGAGACGGCGGCCGAGGCACGGATTGCGGAGTTGGGCGCCAAGCCGGCCTTCAAGGGCTATCACGGGTTTCCATGCGTTCTCTGCACCTCGATCAACAGCGAGATTGTGCATGGCATTCCTTCGGCCAAGCGTGTTTTGAAGGATGGGGACATCGTTTCGGTGGATTGCGGGGCGGTCATCGACGGCTTTTTCGGCGACGCGGCGATCACGGTTCCAGTGGGCGAGAAGCTCGACCCCAAGACGGAGCGGCTGGTGAAGGTGACCGAGGCTTCGTTGCACGCCGCGATTTCCGTGGTCAAGCCGGGGGCGACTCTGGGCGACGTTGGTTCAGCGGTGCAGAAGGTGGTCGAAGCCGAGGGGTTTTCGGTGGTGCGGGATTTCGTGGGGCACGGCATCGGCTCCCGTATGCACGAGGATCCGCAGGTGCCGAACTTCGGAGAAGCGGGGCGGGGCATGAAGCTGCGCGCCGGAATGGTGATCGCCATCGAGCCGATGGTGAATGCCGGCAAGCCGGATGTGCGGGTATTGGGCGACGGCTGGACGGCGGTCTCCGCGGATGGAAGCATGAGCGCTCATTTTGAGCACACGGTGGCGGTGACGGCCACCGGCGCAAGGGTTTTAACCGAGTAGGACGCTCGGAACAACAGGCTGGCGGCGCATGACGCGGGCTGGCGGAAGCGGGATGCGAGTTTGTCGAAGGAAGACATGATTGAGGTGATGGCGGTGGTCGTCGAGACGCTGCCCAACGCCATGTTCAAGGTCAAGCTGGAGAACAACCATGAGGCATTGACTCATGTATCGGGGAGGATGCGCAAGAATTTCATCAAGATACTTCCCGGCGACCGCGTGGCCGTGGAACTGAGTCCCTACGACCTGAATCGCGGGCGGATCGTGTACCGCTACAAATAGCTCCTAGCTATTAGCCTCCAGCTTCCAGCTTGTTCGCGGGGGAATAGGAAAACTGAGGGACGGCAGCAACGGAGCTAGAAGCTAAGAGCTAGCAGCTAAAAGCTGGCAGAAGGGCAACAAAGATGAAAGTCCGAGCATCGGTGAAGAAGATTTGCGTGAAGTGCAAGGTCATCACCCGCCGCGGGGTGGTCAGGGTGATCTGCGAAAACGCAAAGCACAAGCAGCGCCAGGGCTAGTTGCGAGCCTGGTAAACGGCGGAAGCTCCACAAAAGTTATCAGTTGACAGTTTTCAGTTTTCAGTTAAAAACCCGCTCGAACGAGCATTGTGAACTGAAAACTGACAACTGAAAGCTGAAAACTGCAAGAGGCTAGTTAGCCTGAGTCAAGGCTTGCGATGAACCTCTGGAGTTGCTCCGTTCAACCCGCGCGAACCGGCTGAGGCCGGGGGCGCACAACCGGAAGCAAAGGAAATCCCATGGCACGTATTGCCGGCGTCGATCTGCCCCGCAACAAGCAGGCCAGAATCGCGCTCACATACATCTTCGGCATCGGGAACCCCCGCGCCGCCAAGATTCTGGCGAAGGCGAACGTCGACGCCTTCAAGAAGATCCAGGATCTGGGCGAGGACGAGGTCAACCGCATCCGCC
>CAZMHC010000226.1:0-2535 GCA_964565955.1 uncultured Occallatibacter sp.
TGTGATCCGGCACGTTTAGTGACCCCCGGTCGGCAGGTTTTAGTGACCCCCCTCCCGTCCCTGGAATCTAGACCGGCGCTGAGCCGGCGGTCAAGCTTTTCTGGCGATTGGCGAAGCTCTCCACTCGATACGACCTGCCTTCAATGATGATCTTGGCGGCGTGATGAACAAGCCTGTCCATCGCGGCCGAGCTCATGAGCGGATTCGAGAACACCAAAGGCCATTCATTGAAATCCCGATTCGACGTGATGAGGGTCGGAGAACGCTCGTAGCGCTCACAGACAACCTCATAGAGATCGGACTGCTCGTCTTCGGTGAAGGGTTGTAGTCCGAAATCATCGAGGATGAGCAGCGGGGTGGCTATGACGGCCCGCAGGCGCCGATCGCGGCTTCCGTCGGCGCGGCCCGCGGTGATCCATCGCATGAGCGCGCTCGTGCGGCGGAAGAGCACGTCATGGCCGCGCCGGACGGCCTCGTGGCCGATGGCCTGAGCAAGGTGGCTTTTGCCAACACCCGAGGGTCCGACAAGAAAGACGTTTTCATTGGTCTCCATGAAGGCGCACAAGGCAATTTCTCGTATGGAAGGCTCATGGACCCGAGGATTGAAAGAGAAGTCGAAGGCCTCGAGGGTCTTGTCGGGCGCCAGGCCCGACTTCACGAGCCTGCGGGAGAGCTGTTTGGTGTCGCGGCGCTCGACCTCGTCCTGGAGAAGCCGGTCGAGGAATTCGGAGAAGGACCAGCGATCGGTCACCGCCTGATCAAAACGGAGTTGCAGGCTGTCGAGCATGCCGGAGAGCTTGAGCCGCGTGAGCTTGGGCCTGAGAACCGCGAGGTCAGCCATTGACGACCTCCTGCTCGTTAACACTCTCCGTGGCCCCGGGATCGAAGAATCCCAAACCGCGGGCGAAGCGGAATGATTTCGCCTGAAGCTTCTCCTGTGCGTACTTCAGTTCGTTCTTGACGCTTCCATAGCTCGCTATGCCCGCCGTGGTGAGCCGTAGGCAGACCGAATCGATGTCCTGTGGGGAATATCGCTCCTGGAGCCGCACGAGGGCTCGTAGGGGCCTGATCCCATCTACTGCCCTGTCCGCGAGGATCGCTTCCGCCATCATGCCGACGTGCGGCCCAATGCCGCAGGCCGCCATGACCAGACCCTTAGTGCTCGTGGTGAGATATTCCTTGGCGTTCGGCGGCCCGTGATCGGGGACGGCGATCACCGCCCAGGGCTTTTTCGCCCGCGAATGGACAGCGACCTCGGCGGTGCCTGCGAAGATGCGCACGATGTTCCGGGAACCGACGACGAGCACCTTTGTCCCGATGAACTTGTACGGCACCGAGTAGAAGGATTTGCCGTACTGGATGCGCCAGTCAGGACCAACGGAACAGTGGGCGCAGTCCACCGGATCCCAGCGCTCCACAGGAAGGGCCGCCAAGAGGGGCTGCTCCGTGGCGAAGAGCTCGGGCACTGTGGAGCCGACCTTGCCGATGATGCGCGTCTCGCTGATAGTGAGGTTCCAATCCTCGAGGGCCCGGTTTGCTTCAGAGAAGCGTGGGACCTCGTGACCCAAGGCCTTCTCCCGTTCCCTGAACAGCGGCCAGAACGAAGACTGGACGTATTTCATGTCGCTCTCGACGCCGCCCTTGTGCCGCGGCGTCCTGGGCAGACAGGGGTTGATTGCGAACCCGTAGTGCTCCGCGAGGGCTCGATAGGCCCGGTTTACCAGAGGTTCCTCATGCGAGGCTTTGACTATCGCGGCCTTGAGGTTGTCGGGAACCACTTGGGCCACAACCCCGCCAAACCACTCGAACGCCGCGATATGGCAGGCGAAAAAGGTGTCCTGATCCTGCGTGAAGACGATCCGGCGGTAGGCCTTCCGCGAGAACCGCAGGCGACCTGAGAAGACCCAGGCCTTGCGGTTCCTGCGCTCCTGGTCGTCCCACACGAGGCCCAGAAGGCCAAAATCGACCTCCATAACCTCTCCAGGATGCGCAATCCGCGGTATGACGGGCTTGGGCAGGCATTTTGAGCGTCCTTGGATGTAGCGCCGCACCGTCGTTTCAGAACAGGGCATCCGTTGCACCACGAGCCGGTGGATGGCCACGAAGCTGTATTTCTCATTCACCCAGCCGTCGATCTCGTCCTTAATCGCATCCAGAGGGTGAGCTTTGTCACCTTCATGCGCTTGTGGCGTGGTTTTCGCAAACCAAAGGGCTTGGATCTCGCTCTCTGTGGGAACGGGATACCCTTCAAGCGTCCATTTCCGCTCATCTGCGAGGGCTTTGAGCCTCCGCAGCACAGTCTTGTGACGCCCAGTTGTGCGATGTAGGCTTTTTATCCCCTCTCCTCGTCGGAGTCGCAGAATCAGGTCTCGCAGCTCAATCATCGGAATCCTCCTTGGCATTCGTGTCCTCCAGCAAGGCACACTGTATGCCGCTGAAAGACTTCGTGATGACGGGGAGGGGGGTCACTATAATCTGCCGACCCGGGGTCACTAAAAAGCGCCGAGGGGGGTCACTACCTCTGCCGGATTACAC
>CAZMHC010000227.1:0-2423 GCA_964565955.1 uncultured Occallatibacter sp.
CCAATATGGCCATCGGCATGGAAGACCATCGTGTGCCGCCGAAGTATCTGCTGGAAAAGGCTCTGGCTCAGGTTAAGGAACTGGCGCATCGGAAGCCCGAAGAGTCGCCGCTGGCGCTGCCGCTGAAGAACTTTCCCGCCGCCGTGAAGCCAGCCGAGCGGGAGCGCATCAAGGTCGAGATGCTGGATGCCATCGGCAAGGAAGCGCTGCCCGCGTACCTGCGCTTCGAGCGCTTCTTGGAGGTCAGCTACGTTCCCGCGGGCCGTGAGCAGCCGGGCATCTCCGATCTGCCCGACGGCGCCAAGTATTACGCCTTCCGCATCCGCCGCACCACCACTACCGACCTGCCCGCCGAGCGGATTCACCAAATAGGATTGGACGAGGTGAAGCGCGACGAGGTCGAGATGCTGACCATCGCGCGCAAGCTCGGCTTTGCGGACCTGGCCAGCTTCCGCGCCAGCCTCAAGGCCAATCCCAAGCTGAAGGCCGCATCGCCTGAAACGTTGCTGGATGCCTATCGCGGCTACCTCAAGCCCATGCAGGCCCGTCTGCCGCAGCTTTTCGGCCGTCTGCCTAAAGCGCCCTTCGAGGTCGTGCCTGTTCCCGAGTACCTAGCGAAGGACTCGCCCCCCGCCTACTATCAGGTCGGCACTCCCGACGGCAGCCGTCCGGGGCGACTGTTCATCAATACCTATAACGCCACCGACCGCAACCTCTACGGCGTCGAGGCCATTGCCTATCACGAGGGGCTTCCCGGCCACCACCTGCAGATGTCCATTGCCCAGGAACTCGGCGATGTGCCGAGCTTCCGCAAATTCGCCGATTACACGGCCTATCTCGAAGGCTGGGGGCTTTACTCGGAACGCCTGGGCAAGGACGTGGGCTTCTACCAAGACCCCTACTCGGACTACGGCCGCTTGCAGGCCGACATCTGGCGCGCCATTCGCCTGGTAGTCGATACCGGGGTGCATTCGCAGCACTGGACTCGCCAACAGATGGTGGATTACTTCCACGAGCACTCCGCCATCGACGAAACCAGCATTCAGTCCGAGGTGGATCGCTATATCGCCTGGCCCGGCCAGGCCCTGGCCTACAAGATCGGCCAGCTCAAGATTCTGGAGCTGCGCGACCGAGCAAAGTCGGCGCTGGGCGACAAATTCGACCTGAGCGCCTTCCACGACCAGGTGCTCGACTCCGGCGCGCTGCCGCTGGACGCGCTGAGCGACCGCATCGACGCCTGGATTGCCGGGCAGAAATAGCGGGCAGACGCACCCGCCTTACTTCGCTTTTGGCTATTCGCATAGAAGCGTGTTCTTACAAGCTGCCTTTGCGCACGAATTCATGCGCTTCTTTGGCTAACGCCAACCAGTTAGATGAAGCGCCGGTGAGCTTTACCCACTCTTTCATCAGCCGTCCGTGGCCGGGGTCGAAAAACTCTCCCTGGCCCGCGGACACGATCTTTTGCACTTGCGCCTTGGGCAGCTTCACCACCAGCGCCCCTTGCGTTCCCAGCGCAAAAAGCTTGCCGGTCACCTTGAGGCCATTTGAGCCGAACTTGCGGCTGCCGGCACCTTTGCCAGTGCGATAAGCGTCGACAACCGCGGCATACGCAGGATCGAGCGCCAGAGACTCGACCAGGCCGGTGAAGCGGGGATCGTCCACGGCTGGTCTCTGTACCGCTGCGGATTTCGCCTTCTTGGGGATTAAGGGCACTGACGGTCGCTCCACAATGGATCGGATTCTCGCAACTCCGCTGCGGATGCAAGCAATCCGGAAGGTTGTGCAACGCTCTCATCGAAGACAAGGGAAACAGGGCGGAGATAGCCGTTGAGTTCACTGGAGCGCCCGCGCACTGCCCCACGTCCGCGTCGCCGTTCTGGGCGCATTGTCTCTCATTCGGACACTCGGCTTGCGCATGAATTAGAATTCCCTCCCGGCTGTAAACTTGCGGACAGAGCGGGCGTCTACCTGAGTGATGGCAGCCGGCACAGCATTGGAAGCGACGAGCATGGCCACGGCGCGAGAGATTGCAGACGACGAGTTTGAGTCCATCGTTGCGAGTCACCGGCCGCAGATATTCCGGTTTTTGCTCGCCTCCCTGCGCGACGTGGACCTGGCCGAAACGCTGACCCAGGAGTGCTTCCTGAAGGCGCATCGCAACTGGGCGAGCTTTCGCGGCGACTCGAGCGCCATGACCTGGCTGATGCGCATAGCCATCAACCTGCAGAAGGACCATTGGCGCAACCGGCGGATGCAGTTCTGGCGGCAGATGCGGACCAATGCGGTGGATACGGACGAAGCCAGCCAGTGGCTGGTGAGCGGGGAACGATCGGCGGAACAGCGGATGCTGGCGCGAGAGCGGGTCGGCCAGGTTTGGACGGCGGTGAAGGGGTTGAGCGAACGACAGCGGACGGTGTTTCTGC
>CAZMHC010000228.1:0-2399 GCA_964565955.1 uncultured Occallatibacter sp.
CGCGCTGATGGCGACGATGATGACCGCCAACGTCTTCCTGGTCATCATGCCCAACCAGCGCAAGTCGGTGGCGGCGCTGATCGCCGGCCGCGCGCCCGAGCCGCAATGGGCGAAGACCTCCAAGCAGCGTTCGACCCACAACAATTACATCACGCTGCCCGTGCTGTTCATGATGCTGTCCAACCACTATCCGGTGACCTTCGCCAATCGCGCCGCGATCCCGGCGATCGTCACCTGCGTGGTCGTCGCCGGCGCGCTGGTGCGCTACTTCTACAATCGCTGGCACGCCGAGGAGGACGCCGGCAAGGCGCCGTGGTGGGCGTGGCTGGTTGCGGCCGTGGCGATCTGGGCGGCGTTCTGGGTCGCGATGGCGTCGTCGCCCGGCATGCGGCCTGAGCTCGGCCTCGAGCCGGCGCCGCAGCCGACGCTTGCGGCGGGGCTCGATCTGCCGCGCGCGCCGCAGGCGGTCGTCGATGTGGTGCAGACGCGCTGCGTCATGTGCCACGCGCCGGAGCCGGTCTGGGACGGGATCGGAATAGCTCCCAAAGGCGTCATGCTCGACACGCCGGAGCGGATCGCCGCCCAGGCCCCCTCGATCCGCATGCAGGCGGTGCTGACCCACGCCATGCCGCCCAACAACCTGACTGAGATGATCGACGCCGAGCGCCGTGTGCTCGGCCATTGGCTCGCCGGCGCTTCGCTCGCCGGCAATTGAGGGATAGCGCGCGATGGCGCCGGCAATCGAAGGCCGGGCGCAACCGCTCGCCGCGCTGACGCGCTTCGTCGAGGATTTCCGACCGTCGTGATTGACCGCGTCAATGCGCGCGTCAAGTTTCGTCAAGTCTCGTCAAGTTTTGTCAAGCGACGTCAAGCTCGGCGCTTGACGGCGCTGCGGAATCGTCAATGCGATCAACGGCCTGCGGCGCGTCAAGGGCGCGGTCGGCTTGGCGCAGGCCGGTGGCGGAAGTCGAGAGAGCGGAAGCGGTCATTGGGCGGCCCGAGGTGGGATTCGATCGAGAAAGAAGGATAGCACACATTCTGATTATCGGAAACGATTTTGGCGATTGGCGATTGGCGATTGGCGATTGGCGATTGGCGATTTTGGCGATTGGCCCGTACTTGACAGACGGTTATTTTATCGAAAAATAAGCATCTTATCTCTCCAGTCGCCAAATTGACGGAGAGAGTCGATGAGACGGTTCTCTTTTTCAGAACATTGGGTTTTGGCCCGAGCGGTCCTAATTGGATTGGCTATGTCTATCCAGATAGAGCCCGCGCACAGTTTCTTTTCCGGGTTCTCCGATCCAATAGATCTGTTGGAGGAACGTAGCCCGTCTAGTTTTACCAAAGGCGTCATTATATGTAGCCAGCCCCCATACGTAGAGAGATTGTCCACGGCCGCGTTTTGCGTCTTCGACGGCAGTATCATCGATGCGATCTTTAACGATCGTATATGCTTCTGGCCGTTGACCTGGGGGTACCAAAATACTTGCCTTAGTACGAGGGGGAAGTTTGAATTTGTAATCCATTGGCAACGGAACCGGAAGAATTTCTGCCATGACCCTGTATCTAAATTGGTACGCTGGCGTGTGGCCGGTATTAAAGAAAATGGGCGCGGCGGCGAATCTATTATTCGTGTCTTGATAAGTTGCGGGGCCAATCGTGACTCCGATATACGCTCGCAACTGCATCTCGCCGAATTGTTGTTGCCGAGCGGCAATCTTTTGGTTTATGCCGACGCTCTCGACTATCTTATCTGCGTTGATCTTGAGCGACCCTGAGACTTTTTCCATGGCGTCGGCGGACCTAGCGGCCTGAGCGATGGACTCGCGCATGTCGTTGCCTTGGCTGTGCATGTAGTCGACAGACTGCCGCAACCGAAAGGCTTGTCGCCCGAACACCGCAGTTTGGAGGAGAAGGATCAGGGCGGTAACGATGCCAATGCCGATAGTCCACCAATCGGGCGTCGCGTTGCAGAATTGCTCGGTTTGTTTAAGGCTGGCGTCGTCTTGATCTTTTTGAGCGTCGAATATGTCGAACTTGCAAACAAGAAACTCCGCACGGCGTTGTTTGCCGTAGGACTTCTCACTGAGGCCATTGGTCTTGGGCTGTGGCTTGTGACTTTCTTGTGCCAGGAAAGCTGGGGATGGCCAATATGATGGTGCGGCCATCAGCGTCAGTGCCAGCGCGCCAAGGATGGCTGCACAGAGCGCGCCTATTGCGCGGTTTAGCATTCCTTGATCGCCGCCCCGAAGATTTCCGCGTTCAGGCGGTTATTATAGCGGAATTGGAACTCGGCGACATAGAGCGGCAGGCGCCTTTTGCTGACCTTGCGGGAAGTCTCCACTCACGCCACCTTCGGCGCGAGGCGCGTCACCTTGATGGATATGGCCTTGGCG
>CAZMHC010000229.1:0-2394 GCA_964565955.1 uncultured Occallatibacter sp.
ACCGTCGTAGTTCACGGTCTGGCGCGGAACCGGCGAAGCGAGCGGCCGCGAATCGCCCTGGAAGTTGGGCGTCGGCGAAGCCGGAATCGCCAAAGCGACCGAGGCCGCGGTCAGCGCCCAGCCGGCGGCCAGGCCGGCGAGAAGCAATGCAGAACGGCGCATGTACGTCCCCCGTCGTCAAAAGCGCGGTCCGCCGATCGAAGCCGCAAAGCGACTCGCGCAACGTAAGACAATCCTAGAACCGCGTCATTGGCGCAATCGTTCGCCGCCGAATTTGCGGCGCCGCGGCAAAAATAGGGCGGAAGCGTTGCCGCTGCGCCACAGTCCGGACCCCGGCGGCCGGGATGGTCGCGGTCGCAGTCGGCGCGAACCGGCCCGCGGACGTCAGACCGGCGCTGCGCCTTGACGCCCAGGGGCTTCGCGCTACAACTCGCCGACGCCGGTAAGGTGACGCAGCCGTTGGATTACATCCGGGGTCAGCACCATTCGCCCAGCGGAAAAAAGAGGAGGCGATGCAAGTTCCGCGTCAGCAGGAGATTATGGACCTCGCGCGACAGACAGGCCGCGTGAGCGTTGACGATCTTGCGGAGCGATTTGGAGTATCGTCCCAAACGATCAGAAAAGATCTGAATGAACTCTGCGAGCAGCGACTTCTAGAGCGCGTGCACGGGGGGGCCGTAGTTGCGTCTAGCGTCCACAATCTCGCCTACGAGGCTCGCCGAAAGATTGCAGAATCTGAAAAGCGAGAAATCGGCAAGGCGACCGCAGCGCTGATTCCGGGCAATTCATCGCTGTTCATCAACATCGGCACGACGACAGAGGAAGTCGCGCATGCTTTGACGCAGCACCTGGGATTGCTGGTGATTACGAACAATCTTCACGTGGCGACTATGCTTTATCCACTGGAAGGAATCGACGTCGTGGTTGCGGGCGGGGCTATTCGTCGCTCTGATGGCGGGGTGGTGGGTCCACTTGCGGTCGAACTGATCAAGCAGTTCAAGGTCGATTACGCGATCATCGGGGTCTCCGCGATCGATGCCGATGGCGCGCTGCTCGACTTTGACTTGAATGAAATCCAAGTCGCTCAGGCTATAATTGCGAACGCTCGAACCGTTGTGCTCGTGTCTGATTCCAGTAAGTTCGACAGACTGGCTTCGGCCCGGATCGGTCATCTTCGCGACGTTGACATCTTCGTGACGGATAGATTGCCGTCGTTGATGATCAGAGAGCTATGCGCGCGCGAAGAGGTCCGCGTCATCGAAACCGCAATTGAGCAGGAACCGATATCCGTGAATGGCGTAGCCAGTTAGCTGCGGCAGCCGCCAGGGATAATGAATCGCCGCGCGCAAACGCTCGAACTGCTGCTTTGGAGAGCGCTGTCCGCGCCGGGGCTGTCAGATGTGCTGGCGTCTGTGCCGACTCCATAGTCACGCCGTCACAACTGCCTGCGGAGACGAATTCCTTCAGCGTTCGGGTTGAGACGTTCTTTCGTCTCCAGCCGCGAGGCGTGCTTCGAACTGCAGGCTGCGAAGAGGAAGCCACCGGGCCAGCGGCGCTTGATGAGCTATGCGGCGCAGACGTCTTCGTCGAGACTCAGCGATGCGGCTTGGAGGACGTGGCGGAGGGGAACTCGCGACGCGGCGCGGCGCGCCGCTTCAAAGTGGGGGCGTCTTCGGCGATCCGCTGGAAGAAGCAGTTGGACGCGACGGGCGCCGCCGCCCCGGCGGAGCTGGGCCAGTAGACCTCCGCCAGCGCGATGGATCGCTTTGTCCAGCGCCACAGGCTCAGCTTCAAAAAAACTTGCGCGCCGCCGAGCAGGACAGGCCCGACGTCGCTCAGGCGCGCGAAGCCTGGAAAGCGAACCTGGCCGAAAATCGCCGCTCACGCCTACAAGGCATTGAAATTACGGATTGTTCTCAGGCCCGCGAGAATTGCGCAGCTTCCGCGGACCGGATGGTGGTGGCGCTAGTCCGCAGGAACCAGTCTCCTGGCGAGTAAAAGTGCAAAGGTCACACCCTGATAATCCCTATTTTGACCCAAAAATCAGGGTCTTCGTCCTTGAGATGCCGCACGTCGACGCGACTCGACGCAACTCGACGCAACCTGGCATCGCCCAAACGCAAAAGTAACGATCTGAATCAATGTCTTTTCGCAATCCGTGGTTCTTCGACGGCTTTCGAAAAGATCAGCGAAATCCGCTTATCGCTTGTAGGTGCATTTGGTCGCGCGAATCCGGTGGAACGATCGCCAAAACGTGAGAATTCATATTGGTATTTCTAGCGCTTGGTGAAGCTCTGATCGAACTCGGTCGGCGCTATCCGGAACGACTGAGGAGAGTTAATCAATGACCGTAGACCGTTTGACTGTTCTGACCGCGATGATCGACCAGGGGGT
>CAZMHC010000230.1:0-2332 GCA_964565955.1 uncultured Occallatibacter sp.
GGGCTCGACTTCGGCCTCACGATGGTCGCAGAACTGCGCGACCGTATCTATGCCGAATGCTGTCAGCTCATGAGCGAATACGATCCCCATCCGCCGTTTAACTCCGGCTCGATGAAGACGGCTCCCCCGGAGGTGAAAACTCCTATGATCGAAATGCTTACCGAGTTCGTGAAGAAGGCCGAGACGTTGGCGGCCGCAAAGAGGGGCTGACCGTGACGTAACGGTCTGGACGAGTCTCCACCTAACCGGGTTTGCTGGCATACAGGGAAGCCAACATGACATTGGCCGATAAATGCCGGTTCATGCGCTTCCATTTGGCGGCACAACGGCCATCTCCACTAAGCACGTCTACGTTGGCAACGCCACCACCATCCAGCGATTCCCGTACCACTCCGGCGACCTCCATTCGACCGGCCCCGTCGAGACCATCGTCCCCGTTCTCCCCGGCTACGCGCAGCTCAGGGGTGGCGGCCAGCATCGCGCGCGCTCCGCTGTGGTCTTTGGTTTCACGGATACCGATACAAGGTCGTCTCAATTAACTCGCCCGCTTGCGCGTGGAAAACTGGCCAGGAGACGGGAAGGACGCCCGGGCGCTGGTTCCGATTATGACCGTTGGTTGGCTAAATGTCGAACGCAGGCGCAGGAAATCACCGCCGCGTGGTGCTCCTGCCGTTGTTGCTGCTGATCCTTCTAATCGTTGAGATCGTCAAGCCTTCGGGACCGCCGGCAACGGTTCGCCGGCCAGTCCTTTCTCAACCAGGCCGGCCAGGAGCTCTGTGAACGGACCAATATCCTCGCCGACACTCGCTCTTTCGAGGGCCTCCATGTAGTTCGCACGGTCGCCGACGGGCATGACCGTCCACGGATACCCGCCCGACGCCAGCATCAGATTCATCAGAAAACGGCCAATGCGGCCGTTCCCATCCATATAGGGATGGATGTAGACGAACACAAAATGCCCCAGCACAACCCGGACCGCCGGGTGCGTTTCCAGGCGCAGCAACTCGAAGAAAACGGGCATGGCGTCTCTCACAGCCCCGCGGTTCGGCGGCACATGCATCGAGCGGCGAATGTAGACTTGCCCACTGCGATAGCCGGCAAGGTCGGTGGGTTTCAGCAGGCCGGCCGTCACGCTCGGGGCAAACAGTTCCCGGTACCACGATCCGTGATCTTCATCTGCCACCAGGCCCGGATTGTCGCCATGCAGAACTCTGCCGACGCTCTTCTGGACAGCCTGGTAGGCTTGCCAGTAGCCGCGCGCAGCCATCGCATTCCGCTGTTGCCTGTCTTCTTCGTTCTTCTCCGGATTCCATTTGCCGCCGCGGACCCGTTCGATCAGTTCGGTGCTGACGCGGTATCCCTCGATCGACAGCGAATGGTAGGCGTCGGTCACGTAGGCATCGCCAACACGTTTCATGTACGCGCCGATGTTGCGCGGCAGGCCCGGATCCTTCGGAAATCGGTCGATGATCGGTCCCCGCATTTTCTGCCACAACAGCCGTATGCGATTCACGTAGGGTGATGTTTCGCGGACGGGCAAAGGCAGGGCCGGTTTGTCGATGAAGGGGTCGTTTTCACGAACATCGTACCCCGCCGCCGACATGGTCCTCGCAATATCGTCCGCGATGCGGTCACGTCCGCTGTTGCGGAAGGCCCCGGCAAGGCGGCCGGCAATCGTGCTGTGCCCGCCATCCAGTAGGCGGGCAAGTATGCCCGAGGCATCGCGTATGGTCGCCAGCACTGCGCGAATGTCCGTCGCGTTGCGCGAAAAGAAATTCGGCGAACTCTCAATCAGCGCCGACTCGACGGAGAAAACACGCAGATCTTCTTTTTCCTCCACGTCGCCTGCCGCGGGCAGTGCCGCGCGCAGGTCCAGCAACGACGTACCGTGCGGCAGCGTGGTGACTTTGTTGCGAGCTTTCGGCGATCTCACTACCAGTTGGCGGGGTACCGTCCAGTTACCCGCATGAAGAGCAAGCGACTGTTCCGGCGAGAGGCACCAGTTCCTGCCGAAGCGCTCTTTCAAATAGACTGCCGAAAAACGCCAGAACGACGCATACCAAGCCGTGCTCTCGCCCTTCGCCTCATCCGGGCGGCTGGGGATATACCAGCCTTTCATGACCTCCTGCAGGAAGCCGTTTGCGATTAGACGCTCCCGGTGGGTCCGCGTCAGATCCCTCGACCTTATCGCTGCTGCCCCGTGGGAACTCTGGAGCTTGTGGAGCATTTCCAAGGACTGCGCGAGCTTTTCTGACGGCGCCGACATAGTGCCCCCGCTTTAGCTTATTGTGCTGCTTGCTTATTAGCTTATTCAGTTGTACCACAATTAGTT
>CAZMHC010000231.1:0-2322 GCA_964565955.1 uncultured Occallatibacter sp.
ACGGACTGACGTCGGTTATCGCGATTGTGTCGGTGGCGCTGGAGCCTGCGGCGACGGAGAGCGTCGAAGGCGAAGCAGCGAGCTTGAAGCTGCCGGTTCCTACCACGCCGTTGCTGGCGCAGGTAGACCCATTGAGCGTGAACGAGGAGGGGATTGCGTTGGTCGTGCCGTTCCAGGTTGCGTTGAATCCGATGCCGGTCAAGCTGCCGCCGGCGGGGATGCTGCCATTGTAACTCTCGTTGGTCACCGTGACGTTGGCGCCGCTCTGGGTTTCAATTCCGTTCCAGATGGAGGAAATCGTCTGCCCGTTGGCGAAGGTCCAGCCCAGCGTCCATCCATTGATGGCGTTGGTCCCGGTGTTGTCGATGGCGACGGTCGCTCCGAAAGAGGCCGTGCTTTGCGGAGTGATTGTGTATACGATGTTACAGGCGGAGGAACCGACGAAGATGCCGATTGTCGCGGTAGCCGTAAGCGAGCCGGAGGTTCCGGTTACAGTGACGCTGGCCGCGCCGGTAGGCGCCGTGCTGCCGGCTGTCAGGGTCAACACGCTGCTTCCGGTGGCGGGGTTGGGAGCGAAGGCGGCGGTAACTCCAGCGGGCAGCCCGGAGGCGGCCAGAGTTACGTTGCCCGCGAATCCGTTCAGGTCCGTAACAGCGATGGCGTCGGTTGCGGTCTTGCCTTGGGTAACGGAAAGGCTGGACGTGGAAGGAGAAAGCGTGAAGCCGGGCGCCGTGGAGGCCGAGCCGACGAAGGTGGTGATGCTCTGCGCCGGAAGCGAGTAAGTGAACGATCCGCCCGACGCGGCGACCGGAGTCAGTTGCGCCAGGTTGTTGGCGGCCGAGGTCTGGTAGGGGGTGAACGAGGCGGCAACCTGCCCCGAGAAGGAGACAGGGAAGGAAGTGGCGGCGGCGTTGGAATTGACGGCCACGATCACCAGGTTTCCGTCTCCCATGTAAGCCGAGTC
The DNA here is from genome assembly GCA_964565955.1 of uncultured Occallatibacter sp. GTDB lineage: Bacteria > Acidobacteriota > Terriglobia > Terriglobales > Acidobacteriaceae > Telmatobacter. Next base: position 965 of record CAZMHC010000231.1, read on the forward strand.
GTAAACTCCCGGTATGGGTTCAGTGGAGGCGACCTGAACGTAGCCGGGCCTTATATATTTGGAGAACTGGCCGATCGCATAACCGAAGTAAGTGGCATTGCCATTGGCGTCTATCAAGCCGATGTAAGAGTTCTCAGCGGGAAAGTCTTCGATCCACCACCAGACATAGGCGTTGTACTCGGCCACGGTCATGGAGTTGTTGATCTCCTCGGCCATCGAGATGGCATCGGCGACAGTGGACGCCGTCGAGGTGGAGGGATTCAGATAGTGTTCGGTCATCCACACGTCTTTGCCCAGGTTTTTGGCGTTGGCGTAGTAGGACGGAGAGGCTCCATAGATGTGGCCGGCAACGATGGCAATGTGGCCGACGGCATTGGCATCGTCCAGTGCCGGATCGGAATAGCCGACGGTAAAGCTCTCCGACTCCGGCATGATGAGTTTGACGGTTAGCGCGGAAGCGTTGTTGGCAACCCAGGTGTCCATTTCGGCGGGGGTCCAGACGCACGATTCGTAGGAGACGTTGGCGTCCGGTTCGTTCTGCATCGAGATGGCGTATAGATTCACGCCTCCGGCCTTCATGTATGCGGTAAAAAGGTTCAAATAGTTGGCGTAGGCGGCATAGTTGGCGGGGAGGAGCGAGCCCATGATGGTGGTGCCATTGGAAGTCCATGCGGCCGGAGGGCTCCAGGGGCTGGCAAAAACGTTCGCCCCCAGCGCGGAAGCCAACTGGGCATTGGCCAACTCAGTGGCCCAGTTGGAGCCGCCCGTGGTGGAGCTTGAATCGATGCGCACCCGCAAGAGAGTCAGGCCCAGATCGCCGCCGGCGGTGCCGAAAAGGGTATTTGCCCCGGCGGCGGTCAACTGCGGCTCCCAAGCGGTCGATCCTCCAAATCCGCGAATCGTCTGTTCCGGGGCGGCAAAATTCACGGTGACGGTTTGCGCGGCGACCATGACGGCGGCGAGCAGGAATGTTGAGACTGCTAAACAAATTGGGCGGAACTTCATGGCAATCCTCTCCTTCTATTGCTGTAGCTGGGATACTGGCGTTGCGCGGCGGATTCCGACCGGGCACACTGAATGGCAAGATCGCGTCAAGAACCGGGCGATGGACGAGACTGGGAAACTGGCTGTGTTTTCGTTTGAGTGCATAGTGTAACGTCAGTGGAGCCGGCAGGAACTATTCTTCGGGCTGCCTTCCCGGATTATCGATAACGGCAAGAATGCTAAACCAATTCAGCAATCCCGCGCAAGGGTTATTTTGGGATTCGCATCGGCTTTTGGAGCGGCCGGCGGCGCGCGTCTTTCCGGGAGACGCGGCCGGCAAAGCGCGCATCGCCCAAAAGAAGAAACCGCCAGTC
>CAZMHC010000232.1:0-2281 GCA_964565955.1 uncultured Occallatibacter sp.
CGGAGGTCCAGACGACGGAAGTTGTAATGTCTTTGGTGCTCGAATCGCTGTAAGTGCCAGTAGCCGTAAACTGCTCGGTCGCGTTGATGGCAATGGTCAGCGAATTCGCCGTGACGGCAATCGATTGCAGGGTGGGCGCCGCGGCCGGTGAGCTTCCGCCGCATCCTGCCAGTGTTGAAATTGCGCCCGCCAGTGAGAACAGAAAAATACCCTTGAAGAAATAGATTCTCATGCCCCGCTCCGATCGTCGAGAGATGCAACGTCGAGAGCCTTATCGTCTGGAGACAGGCAAAAGTGAGAAGATTTCGCTTCTCAGCGCGGATTTTAACAATCCCTGAATTCACTCGACACGCATTCAAACCGAATTGGGCCTCGACCCGAACGCTGCTGGCCGCCCATGAAGCCGAATCGTGAATCCCGGCGAGGCGCAACGTTGCCGCTTCCCCACTCCACCCCTTTTGTGGCACACTTGCACTCATGGGAAGCAAAGACAAAGGCAAGAAAGAAGTTAAGAAGGCACCCAAACCCAAGCCGAAACCGGAGCCGGGCCGCAAGCGCGAAGGCTTCGCGCCGGCTCCGCCGAAGTAGGGCGCTTTGCGATCAACCTCCGTCGTATCGAGGACGCGAAAAGGCCCTCCCCGCAGGGGAGGGCCTTTTCGTGCAAAACAAACAGCGGCTCACGCCACCACTTCAATCCCCATCGACCGCGCCGTTCCCTTAATGCTCTTGATCGCCGTCTCCACGGAAGCGGCGTTCAGGTCCGGCATCTTCTGCGTGGCGATCTCGCGCACCTGCATTTCGGTGACCTTGCCCTTCTTTTCCTTGTTCGGTGTGCCAGAGCCTTTTTCGATCCCCGCCGCCTTCTTCAGCAGCACCGCCGCCGGCGGCGTCTTGGTGATGAAGCTGAAGCTGCGGTCGCCGTAGACGGTGATGACGACCGGAATAACCAGCCCTTCCATCTCCTTGGTCTGCGTACGCGCGTTGAACTGCTTGCAGAACTCCATGATGTTGACCTGCGCCTGGCCCAGCGCGGGGCCAACCGGGGGAGCGGGGGTGGCCTTGTTGGCCACAATCTGCAACTTGACGTAACCAGTGATCTTCTTCGGAGGTGCCATGATTCGGTTCCTTTGGAACCAGCTACTAGCTTCTAGCCGCTAGCTCCTGCTGGTTTGTTCCTGCTTGAAATTTTGAGGTCGCGGCCGTCCGCCCTATCCCAACCGGCGCCCGCTAGAAAGGACAGCCGACTAGAAGCTGGGAGCTAGAAGCTAGAAGCCGCTATTCAATCTTTTCCACTTTACCGAACTCCAGTTCGACCGGGGTGGAGCGCCCGAAGATGGTCACCATGACCTTCATCGTCTCGCGGTCCTCGTTGATCTCGTCCACCACGCCGTTGAAGTTGGCGAACGGCCCGTCGGTGATGCGGACTTGCTCGCTCTTTTCAAATTTGATCTTCATCCGCGGCTTGTCTTTGGAGGTCTCGGAGCGGAAGAGGATCGAACCCACTTCTTCCTCCGAAAGCGCCACCGGCTTGTCGCCCGTGCCCAGAAAGCCGGTCACCTTCGGCGTGTCCTTCAACACGTGCCAAAGATGATTGTCCAGTTCCATCTCGACCAGCACGTAACCGGGCAGAAACACCCGCTCCACGGTGCGCTTCTTGCCGTTGACGATCTCCGTCACCGGCTCCATCGGGATCATCACCTTGCCCACGCGGTCGCCGAGTCCGAAGGCCTGAACGCGGCTCTCGATGGACTCCTTGACCTTGCGCTCAAAGCCCGAGTAGGCGTGGAGAATGTACCACTTGAAGCGTTCGTTGCGCTCCGGCGCAACTTGAGGCTCTTGCTCTCCGGCGTCCTGTTCGGCTTGTCCCAATTCTTCTGCCATCTTCCGCTCTCGTTTCGCGCGTTACTTCTGCAACCCGCCCAGCTTGCTCAGCAATTCGTGCATACCGTAGGTGAAAACAGCGTCCACCAGGAAAAAGTACAGCCCGAAGACAGCCACCGCGACCAGCACAACCGTGGTGGTCGTCTCGATTTCCTTGCGCGAGGGCGTTACCACCTTGCGCATCTCGGCCCGCACATCGCCTAAAAAGCCTCTGAATTCCTTCCACGTCTCCACTGCGTTGTCGGCGATCTTCGACATCCAATTCTGCCTTCCGGAACGATCGTCGTTCGCCATCGCTACCTTCGTCGCCATGCTTCCGTTTCCTTTGCGTCCGGCGTCCGCCGAGCGCATCCCAACTCAATCTGGCAGGGGCGGAGGGATTCGAACCCCCAAGTTCGGT
>CAZMHC010000233.1:0-2279 GCA_964565955.1 uncultured Occallatibacter sp.
TGCTCACCGGCGGCGGCGCGCTCATCAAGAATCTCGACAAGCGCATCCGCGAAGAGACCGGCCTACCCGTCTCCGTCGCCGATGACCCGCTGGCCTCGGTCGTGCTGGGAACAGGCAAGATGCTCTCCGACTTCCGCCTGCTGCGCAAGATCAAGATCGATTGAGCGCCTACGGAGAGGAAGGATGATTTCCAGGCCCGAGGATCGACCAAACAATTGAGAGCCGGCGGGCTAGGACTACAGTTGTAGATTGCGAGATCGGAGGGAGCAGAGGCCTTCAGGCCTCTGAAATTGATACCAAAATGTTGGGCCTTTAGGCCCGGGCCTTTGCCAATCTCAGCCGAAATCCGGATATACAACTGTAGTGCTAGTGTCCTGAGTCCAAAATTCGTTCAACAAACAGATTGTCATCCTGAGCGAAGGTTGGCGCGTTCTTCGCGCCAAACGCAGTCGAAGGACCTGCGTTTTCAAAGCTGACTTATCCAACGAACTTCTGACTCACCACACTAGAGAGGTTGGTTTATGGCACATGAACGGCGCGACCATTGCCGCATACGCTCAACAGCTTGGGTTGAACGAATGCGTCGAAAACCTTCCCGACGTCGAGCCTACGGTACAGAAAACTTGAATGAGGGAGCAAGCGATGATTGAGCGTATCCGTAGTTTTGCGCTACAAGTTGGGTTCGTGGCGGCGATTGGATTGGCGGCTGGATGGGCGGAACGGTCGGCGGCCCAGCAACCGGTTGTTGACAAACTCGTCCTCGACGACACCATTCAGCCGGTCACGGCGGGCGAGCTGGAGCGTGCCCTGGCCCGCGCCAACTCCGACGGCGCGCAAGCTCTGCTCATCGAACTGGACACGCCCGGCGGCCTGGTCGATTCCATGCGCTCGATGGCCGGAGCGATTCTCGTCTCGCGGGTTCCGGTGATCGTCTTTGTGGCTCCGGCGGGGGCGCGGGCTGGTTCGGCGGGCTTCTTTCTGCTGGAGTCGGCGGACGTGGCGGCCATGGCTCCCGGCACCAATGCCGGAGCGGCCCACGTGATCTTCGAGCTTGGCGGCAAGCCCGACGAGACCGCGATGCAGAAGGCGGAGAACGACGCCGAGGCCTTTCTGCGCTCGTATGTGGCCAAGCGCAACCGCAACGCCGAGGCCGCCGAGGAGGCCCTTCACTCCTCGCACTCCTATACCGCCGAGGAGGCGCTGGACCAGCACCTCATCGACCTGATCGCCGCCAACGACAGGCAACTGCTGGCCGCGCTGAATGGCCGGGAGATTACGCGCATGGACGGCGGCAAGCTGACCCTGCATCTGGCCGGCGCGCGCATCCAAGCGATCGAACCCACCCTGCGCGACCGGCTGCTGGGCTGGCTGGTCAACCCCAATATAGCGCTGCTCTTTCTGGTCGGCGGGGCGCTGCTGATTTATCTGGAATTCAACGTGCCCGGCACCATCGTTCCCGGCGCGCTGGGCACTTTGATGGTGCTTCTGGCCATCTTCGGACTGGACCTGCTGCCCATTCGCTACACGGCCATACCGCTCTTGGTGGGCGCGGTCGTCCTGTTGCTGCTTGAGGCCAAGTTTGGCGGCCACGGCGCACTGGCCATCGCGGGGATCGTCTGCTTGACATTTGGAATGCTGACGCTGGTGGCCGCGCCGGTGCCGGAGCTGGCCGTCAATCCCTGGGTGGCCTTCGCCGTCAGCGCGGCCTTCGGGTCGATTACCGTCGTTCTGGTGCGGTTGGCGTGGCGTGCTCGGCGGATGAAGAGCCGTTTAGGCGTGGATGCTCTTCTGGACCGGCCCGCCTCGGCGATGGAGCCGCTCACGCCCGCAGGTCACGTGCTGGTCGAGGGCGAAATCTGGGATGCGGTGGCCTCGGAGCCGCTGCCCGCCGGCGCGCATTTGCGGGTGGTGGGCCATGAGCAGTATCTTTTGCGCGTCGTCCCGGCTGAGCCGAGAGAACTGCCGGAGGCCCGCGGGTAGGCTCCGCGGGAGTACAATTTCGTCGTATGCGAAAGGATTTTCTATGCCCGATGTAAGTCTTCCGTTTCTGACGTTCGCGGTTATCGTCGCTCTCTACCTCTTCAGCTCGATCAAGATTTTGCGCGAATACGAGCGTGGGGTCATCTTCCGGCTGGGCCGCGCCCTCGGAACCCCCAAAGGCCCCGGCATCATCCTGGTCTTCCGGCCCTTCGACCAGATGGTGCGCATCTCGCTGCAACAGCAGGTGCTGGAGGTTCCGGCGCAGGACGTGATTACCCGCGACAACGTCACCCTCAAGG
>CAZMHC010000234.1:0-2067 GCA_964565955.1 uncultured Occallatibacter sp.
TCACAACGTTCGACGAGGCGGTGCAGTCCGCGGCCGGAAGTGTATACGCTTGCACGCAAGAGACGTTGGATCAGATCGCGGCACTCCAAGCGGCGGGCGAGGCGGAAGACGCGGCGGCGGCAAAAGCAAAAGAGGAGGCCGCCGCGCAAAACGAAGCGGCGAACGCGGCGGCCGAATCTGCTGAAAAGCACGGCGAGTTGCTCAAGACTCTGCTTGAGTTCGCCGGCATCACTGTAGGAATCGATGCCCTCAAGGAATTCGCCGAGGGTTCCATCGAAGCCGCGGCGAGCACTGAAAAGGCCACTATCGCGCTCGGGGCACTCAGGGGCAACTCCGAGGCCGCGGGCGAGCAAATCGAGGATCTTAAGGCCACGGCGCAGCAATTCGCCGTGCCCTTCGAATCGTTAGTGGGAATCAATCAGCGATTCGCCGCGCTCGGTTTGACCGTTGCGGAGTCTCGGGATGCGATGCACTCCGCAATCGAGGCCGCCGCCGCGATGAACACGTCGGTGGACAACGCGGCGAACGCCATTGACCGCATGGTGCTCTCTGGCACGGCCGGAACGCGACAACTGTTAGCGCTCGGGCTCAGCACTAGCGACCTGGCGCGCGCTATGGGCGTGGCCACCGACGAGACCAAAAAGGCGTTCGCGGCGCTGGACCAAGAGCAGCGCCTGGAAACGATCAACACGGCTCTGAAGAAATTCGGCGATACGGCAGAGCAGACAGCCGCGGGCATGGAGGGCTCGTGGACGAAGCTCAAGAACGCTACCGTGTTCGCGATGGAGGGAATCGGAAACGCCATCGGACCGGTGGCTGCCAAGTTTGCGGACCTCGCGACGGGCGTGCTGAACCTGTTGACTGGACTGGACAGGACCCAGAAGGCCATCGCCGATTCGGAGAAAGACTGGCAACTGCTCGCGGTGGAGGCGGACCGCGCGGGCATTTCACATAAGGAGCTTGACCAGCAGTTCAATCAACTGCTGATCTCGGCGGACAATTACACGGCGCGGCTGCGATCACTGATTGAGGAGCAAGGCAAGGTCGCGCCGGAGACTTCGAAGGCCACCGACGCTACGAGCCTATACGGCGCGGCCCTCGCCGACTCCCAGGCGAAGCTCGCGAAAGTGACCGCCGAGTACCAGGCGGGCAAGGCGACAGCCGAAGAATTGCTCTCGGCTCAGTCGCAACTCGCCGCGGCCCAGGGCGCCTACAATGACAAGATCGCCGCTGGTGCCGTATCCCAGGAATACGCCAACCGACAAATCAAGGAGTTTGCACCTCCCGTTACGGCGGCGGCGGCCGGCATGGACTTGTACAGCGCGGCAGCGGAGGGCGCCAACGCAAGGCAGGAAGCGCTTCAATTGGGGCTCGGGATGGCTGGAGAGCGGCTGGAGCAGGCAGCGGCCAGCTACAACCGGGCATCCCAGACTGGCGTGGGCTACGTCGAGGCGCTGAACGGCTTGGTTGCTGCCCAGAAGGCCTATGATAAGGCTGCGAAGGAAGCGGGCGCGACTCAGGAGGCGTGGGACGAAGCAGTTGCTACCGCGCCGTCTCTCGCCCCGCAGATGGACGCGAGCGCGAAAGCTACAAAAGCCGCGCTCGATTCGCTCAACGAGTTCGTGCCGGCGCTCGACAATCCGATCAAGCCAGCGCAAACGCTTGACGAGGCATTTAAGGCTCTCCGGCTCACTGTGGATGATACGACCGGAGACGTCGGAACTAAGATGGTGCAGGCGTTCGACACAGTGGCCGCCAGCGGCAAGGCGACGACGCAGCAGCTTGACGCGGCGTGGTCGCAGGTTTCCGGCGCGGTATCGAAGCTCGCAAAGACGGACCTGCCTGAGGCCGTCCACCAGCAGCAGATTTACGTAGACGCGCTGGCCGCGACCGACCCACCGGCACAGAAACTCATCGCAGCCGAGCAAGCGCTACTCAAGGATGAAATCGCGCTCGCGCAAGAGCGCGGGCAAAGCGCCGATAAGTACATGATTGAGCTGGCGAACCTCAATGAGCAAACCAAAATCCTGAACGATACCACCAACATCTGGGGACGTGCCTACACTT
>CAZMHC010000235.1:0-2066 GCA_964565955.1 uncultured Occallatibacter sp.
CTGATCGGCGCCGACGCCTTCGCCGAAATCCGCTCCTGGCATCGCTGGCACGACGTGGCCCGGCAGGTGGTTTTCCTGGTGATCAACCGCCCCGGGCATTCCTGCGCGATACCGAATGGCTTGACGGCGGAACGGCTGGTTTCGCCGCAAATGGATATCTCATCCTCCGCCATCCGCCAGCGCCTCGAGCGCGGCGAGCCAGCGGCCGACGTCCCTCCGCCCGTGCTCGATTACATCGTGCAGCACGGCCTGTACGGAATGCCACAGCATACCTGATCGCTCACGTACTTGTCAATTCTTGATCGCTCAGGTATGATAAATCATGGCCGTAACGAAGAAAGATCCAGCCGCGGTTGCCTTGGGGCGCAAAGGTGGCAAAATCGGCGGGCCGGCAAGAGCCGCCAAACTCACTCCCGAACAACGCAGTGAAATCGCGCGGAGAGCGGTTCAGTCGCGCTGGGCGAAAGCGAAGAAAGGCGGCAGCCACAAGCTTCGCCAACGCATCAATTCTGCAAGAGTCGCTACCACTGCGGACAATTCGGACCAAGCGCTCCTATCCCTGTTGAAGCGTATCAGAGCAACCGACAGTCGGGCTGAGTTCCGCCGCCTTTCCGATAAGATTGCGCGCGTGATTTTCCACAAGCAATTCGAGAACGCCTAAGAAAGCTCTCCACGAGTCGGTAGCATCCAAACCACGACCGAGGCCAGTCGGAGGCAGTGAGACCTTCAATGTGAGGGTGAGTTGTCCGTCGGCCAGACATTCGTACAAAGCTCACTGTAATGAAGTATTGGTTGACTTGTACGAACAGAGGCCGTATAGTAATATCATAGAGAACGTACACTGATGGAACAGGGCGCCAAGAAGCTATTTAAAGAACGCGAACAGCTCCGGCAACAGATCGAGAAAACCAATGCGCGTATCAAAGCAATCGATATGGCTCTCGACATTATGGAGTTACGTCAGGCGCACGACCCGAAGTTCCTTGAGGCGGAACAGTCGCTGGAGGACGTATTTCGCAATTCCACTCTGCCTCAAGCGTGCGAGACGACCTTCATGATCTTTGACGGCTGGCTTGACAAAAACCAAATGGAATATCTACTGACCATCGGGGGGTATCCCTTCGATGCCAAAGACCCCACCAATTCCGTGGACGTCACATTACGACGTATGGCGGCTGATGGAAAGTGTGAAATGGAAAAGCGCGGCGGTTCGAGCAATCGCTACCGCGCGGTGCGGGCAACCTGAACTGGACGGGGAGAAGCGTGGGCCCGGCTGTGTGAAATTGGGACCTTACCGCGGGACCCATGTTCGCCGCAGATGGTATCTCGCCCACGCCCGCGCTGTGACGGATCGCCCATTCGAGAGTGAGAATGCCGAAGATAAGGAAGCCGCCACCACCGAAAGTCATGGATCACCTTCTCAGGCGCCACCAGGAGCGCCTCAACTCATCCGCCGATCTATTGGAATTGAAGCACTGGATGGAGTCCGAGCCTATCGTGCCGGCTGGAAAATGGTTCAAGCGCTTCTCGAACTTCACGTTGGCGGGTAACGGCGAAATGCCCTCAACGTTCCTCACACCGGGCATGGCCGTTGAAGGTGAAGAGGTTCAGTAACAGCCTCACCCCACAATCTCCAGAAACGCTCGCGCGGCGTGGCTTAGCGCGCGGCGCGTGGGATACACCAGGCGGATTTTTCGCTCGATGTTCATTTCCTTCACCCGCACTTCGCGCAGCAGCTTCTGCTCGATCTCCTGCTCCACGCACATGCGCGGCAGAAACGCCACGCCCTGGTTGTCCTGCACCATTTTGCGAATGCTCTCGATGGTCGGCATGTCGACATCCATGCGGAGCGGCACCTTGCGCGACTGAAACTCGCGAATCACCACGTCGCGGTACGGCGACATCACGTTGTGTGCGATGAAATTCTCCTCCGCCAGATCGGCGATGGAGACGCTCTTGCGCCGTGCCAGCCGGTGGCGCGGCGAAACCACCAGGGCGATCGCGTCGGTGTAAATCACCTTCGAGCGGATCCGCTCGTCGCCGGGATCGTAGCTGATCACGCCCAG
>CAZMHC010000236.1:0-2005 GCA_964565955.1 uncultured Occallatibacter sp.
ATCCCTGACCCCTGAAGAAGCCGTCCCGAAACTATCGCATTCTATGTCACGAAAAGCGCTTTTTTCGAGTTCGCTAACAACCGTCCCATCAACCGTTTGCCCAAAATCGACTGGACCGAAAACACCGAAATATTCGCGATTTTGGCTGTGAAACTGTGGAGGCCTGTATAACTCCCCCATAATCAATGCTTTCCGTGGAGCGCCTTCACAGAAACACAGAATCACAGAAACTGTGAAACTGTGGAGCCTATGCTAACTTACCTACAATCAATAACTTTCAACAGTGCGCTCCACAGGAACACAGAAACACTTTTCCTGTGTTCCTGTGCCCGCGCTTCCGTGCCCGAACGAAGTCGGGATATATCCATGATTCAATCCGCAAAACGCGCCAGTTGCTCCGGGCTCGGCTTGGGCGTCAGCAGGCTCACCAAGATCATGGCCGCAACAGCGGCCAGGAGCGCTGGGAAGATGGCGTCGCGCTCGGCCAGAAGAGGCGGAAACATCGCCTTCATCCTCGGCATATCCCAGGCCAGGGTGACCGCCGTGCCGCTGGCGATGGCCGCCACCGCACCCCAAGCCGTCACCCGTTTCGAGTAGAAGGCCGCCAGCACCACCGGCGTCAGCGCCGCCGAGTAAATGGTGTACGCATAGAGCATCTTGGCCAGAATGCTCTCCGCGTAAAGCGCCTGATAGAGTGCCCAGCAGCCGAGCAGCGCCACCGCTAGTCGCGAGACGATCAGTATCCGCTTGTTCGAGGCCTGCGGCGCCATATAGCGAACGAAAATGTCGTTGACCAGGTTGGTGGCCGGCGAGAAGAGGTAGTTCGCGGCCGTCGAAACGACCTTGGCGAAGACCGCGCCCAAAAGCAATGCGCCCATCAGAGCGGGCAGCCCATGCCGTGCCGTGTAAGGGATGATCTCGCGCGGATGCAGCGCGACCTCGCCTGTCGGGAAGAGCGTCCGGCCAAAGACCGCGATGGCCACAATCAGCGTCTCCAGTACCATCGTGCCCAAAATCCAACCGATGACGGAAACGCGCGCATCCTTCTCGGATCTCGCAGAGAAGAACTTCTGGTACATCACCTGGTTCCCCAGCATCAGCAGCATCGTCGGCACCAGGAACTCAAGCGCCCGGATCAGGCCCATTCCAACGGATTGCTGCATATGATCGGGGCTCAAGCGGTAGTTGCCCAGTACCTCGAAGTACTGCGGCGGTAACGCGGTGTGCAGTCCAGCCCACCCGCCGGCCTTCAAGTAAAGCATGGGCGCGGCGAGAATGCAGATAATGGTAACCAGTAAGCCGATAGCCGTGTCCATATAGGCCACCGAGGACATTCCCGCCAGAGCCGTGGCAACGATGACGAATGCGGCAACGATCCAGGCGCCCAATTGCGGCGTGACCGCGTCCGGAAAGATCAGGTGCAGCACATCCCCGCCGCCGCGGAACTGGTAACTGGCAATGGCGATATACGCGAGCAATATGGCGATCGTTCCCAACACCCGCGCCGGCTGGTTGTAGCGCGCTTCGAGCAGGTCGGGCAGGGTGAACTGGGCAAATTTGCGGGCGCGCGGCGCGATGAAGTAGATGAGCAGCAGGCCCAGCCACCCCCCTGCCGGCTGCCAAAGCGCTGCAAAGCCGTTGCGATAGGCATTTTCCGCCCCGGCAAACAGCGATCCGGCGCCGATCCACGAAGTCAGAAGCGTGAGCGCCAGCACCGTCGCTGGCAACGACCGCCCCGCCACCAGATAGTCGGCGACGGTTTTGACCCGCGCGGCGCGGTAGAGCGCCACGGCCAGCAGCGCAACCACGATCACGGCCAAAACAGCGGCATAAAGTTGGGACATTCGCGGAATCCTCGGAGCACAGCATGGATTCTCAGCAGTTTACCGGATGAGGGCAGCTTGCCGAAGCTCATCGTCGCGCAATCGCGTCGATGCGGGCGCCTCCCGTAGTCTTTTCCAATCCAGGAATGAGCCTGAAGGGCTAGTTTGAGGCGGGCATCTTC
>CAZMHC010000237.1:0-2001 GCA_964565955.1 uncultured Occallatibacter sp.
CGCGTTGGGATTCGACGCCGCCGGCGCGTGCTTGAAGATCACGCGGATGTCGCGCGTCTGTTGGAGCAACCCATCGATGACGCTCGCCGACCGCGCGCAGGGGAAAGATTCGAAGTCGGAGAAGACAAGGATGGTGATGGGAGCTTTGTCGGAACCCAGCACCCCAACGGGCCCGTTTGACGGCGGCTGGGCGATGGCGGATATAGCAGCCAGCAGCAGGGGGCCAAGGAGGACAGTGTGTGGAACCCTGGTTGGCATTGCGCAGCATCGTGGGCGTCAGGAACTGCGGGCTACGCCTCGCGCGTCCCGGTTTCCTCGTCCGTCGCCGTCTCCCTCGGAATCGCGTTGTCTGTCGGTACCAATTGAATTGTCTCCTGTCCCCCGGCGCTGGGCGGGCTCCCCGGCCCCCGAACCCATAGCACGCAGTACAGAATCGGCAACGCAATAAGCGCCACGTCGGAGATGTCATCCGCGAAGGCAGGGAACCAGCCGCGAAGGGCCAGGGCAGGTAGCCCAGCGGCCGGAGGCGTCAATACCCCTGCCAGCAAGGACTGAGACCAGTGGCGCTCGCGGAATGCGCGCCTTGCCAAGCGCTTGGCGAGCGGGAAACCCACCATCATGCCTAAGATCGCGATGCCGCTCCCCAGCCCAACCTCGGCGAGCCCAATTTTGAACTCCAGGCTGGGTGCCTCGCGAAACTTCCAGTCGACCCTGTGAAATACGTAGATCGTGAGATAGAGGGAAACCACGCCGAAAAGGACAAAGCCAAACCAGAACGCGACCATGTGGCGCCACGCTCGGGTTCCCGAAACCAGCCACAGGCCGGCTAGGAGAATAGGCACAGCAAGTAAGCCAAGAATTACCCTCACTGGCCTGATCCCCCTATTGCACGCATCGGCAGCGAAACCGGCATGCCACACCACTTCATCGCGTAGTAGACAAAGCTGTTGCAGTTCTGACCAGTGAGGCCCCATGGCAGGCCGTGATACTTCCTATAGATAGGAACGTATGGAAAGCACTTCCTATTGAAAAAGTCACCCACATCGCTCAGGCACTTGATGTTCCCACACGGCACCCAAGCGTCGAACACAGTTTGGTCGTTGACGCTGTTGTCCGGAGCGGGATCGACTGGCAGTTCCCACACGTGGACGCAACCGGTGCCGTCCGGGTTCGTTGGGCCGGCCGTAATAGTCCCGTTGAACAGGCCTTTATTCGTGACTATGTAGCAGTGATCAAACTGGCCTAGTATCGCCCCGAAGCCGCTTAGTCGCCTGCACCGAACCTTCACTTTGCACTGGTTGCAAGCGCTAAAACCGCCCCCTCCACCTGGATTCCCGGCCGCGTCTAGCGGCACGTCCCTTCCGCCAGATGTGCCCAACCCACCACCGCCCGAGCCGCCTCCAGCGTTACCCCATTGGCAGGCGGGAACCGGAAGCGAAACCTTGACCTGAGCGAGTGGCCCAGGGGAGAATGCGACGTATCCGCCCGACTGAATGGTGAACATCAGGAAGCCCGCGCGACCGCTTGGATCAACCCGATTCGCTGGATCAGCGCTCGCGTAGAGGTAACGATGTAGCGTGGTTGGATCGGTAGGGTCGGCGGCCTGAGGGTCGGTGGAAACGAAGCGTCCCGTCGACGGATCGTAGAAGCGCGCCCGCAGGTAATACAGGCTGAGGTCCGGATCGAACTGCTCGCCGCGGTAGAGGTACACATTCGGCGTCGAGCCGGTGGTGTTGACCTCGTTGCCGAACCCATCGAAGTCATACGTGTCAGTCACCGTGCCGGTCAAGTCGGTCAGCAATCGCACGGAGCCTCCGACGCTCTCGCCGTCATATCCGTAAAAGCTTGGCGTCCAGGCGTTGGCGATTTGTTGAGTCTGGCTGATGCGCTGGAGGCCATAGGTGTACTGTCTTGTGACTGCGCCGGCGGTGACTTCTTCGACTACTTGCGCGTAGCCGGTGGGGTTCAGGTCATCGACTAAGTATCTCGTGGTCACGCCGT
>CAZMHC010000238.1:0-1933 GCA_964565955.1 uncultured Occallatibacter sp.
AGCGGAAAAGTATAGCCGATGGCGGCGCAACGTCGCCCCCCGTCCACGCGGCTTGTCCTATTTCGGCCAACCGGCGCATTAAGGCCTAATACGAAACGAAAGCACCCTCCGCTAGGCCCTGAGGGAAGGCCGCACAAGACCCAAGTAGGTCGGAGCGCGGCTCCTTCATCGATCACAGAAGGGGTCGTTCACGCTCGGTGCGTGCCGGCCGGCTTGCGCCCATCACTGTCATTCAGCCGATTGTCATGGCAGCTCCGAACCGGACGTTCAGGCATTGTGTTGACCGCAGTTGGGTGGAAATGGGTCGCCCGTCGACCGCGGGGCCGGAGTTTGGCGCCGTAGACCGCCACCGCGACAGCGATCGGCACCCGAAATTGTTACGCGCGGCGGTCAGTTGCGCACATCGCCGGCGAAATAGTTTGCGGGGAATCAAGGCGGCCTAAGTGCGCGTGTCGCATTGTTCGGCCGCGACCCGATTTTCAAACAGGCGTCGTGATCCAAGCGGTCCGACTTATCGCCCCCGAGCTGCGATTCGCTTCATGGCTGCGACCGCAAAAACCAGTACCGCTTCCGCCGGCCCGTTGCGTGCCGCCACGCCTGCTGCGACTAGCGTCCGCCACCCGCTAGGGGGAGACGAGTTGATGCGGTCGCCGGTCCAGTTTCCATGGCTCAATCACCCGTTTTCTGAAATTTATTTCAGTACTGACGATTTTGTCGCTGGAACGAAAGCCTATTCGCATGCGCATCCGTGGGGGCAGTTCAATTACGTATCTGAAGGTTTTATGTATTTCAAAATCGCGGGTAAAATGTTTGTCGTTCCCCCGAGTTATGGAATCTGGATTCCACCCGAGGTGGAGCACAGCGCGCACAACGCGACGGCCGCAACGTTTCGCCCTATTCATTTATCCACTAGGCTATCCGAACAACTACCCGTTAGTGCCTGCGCACTGCACGTCACCCCGATATTGAGATCTATTATCGATGATTTCGCTAGCAGACGGGTCAGCGTGCCAGTGACCGTGCAAGATCTACGGTTGGCGGATGTCGCCTTCGACCAACTTAAAGGCGCGACAACCCAGGACAACTTTCTTCCTTTCGCGACCTCGAAAGAACTCAAAATCGTGCTTGACAGAATGCAAGAAAACCCTGGGGACAATCGATCTCTCACCGAGTGGGCAGCCTATATAAATCTCACCGCCAGGACACTTGAGCGTCGTTGCCTAAGCGAACTCGGGATGACGTTGATTGAGTGGCGCCAGCGATTGCGATTCCTGCGCGCTGTTGAGGCGCTGTCGGCGAACAAAACTATTCAGAAGATCGCTTTCGACCTTGGATACAGTACGCCGTCCGCGTTTGTCGCGATGTTTCGGCGAATGTCGGGCACCACCCCCAAGCAGTATCACTGATCGTGTCCCTTGGCGTGGTGTAGCTTTGGCGGCGTGATCACCGCGGTCGCCGGCACGGGCCGGGCTGGTCAGGCGGCCACGGCGGGCAACCCGACGATGGGATCATCGCTCAACGGGGCGATTGTTTCCAGGGTCATATAGCGGGCGCGCTGGACGGCCCATTCGTCGTTCTGTTCCAAGAGGATCGCGCCGACGAGCCTGACGATCGCCGCCTCGTTGGGGAAGATGCCGACGACCTCGGTCCGTCGTTTGATCTCACCGTTGAGGCGCTCGATCGGATTGGTCGAGTGCAGCTTCGTCCGGTGCGCGGCGGGGAAGCTCATGTAGGCGAGCACGTCGGGCTCGGCCTCGTCCATCAGCGCGGCGAGCTTGGGCAGTTTGGGGCGCAACTGGTCAGCGACTTTGCGCCATTGCGCGCTCGCCGAGGCCGCGTCGTCCTGGGCGAAGGCGGTGGCGATGAAAGCGGAGACGACGCGCCGGCCGCTCTTTCCCGCATGGGCGAGCGCGTTGCGCAGGAAGTGCACGCG
>CAZMHC010000239.1:0-1815 GCA_964565955.1 uncultured Occallatibacter sp.
TTGTGTTGGAATCAGCTCCCCTCTTCAGGCTCATCTTGTATTGGAAAAGAGTTCACCTTGACATGGTGACTAAAGAGGTTCATCATCAATCCGAAATGGTTTTTCGGACGGTGTGTTCCAAATTAGGAATCTGCACTGCGGATTTCAAGCACCGGCAACCGGCTTTCTTTGATCCGACTCCCTAGACTGGCCTTATCCGGCGTTGAAGGCAGGTACGTATGGTAGTCAAGACGCAAAGCAAGGCTCGCGGAGTTACTGGACTGCACGTTGGTGCGAACAATGTCCGGCGCTTTTTCCCTAAACACATTGCTGTCATCGAGTTGCAGTTGGATCATTTGCAGATTCAGTGTGAGCTGCCGCCCGGTTTCTGGCACGATCAACCTGAGATTTACGATCCGCGCCTCTGCGCTTGGCTTGAGTCCAGGCATATGCACGGAAAACTGGACCGTTCTCCGGTTCCCCTCGCCATGATTCCAGCGGGGGACAACTCCTTCCGACTGCAACCGGTCTCAGCCGAGCCCCACGAAAGGCCCAAGCCGATGGATAGAGCGGCGGCCTGAGCCGAGATCGTATTCGCCCAAGTTCATGTCTCGCACAAAGCGTTCCTGACCGGAGCCGCGGAATTTTTGGGCTCTCGGCTCCGGCTTCCTCTCGGCCCGTCGTCTTCCACGGCGGCCTCGCTCTTCCATTTGCCTTCGCTGAACTTGATAAACTCGGATAGCGATGACGAACAAAGAGCTTCAGAAGACGATCGAGCGCCACTTTGCCGCCGGACCCTCCGCCACCCATGATCCCTCCGCCGCCACGGCCTTCTTTGCCTTGCGCGCCGCACTGGAAAGAGGCGAGGTCCGCGCCGCGTCGCCCGACCCCGCCGCCCCTACCGGCTGGCGCGTAAACTCCTGGGTAAAGGAGGGCATTCTGCTCGGCTTCCGTCTGGGGCACCTGCAAGAGCTGCCCGGCGGCGGACTCTCTTTTGTGGACAAGCACACATATCCCGTGCGCCGTTTCGGCCCGGCCGACGGCGTCCGCATCGTTCCCGGCGGCTCCGCAGTGCGTTCCGGCGCCTATGTGGCCAAGGGAGTCGTCTGTATGCCTCCGATGTACATCAACGCCGGGGCCTATGTGGACGAAGGCGCCATGATCGACTCCCACGCGCTGGTCGGCTCCTGCGCCCAGATTGGAAGATACGTTCATCTCAGCGCCGCGGCGCAGATTGGCGGGGTTCTGGAGCCGGTCAACGCCAGCCCGGTGGTCATCGAGGACGACGTTCTGGTAGGCGGCAACTGCGGGGTTTACGAGGGCACCGTCGTTCGCAAGGGCGCGGTCCTGGCGGCCGGAACCGTGCTCACCCGCGGAACCGCAATCTACGATCTGGTCAACGGGACGGTAATCCGCGCCGCCGCCGATCTGCCCCTCGTTGTTCCCGCCGAGGCTGTGGTGGTTCCCGGTTCCCGCACCGTCGCCAAAGGCAAGGGCCATCCAGCAAGCCAGGAGTGGGGCCTCAGCCTCTACGCCCCGGTCATCGTCAAATACCGCGATGAAAAAACCGACCTCAGCGCCACCCTCGAAGAACTGCTGCGCTAGGGATGCCGGCCAATCTTTCTTGAAAATCCGGCACACTGACGGGCGCCCTCATGGACGGAAGATCCGAGGGGGCGCTCCGCTTGCCGCCTGGGGCATGAGTTATGGAATGAGAAAGCTCTCATTGCTTCTCATTCGCAGTTGTTCTTGAATTGCTGAATCTCCCAACGATAGCGATTGAAACGATTTCATGGTCGTTCCATCGCGGCAATTGGGGGAAAGATGGCCGACCAG
>CAZMHC010000240.1:0-1814 GCA_964565955.1 uncultured Occallatibacter sp.
CCAGTACACTTACAACGGCAACTCCTGGCAGCAATGGATATTCACCGCCAAGTAACTCGATAGGAACAGGCATCGGGGTCCGCCTTCACAGCGGGCCCTGATTGCTCCAACAAAATCCTTGGGAAAGACCTCTCCGTAAACTCGACGGATGAATGTCGCATCCGCTTCGCCATCCTCAGGATAGGGCGCGCGTTGCCGCCGGCATCTTTTTTGCACTCTTGCCGAAGATAGCTTCCCGCTGGCGCATACTGGTGGACAGAGTCAGAGCGACCGCGAAGCGGCCGTCCCGCATCTATCGCTTTCTATGTCACGAAATGCGTATTTTTCGCGTTCGCTAACAGGCGTACCATCAACCGTTTGCCCAAAATCGACTGGACCGAAAACAGCGAAATATTCGCGATTTCGGCTGTGAAACTGTGAAGGCCCATATAACTCTCCCATAATCAGTATTTTACATGGAGCGCCTCCACAGAAACACAGAAACACAGAAACTGTGAAACTGTGGAGCCTATACTAACTTACTTGCAATCAACAATTTGAAACCACAGCCTCCACAGGAACGCAGAAACACTTTTCCTGTGTTCCTGTGACGCATCCGCATTTTCTGGGACAAGACCGGCACTCGTCCACTTTGTTTTGCGAGAGCGAGCCGGACTCGCCAGTTAGGCCGGTGCGCGCCGCCCGCCGAATCTGGCGGTGCCGAGTCATGGCGCCGAGAATGACGCCAGGTAAAGGGAGATGCGAGTTATGGCTTGGCCGGAGGAGCGTCGTCGTCGAATATCTTGCGCCATGCGCCGGATGGATGGGTGAAACCGGGGACGTTGAGGTTGACTTTGGTGCGGGGAAGGACGACCAGATCGACGCGGCGGTTCTGGGCGCGGCCCTCGGCGGTGTCGTTGCCGGCTACGGGATGGAACTCGGCGTAACCGGCGGCGGAGAGGCGGTCGGGGGAGATGGCGTTGAGTTCGAGCAGGATGCGGGCGATGCGGGTGGCGCGGGCCGAGGACAACTCCCAGTTGGAGTCGAATTCCGCGCTGTGGATGGGAATGTTGTCGGTGTGACCCTCGACGCGCAGGTCGTAGGGGGTGCGGGCGAGGGATTCTGCAATTTGGCGCAAGGTGGGCAGAGTTGCCGGTTTTGGAGTGGCGGAACCGGAGTCGAAGAAGCCGGCCTCGCGCAGGCTGATGACCAAGCCGTCGCGTCCCATGTGGATGGAGACGGTGTGGGTGGCAACCTGATTGGAGAGGGTCTGTTCAAGCTCGCGGTGAACGCGATCGAGATCGTCCTTGACTTTGGCGGGAGAGAGAACGTCCTCTCCCATGACGATATTCATGGGCATGACGGCGCGGTCGGCGCCGTTGGAACCGGCGGGGCCGGGAGAGGGTCTGCGCGAGGAGTCGGGAAAGATGCCGAGCGAGCGGAAGGCGGTGTCGATGGCGGCGGTAACCTCTACCTGCTTTTTCTGATCGGCTTTGGCGAAGGCGTAGAGGACGACGAAAAAGGCGAAGAGGAGGGTGATGAAGTCGGCGTAGGAGACCAGCCAACGATCCATGCTGACATGATTTTTTCGCCGTTCGCGGGTCATACGGCCTCTTCCCTCTTGTCGGAGTTCTTGGATACCTCGTCCAGGAAGCCCGCCAGTTTGACTTCGAGCATACGGGGATTGATGCCCTCGAGGATGGAGATGACGCCTTCGAGCATCATCTCGCGGCGCATATTTTCGTCGCGGATGCGGATGCGCATCTTGCCGGCGAAGGGGAGAAAGAAGAGATTGGCGATGCCCACGCCGTAGATGGTGGCGACGAAGGCGACGG
>CAZMHC010000241.1:0-1781 GCA_964565955.1 uncultured Occallatibacter sp.
AGAGTCGGGGGTTTTGTCCGCGCGAACGAATCGCTTGGACGCGCAAAGGATAGGATATTTTCATTTTCCGGGATCGCATCGAGTTTTTTTGTTGGCATAGTAGAAGCTAGCCTATAGACTAGCTTCATGGTTTGCCAGATCATTCCGTTTCCCGAGGAGCTTCGCCCGCGCTTGCCCACCATTGTCGGGAACGTCGACTACCTGACCTTACGCCTGCGCTTGGAGCAAATCGATACTCTTTTGCGCGATAGTGGCGCGGAGCGTGACTTTGTCCAACGCGCTTTGGCAGCTTGGAAGCGGGCGGCCTCGGGCGAGCCCACGGCGCGGGAACAAGAGAAGTTTCAGCAGCGCTCCCGGCGCGCCCTCCGCTGCACGGTGCTGCGGACCCTCTTGCAAGAAGACTATCGCGGGTTCAGTTGCCAACTCGCCGGCAACCCGCTCTATCAATGGTTCTGCCGGGTCGATGCGCTGGACCAGGTGCGCGTGCCCTCCAAGAGCGAGGTCCAACGCTTTGCTCACTGGCTTGACGCCGAGCAGATGCGCCAGGTAATGGACGGACTGCTTAAAGCTGCGGTGGAGCGGCCCCGCAAACTGGGCCTCAAGGAAGCCCTGGACCTGGAGGAGTATTTTCTGGATAGCACCTGTCTCAAGGCGAACATCCACTTCCCGACCGACTGGGTGCTGTTGCGCGATGCCGTGCGCACGCTGATGAAAGCGACCTTGTTGATCCGCAAAGCCGGCCTGCGTGGCCGCATGCAAGCTCCGGAGGAGTTCTTGCGACGCATGAACCGGCTGAGTATCGCCATGGCGCAACAAGCGCGGCGTGCCGGTCGCCAGCAAGGTCGCAAACGGGTGCTCCGGCAGATGAAGCAACTGGTCGGCGTGGTGCGTGCCCATGCGCGGCGACACCGGGACCTGCTGGACACGCAGTGGGAGCAAACGGAGTTGACGCGCGGGCAGGCCCAACAGATTGTGCGCCGTATTGACGGGGTGCTGGAGCTTTTGCCGCGAGCCAAAAAGCAGGCACATGAGCGGATTATCGGGGCGCGCCCGGTGGCCAACGCGGACAAGGTTCTCAGTCTGTATGAACCGGAGGTGCGGGTGATCGTGCGCGGCAAGGCGGGCGCGGAGGTGGAGTTCGGCAACACGGTGCTGTTGGGGGAAAACCGGCAAGGCGTCATTCTGGATTACGCGTTTTTCCGGGAGGGCGCTCCGGCCGACAGCCAATTGCTTTTTGGCAGCCTGCTGCGGGTGTGGGAAGCCACCGGGCGTCATGTCGGCGCGGTGGCCACGGATCGGGGCTTTGCCAGCGCCGATAACAGCCGGACCCTCCAGGCGGGAGGCACCTTTGATGGACTGTGTCCGCGCCAACCCGCCCAACTGAGTCGGCGGATGAAGGGCCAGAAGTTTGCGCGGTTGCAGCGCCGCCGGGCGCAGACCGAAGCCCGGATCGGCA
Organism: uncultured Occallatibacter sp.; assembly: GCA_964565955.1. Lineage (GTDB taxonomy): Bacteria > Acidobacteriota > Terriglobia > Terriglobales > Acidobacteriaceae > Telmatobacter. The sequence continues at coordinate 1,457 of CAZMHC010000241.1, forward strand.
TTCTCAAGCAGGGGTTCCTGGGGCGACCGATGCGGGCCAAGGGATTTAACCACCGGGAACTGGCGTTGGCGTGGGGCGTGTTAACCCACAACTTGTGGATGTTCGCGAGGATGCGGAAGGCCAAGCAAAAACCCGCCGCGCTGCTGGCGGCGTAGCCGGGTTCGGAGAGTCCCCTGGCGGTGATAAAGACAGAAGGAGTGTCTCCAAAAATCGAGGTCTAAGGACTTTTCCCGTGGCCAATGGTGAATAACTTTCCCGGCAGGCTCGGGCTATGGCCCGACGCCTGGGGCAAACTCAGAAAAGGGCACTTTGGGGACAAGCTCTA
>CAZMHC010000242.1:0-1766 GCA_964565955.1 uncultured Occallatibacter sp.
CGCTCTGGATGGTGGCCACTTCCTTGACCCGGCCGCCCATCACCACCGCCATGCTTTTGCCCACATTCTTGCTGGTGTAGTCGTAGAACTTGTCGCCCGCCTCGTTGGTCAGGGTGAAGCGCACATTGCGCCGCCCGGTCTGGTCGGTTCCCTGCTCGGCGGAGCGGAAGTCGGTGCCGGAGACGACCGAGATGCGCTGCACCAGGTATACCGAGTCGGTATCCGAGCCGCTGCCCACGGTCCCGGAGCCGTGCACCAGCATCTGATCCGGGGGCGTCGCGCCGCCGGCGCTGGCCAGGGCCTCCTGATCGTCCTTGTAGGGGCCGCCGGCCACGGCATGAATCTCCAGCCGAGCGGTGGACTGAATAATGCTTTTCACCTTGTCCAGATCGTCGATACCCGGCAACTCGACCAGAATCTCATCCTTGCCCAGGCCGTACTCCTGGATCACCGGCTCGCTGACGCCCAGCGTATCCACGCGCTCACGGATGGTCTCGATGGCCATCTGCACGGTCTTGGCCTCCAGCGCAGTCACAGCGGGCGGGCGCATGGTCAGCGTGAAGCTGTTGTCGGCACCGCCGCCGGTCACGTCGTACTGGTTGCCGTATTTGCTCTCCAGCAGCGACCGCACGTCGTTGGCCTTGCCTGGCTGCGCGCCCTCGACGCGAATCGCTTCAGGTTTCGATGGATCGGGCTTGAATACCTGCGAAAAGCTCAGTTTGGCGGTCTTCAAGTCCTGCTGAATCCGTACCGCCGTGTTGTCCGTCTCCGCGCTTACAGCCTCCGAGACCACCACCTGCAAGATCAGGTGAGCGCCGCCGCGCAGATCCAGGCCCAAGTGAATCCGCTTGGCCAACGCATCCTTCAGCGCGCCGCCGGTGACGCCCGAAGGTATCCCCAGGATGCCGTAAAAGAAAATCACCAGGACCGCAACTATCAGTGCAATTTTACCGTTGAGATTCTTCTTCATGGTTCCGTTTCTCTGCTTCCATTTCTCATTCGTCCAAACGCAAGAGGCCAAAGGCCCCTACTTGGAATCGTCGGGAGCGGTCACCGAAGCGATCGCGTTCTTGGTCACTTCCAGCTTGACGTTGTCCGGCGCCACGCGCAACACAATGGCGTCGTCCTTGAGGCTGAGGATGGTGCCGCGAATGCCGCCCGCGGTCGTCACCCGGTCGCCGGCCTTGATGGAGGCCAGCATCTCCTGCCACTGCTTCTGGCGCTTCTGCTGGGGGCGAATCATGAAAAAATACACGAACGGAACGATCAGCAGCACGGGCAGCATCCCGACGATGCCTCCGCCTGCCCCGCCAGGTCCAACCGCCAACCATGCAATGCTCGTCGCCACACTCATCCTTTGCTGGCCCCCGGCCGCGATCCTGCGCCGCCGTTCAGGGCACAGGCGTACCGGCATTTGAACCGGGCGCCTCTGCAATCATAGTCTCCGGGAATGGACTTGGCTTGGCCCAGGCCGTATAAATCGCCCGGCACAGGCTCTGGAAGGAAGGTCCGGCTGCCGCGGATCGGGGACCGATTCAGTCCCGCGCTCGCATCCAAACCTGAAACCCAACTACCGTCTGCTTCCTGTTCGACATGGCCCTCCTCTGGATGCCGGACCCGAAAACCGCGCTGACCCTTCGCGCGGATTTCAGCCGAATTCCAAAAAGAGCGCCTTGTAGATAAGATACGCGCGGACCGGGCCGTGTCAAGACGCACTCTTTTCCAATACAAGATGAGCCTGAAGAGGGGAGCTGATTCCAACACAA
>CAZMHC010000243.1:0-1764 GCA_964565955.1 uncultured Occallatibacter sp.
ATCTCACCACCCCGATTTATTATGTCAACGCCGCGCCGCACATCGGCCACGCGTATACCACCATGGTGGCCGACCTGCTGAAGCGCTTCAAGCGCATGCAGGGCTACCACGCTGTGATCACCACCGGCAGCGACGAGCACGGCGTAAACGTGGAGCGCGCGGCCGAGCGCGCCGGCAAAACGCCGTTGGAATTCTGCGATGTGATCGCGGCCGAGTTCGAGCGGCAATGGAAGATGCTCGGCCTCGATATCGACTATTTTCAGCGCACCAGCAGCCCGCAGCATGCGCGCGTCGTGCAGGAGGTGTTCGACCGCTGCCGGAAAAACGGCTACATGTATAGAGGCTCGTACACCGGCCAATACTGCATCTTCGACAACCTCTATGTGAACGACGCCAAGCCGGGCGACCCCTGCCCGGATTGCGGCCGGCCCACCGAGTCGATCACCGAGGAGAACTTCTTCTTCAAGCTGTCGGCGTTCCAGGACAAGCTGCTCGAACTGTACGACTCGCAGCCGGATTTCATTCAACCGGAGACGCGCCGCAATGAGGTGATCTCGTTCGTCAAGGGCGGACTGAACGACCTTTCGATCACTCGCAGCAATATCAAGTGGGGCATCCCCGTGGAAGGCGAAGCTCCGCACGTCTTCTATGTGTGGTTCGATGCGCTGATCACGTATATGAGTGCGGTCGCGGGCAAGAGCATCGATGGCGAAGAGTTGTGGCCGGCCGATTTGCACTTGATCGGCAAGGAGATCGTGCGGTTTCACGCCGTGATCTGGCCGGCGGTCCTGATGGCGGCCGGATTGCCCTTGCCGAAGCGCATCTTCGCACACGGCTGGCTGCTGTTCGAGAACGACAAAATGTCGAAATCGCGCGGCAACATCGTGCGCTCGGAGCCGATTCAGAAAGTGATGGGCGCCGACGCGCTGCGCTACTTCCTGCTGCGCGAAGTGGTCTTCGGGCAGGACGGTAGCTTCAGCTACGACGCGCTGATTGGCCGCTACAATTCGGATCTCGCGAACGGGCTTGGGAATCTGGCCAGCAGAACGCTGACCATGATTCACCAGTACACGATGGGTGAGATTCCGGCCGAGAATTCAGACCCGCAGATCGCGGCTCTCGCCAGCGACACAATTCGAACCGTTGAGCAGTGCTTCAGTAGCTTCGAGTTTTCGAAGGGGCTGGAAGCGATTTGGTCACTGATTGGAGCGGTTGACAAGTACATCGTCACAAAGGCTCCCTGGAAACTGGCTCGGGAACGCGAACACAACGCGGAAGCTCACAAGCAACTCGGCGAGACACTCTATACGGCCGCTGAGGCTCTCAGGATCATTACGGCGCTGGTTTATCCGGTACTGCCGGAATCGGCGCCCAAAATCTGGGGCCAGCTGGGTCTAGGCCGCAATCCATGGCCTCAAGGCAATCCTGACTGCCCAAGCTACTCACGAATTGAATCCGTGAGGTTCGACCGTCTCAAATGGGGCCAGCTATGGGCGGGCGAGGAGATCGGCGAAGTCTCGCCGGTCTTCCCGCGCATCGAGGCCAAGCCGGCCATCGAGCAGATGCGCGCGCTCGAAGAGAAGGTCACCGCCGAGCAAGCGGTGATGCTGGGTAAAACCGCGGCGCCGGCCGCACCCGCCGCGCCGGCGTCGCCGAAAATCGCCATTGACGATTTCAGCAAAGTCGATCTACGCGTCGGCCTGGTCCTCTCCGCCGAGCGCGTCAAAGGCGCCGACAAGCTGATGCACATGAAAGTAGACATCG
>CAZMHC010000244.1:0-1757 GCA_964565955.1 uncultured Occallatibacter sp.
GAGCGAGATCGCTTCATCCAACGGCAACTCCATCATCGCCGACGCCCCGCCGCTCAACAGAAAGATGCACAGCGCGTCGTCCGCCGACGCATCCCCAAGCGCGTGCAGCATCGCAAGCGCGGCGCGCGCCCCGGCAAAGGATGCCTCATTCGGCACCGGATGTCCTCCGCAAAAATACTGGATCGTCGCCGGCAGATTCGCCGGTCGTTCCGTCGCGATCAGCACTCCTTGCAGATCGCACAATGCCGATAGCCGCAACCGCTCCAGCAGCGCGTTCAGCATCGCCGCCGCAGCCTTGCCCACCGATACAACGCGCACTCGCCGCATCCGGTCGAGAGCAATCGCATCGCTGCCGTCCACCAACAAGCGCGTGTCAGCCCCACCCTCCACCACGCGCAGCTTACGGTCAAATGCCCGCTCAATACTGCACTCCGCCAGCGCATGCTCGAAGAGCGTACGCGCAACCCCCTTCAGACCCGCCCCGCCCGCGCTCATACGGCCACTTCGGCGAAGGCGTACGGCCCTTCTGGAATTAGCGCAACGCTTGTGTCCGCGGGCAGGCCATCAAAAAACATCGCGACCGCCCGCCGCACATCGCCATAGCAGCGCTCGCCCAGCGCGCCAATCTGTTCCGGCAACACGCCCGGTGTATAGAGGAACATCTCGTTTCTGAGCGCGGCCAGCGCGATCTTCTCCAACTGCCACTGGTCGATGACCACCGGCGCGCTCGCAATCTGATCCAAGAACTGTTGCGGCCCCGCGTAGCTGCGCAGCATCGCGGCAAACTCCGGCGAGCCAATCCCCTCAGCGCACTCGCACAACAGCAGGATCCTGCCACCCGGCTTCACAATGTGGTGCGCGGAGTGGAAGCCCTTGAGCGATTGGTAGAAGGTGAGATCGAGCGGATGTCCCGCTGCACTCACAATGGCCGCATCGAAGAACTGCGGCACACGCGTTATCGTGGACGACCGCACAAAGTCGACTCCCGCGGCATGGGCCTGCTCCGGCTCGCCGGCAAAGACGCCGCAGATCGCGCGCTGCTGGGTCAGCGCAACGTCCAGCAGAAAGTCGTGCCGCGCCATGCGCACTACCTCCAACAGTTCGGCGTGCAGCGGATTGCCTTCGACCGACCCCTCGTTGGCCAGAGGCTCGCGCATGAAGCGCGGCGAGTGCAGCACCTGGATCGTCTGCTGCGCGGCCAGGCCCGGCGCAATCAGCTTGCGTCCGCCAGAGAAACCGAGCATCCAGTGCGGCTCAATGAAGCCAAGCGTAATGTGCAGATCGGCATCCAGGAAGCGCCGGTCGATGTACACCGGCGTTCCGCTTGCAGTCGAGCCCAACCGGCGATGGTCGTCCATCGCGCGCGCGTCGTGGTTGACCACGCGATATCGCGCCGCAATCTCCGCGCCAACAATCGATTGGATCTCCGCGAGAGTCGCGCATCGATGCAGACCGGTCGCAATCAGAATCGTGATGCCGTCCACAGGAATGCCCGCGGCGTGCAGCCGCTCCAGCAGCGGAGGCAGCGTCTGACTATTCGGCGCGGGCCGCGTAATGTCGCAGACAGAGATGGCCGCCGTGCTCTTGCCCGCCGCCAGCTCCACCAGCGGCTTCGATCCAATGGGATGGTCCAGCGCCGTGCCAATCGCCGCTGCTGCATCCTCTAGCGCGGCAGCCGAACGGCCCTCGACCATCGAGTACCGCGGCCCATCGGGAAGCGAGACCGTCAGACCCGTCTTGCCAAAGGCGAACGCAGC
>CAZMHC010000245.1:0-1744 GCA_964565955.1 uncultured Occallatibacter sp.
AAGCCGAGGCGGTCGCTTTTATCGTGGGCCAATCCATCGGCCTTGAGATGGGCCGAGCCTCTTCGGACTACATCCAGATGTACGCAGGAAACGCGGCGCTTCTGGCCGAAAGCCTTGAGGTTATCCAACGGACCTCTGCGGTCATTCTCGACGCTATCACCGGAGAACCGACCGGCAAACTGACCGCCTCATCGGTCACAACGACAGAGATGCAGAACGAAATGGCGGAGGTGGCGTAATGAAGACCATCCTTCGCATTCTGGAGCGGGCCGGAGACTACCGGCCCACGCTCTACCTCAAGATTGAGAATCCGCCTTACATGGCGCTTGTCATCGAAGCCACGCCGGAGCCGGGACCGACCGGACTGCCCGCAATCTCCATCGCGCACTATGGCGAACAGAACGGCGACCTGATGCGCGACCCGGAGATGTGCTTTGAATTGTCGAAGCTACCACTCTGCGGTTTGTCATTATCGAGTTTTTATTTTCGGAATGACTATCTCGGAGTGGAGCAGTATTCGCGCTATCGGGACGGCGAGAACTATGTGTTTGTGCCCGACCTCCACCGGCAGCATGAAACCTTTGCGCGGCAGTGGGACCGCAATCTTCGCGCTCAGGGTTTTCTCGAAGCCTTTACGGACAAGTCGATTCGCGGCTAGTCCGCTCCCTGCGGAGCGGACCCACGCCCGACGTGTCCCCGCTCCGCGCGCCCTCACCCTTCAACCGCTCGAAAGGAGCAATGAACATGGAAACTACCGTTATCAATGCCACCGAATATCGCGAGCTTCCGCTCGCTCTGCTCAACGAATCGAAGACCAATCCCCGCCGCGTTTTTGACGATGTTAGTCTTCGAGAACTCGCCGCCAGCATTCGCAGCCAGGGCGTGCTTTCGCCCTTGCTTGTCCGGCCACTCACCGAAAACGGCTTCGAGATCGTGGCCGGTGCGCGGCGGTATCGCGCCGCGCAGATGGCCGAAGCCGTCACCGTGCCGGTACGCATCAAGCAGATGAGCGACGCCGAAGTGTTGGAGGCGCAGCTTGTCGAGAACCTGATTCGCGCCGAGATTCACCCGATGGAAGAGGCCGAAGGCTTCGCGCGGCTTTTGGCGCTGGAGGAGCCGAAGTACAGCATCGAGCAAATCTCGGCGAAGGTTGGCAAGCAACCCTCGTTTGTGGCTTCAAGGTTGAAATTGGTTGATCTTGTGCCCGCCGCCGTCGATGCTTTCTACGCCAATGAAATCGGCGTAGGCCATGCGCTGCTACTGGCGAAGCTGCCCGCCGACCAGCAGGAGCAAGCTCTCGCGGCTTGCTTCAAGGAAGCATACAACAGCGGGGGAGCAACACCTACACGCATTCTTCTGCCTGTGCGCAATCTGCAATTCTGGATTGAGACGAATGTTCTGCTCATTCTGAAAGACGCGCCGTTCGATAAGCGCGACGCGCAGCTTGTTTCCACGGCGGGCAGTTGCGCCGACTGCCCGAAGCGCACCGGCCACAACAAACTGCTTTTCGGCGACAACCTCGGCAAACAGGGCGACCAATGCACCGATCCCCGCTGCTACAACGCAAAACTTGCGGCGCACGTGGCGAAAGCCGTTGCCGCCAAACCCAATCTTGTGCAGATCAGCACGGCATACGGAGGGCAGAAGGAAGGCAGTCCGGTACTGCCGCGCAACAAGTACACCGCGATCCGCGACGACAAGCCCCAAAAGAAGGAAGATGCGCAGCGCCCAGAGTTCAAAGTGT
>CAZMHC010000246.1:0-1722 GCA_964565955.1 uncultured Occallatibacter sp.
CCGAATGGCATCGCTGCATCGTCTTCGGCAAGTTCGGCGAGTTCGCGGCCACGCTGAAGAAGGGCGCGCACGTGCAGGTCGAAGGCGAGATTCGGCACACCGAGTACACGCCCAAGAAGGCCAAGAAGCCGGTGCGCACCGACAGCATTCGCGTCAGTTCCATCCTCAAACTCGACCGCGCCGAAAAGGCTGCCACCGAGGAAGTCTTCGAGGAGGAGATTCCCTCTGAGGACGAGGCCGCTTGACGCTTCGTTCATGCCCTTCACGGAAGCCCGGTCTTGCCGGGCTTCCCCTCTGCTAATCGGCCCGTAGAATCGCGTTCTTGAGAGGTCAACATATGAATCAAGTCGCCACCAACTTTCTTACCCGCAGTTTCGCTTCGAGCGAAACGATTGCGCTCTTGCTAGGCAGGGAAGATGCGCCCCGGCCACAGCAGCGCGTCGTCACGCTCGAACAAGTTCTCGCGCCTCGCTATATGGCTTGGCTGGCCTACGAAAACGATGCTGGCGCGAACATCTATGTCTCCGCCAATCCCCTCCGTCCAGGCAGCCGCAAACGAACCAAGGAGTGCATCGCTTCCGTCCGGCACATCTATATAGATATTGATGACGACGGCGACGCCCGGCTCGCTGCGCTGCGGGCGTCGGATCGAGTGCCTACGCCGACCGCCATTCTCTCGACTTCGCCGGGCAAATATCAGGCACTTTGGCGAGTCGCGGGCTTTGACTTCGAGCACCAGGAACAAACCCTCAAGCTGATCGCCCATGCCTTCGGCGGCGATCCCGCTTGCACCGACTGCAACCGGGTGCTGCGCATCCCCGGTTTCTACAACCGGAAGTATTCTCCCGCACATCGTGTCGCGGTCGAATACCCTGCCGATGCTACCTATTGTCCCGCTGACTTCCGGCTTGATGATGCCGCTGGCTCTTCCGTGCTGCCGCTAAGCGGGAACGCACGGAAACCGCCCACAGGCAAGCACTCGCATTCCGAGGACGATTGGGCCTGGGTTTGCGCGCGGCTTACCCACGGTCATGACGCCGCGAAGCTGACGCATGAACTGATCGTTCGCCGTCCCGATAAAGCCGACCCAGTGTATTACGCCCAGCGCACTGTCGATGTCGCCTCAGCCTGTCTTTGGCTCGCCGAGGGCATCCCCATTGACGACGTAATCACGATGCTCGAAGTCCGTCGCCGCTTCGAGATTCCCGCCGCACTTTGCTCGGCTCGTGCGCGGGAGATTGCTGCCACCGCACAACACACGATTGCCCGTCGCAAGACGGCTTGATTTCACAGCCCAAGGAGGATTGATATGCCACTGCTTGAAGTCATCCAAACCCACTACGTCAGCGCATCGATTCGGCTCACGGATACGACTGCATTGCAACTCGATCAGTACGCCGCATTCATCCATGCAACAGCGGATGACCGAGCGCGAAAACGGCCAGATGCGCGCGCTTCAGGAGCGTAGCTTTTTCGCCTCGCAGAGCTACGCAACCGCCGTGTATCAATCGGAGTTGACGTACCGGCTCCGCAATCTCGGCTACGAAATCGAGCCGGGCAAGAGCGGCGCGCCAGAGATCAAGGGATACTCGCAGGAGTATCTTGATGCCTCCAGCCCACGGCGTCAGCAGATCGAGGAAGCCCTTGCGCACAGTGGATTCAGTGGCCCGGAAGCGGCGCAGATTGCGGCTCACAACACCCGCGACAAGAAGGTGATTCTGT
>CAZMHC010000247.1:0-1713 GCA_964565955.1 uncultured Occallatibacter sp.
TGATGAGCGGCGGCTGACCGCTGCCCGGGGCGCGGCGCTCCCTGCCGGATGCCGGCGACAAAACGAGTCGCTGATTCTGGAAGATCAAGCCGTTAGGCGCCAAAACGCGCGCGGGCGCGCGGTGCGGCGACGTCCGTTACGCGGGATGGCCTGCGGAAAAGCGTCGCGCCTCGAACAGTACGGGCATCAATTTCCGGCCCTCGTCGGACAACTGGTATTCAACGCGAAGCGGCTTTTCCTCGAAGTCGATTCTCTCGACGAGACGATCCTTCTCCAGCTCGCGCAGGTGCTGCGTGAGCATCTTCTGTGAAATGCCGGGCATGTCCCGCATCAACTGTGACGACCGCATGGTCGGATCGGCAAAGAGGCGAAAGAGGATCGGCAGCTTCCAGCGACCCTGGATCATTCGCACCACGCGGGTCACATGCGCGACGGCGCCATCTGGACCGAGACAGACGTCCCGATCCGCCGTCGCAATGGGCACCTTAAAGTGCGTACTTGTCTCACCCATCGTCTCGATCCACCTAGCTCGTCATCAGCGGCGAAGAATGGGCTTTGAGCGATGAATCTGCAACTGAACGACAAGACGGCCCTGGTGACAGGGAGCAGCAAGGGTATCGGCGAGGCAATCGCCGTAGCTCTGGCGCGCGAGGGGGCGAGCGTCGTTGTTCATGGCCGCGACGGAGCGCAAACCGAACGCGTCGTAAACGCCATCGTCGCAAATGGAGGTCGCGCCTATGCGGTATTGGGCGACCTGACGCATGACGAAGCGGTGGCGCGGTTGGTCGCCGAGGCGGAAGAGCGCGTCGGCGCCATCAATATTCTGGTCAACAATGCCGGCGGCTCGGGCTCCAAAAACGACTGGCAGGCGACCGCGGCCGCCGGCTGGGCGTCCACATATGACCGTAATGTCCTTGCTGCGGTCCGCGTCAGCACACGCCTTCTCCCCGGGATGCGGCAAGCCCGTTGGGGGCGCGTGATCAACATCTCGAGCGGAGCAGCAACGATGCCTCCAGCGACGGGGCCAGACTATTCCGCTGCGAAGGCGGCGATGAACGCCATGACCGCCTCGATGGCGAAAGCAGTCGCCGCCGAGGGAGTCACGGTCAACGCCATCTCTCCCGGAACGATCAAAAGCGCCAAGCTCGAAGACGGTTTTCGCGCCTTAGCCGCAGCACGCGGCATCGCGGCGAAAGACGCGCCTTGGGAGGATATCCAGCGGGGCGTCCTGCCGTTGTTCGCCGACGTTCCGCTTGGTCGGGTTGGAGAACTGAACGAACTCGCGGCTGCCGTCGCTTTCCTTGCGAGCCCGCTCGCGGGATATATCACCGGCGTCAATCTCCACGTCGATGGCGGCTTCTCGTCAATCCCGTAGAGCGCTTAAACCCTCGCGACCGAGACTAGCGGGCATAAACGAATCTTTGGCGGTGGCGATCCGCTTCAATCAGACTGGCAGCTGTCGTGGAGCCCGTGAACAAACAAGCGTAGGCAGCCGAACGGAGGTCTCGGCCGTCAACCATTCCGCCAATGTTGCCGGCGCCGTTGCGCTATTTGCGATAGGACGGCTCGCGAAAGAGCCGGTGCCTGCCGGCGTGTTTTCTCGTTGGGGCATGTCGATGCCACATTCGCCTTCCGCCGCTGGCGCGAACGACGCGCTCTACCGTCGCGTCGCCTTCGCGCTCATTCCCTTCCTGTTCGTCTGCTACGTCGTGG
>CAZMHC010000248.1:0-1705 GCA_964565955.1 uncultured Occallatibacter sp.
GCGCAGATTGAGCGCATCGCCAGAGCCTTTGATATTCATGTGGCTGACTACGTTTTTCGAGCCGGAGATCAGCAGGGCTTCGGCCTGGCCGAAGAAGTAATTGTTCAGCGTGAAGTTGATGAACTCGATGCCAGTTGAATCATATGCGGAGAAGGCGCAGCGACGGTTCGGCCCCGGCTGGGGTGGATTGAACCCACTGTTGTTACCGTAGCCGACCTGAACCTTATCGCGATCCTCGCCGCGGAAGGTGAGATTGGCCTTGTTGCGGAAGAAGACGATCTCCTCGTAGGTGCCATTCTTGATGAAGACCGTCACCCGGTTGGGCGGATTGTCGGGAACGAAGTCGACGGCGCCCTGGACCGTGTTGAAATCGCCGCTGCCATCGTCTGCAACGACGACGCGAGTTGTATTGGCGCGCGGAGGAGCCTGCTTGGTGGTGAAACGCCAGGCATGGTCCGTAGTGAAGCCAGCGAAGACCCCAGTGGCAGGAGTGAAAATGCCCGAATCGATCCGCACGATGTATTTGTGGTTGTACCGCAGGACATGATTGTGGGGGTAAATCGTGGCCACGTTGCCATGGACGATGACAGGGTAGAAGTGAAAGTCAGCCAAACCGCCGATGGTGGTGAGCTGGTAGTTGTGCAGATCAGCGGGCGTCGTTCTCACGGCCGGCGTTGTAGTGGTAGGCGAGGTGGGGACGGCTGGGTCCAGAACAGTCGCCCCTGCGGGCGGGGCGGCGAGGCGCCGGGCGGGGTCCGGACCGGCAGGGATACTGAGGTCGAGTGTGTCAACCAGATGGTGGCCGGCTGCATCGTAGATGCGAATCTGGCCAGACTTGCCAAGAGTGGGAGGGCTGGAGAAGGTCAGGACCAGATGCGTGTCGGGATTGATACGGGTTGCATGATTCGCGGGGGAACACGTAAAAGGGACCTCTGCGCGCGCAGCACTTGACAGGGCAAGGGCGGCAAGCACGCAATAGGTCGCAGAGCGACGTCTCTTGGTAAGTGCTCCTGAACCCATCGGATCCAAAACAACGCACCATGACTGCTGAGCGTTGTTCGTGGCAAGTCGGTTCTTTGACATCTGTTTAGCCAGAATTTCCGTTTTGCCATCCTGGCCGGGATCGACCAGAGTCGAGATTGTCTTCACCTGGCTGGAAGCGTTTTCAACAATGTCGCTCAGCCCGCCGTGATCGAAGACATGGTTTCGATCGATCTCGTCGACGATGTAGGAAACTTTTTGGTGGACCTGGTGAGATTCGAACTCACGACCTCTTCCATGCCATGGAAGCGCGCTCCCAACTGCGCCACAGGCCCACAGGCAACTCGTTTTACTATAACATGCCGGCGCGCCGCCGTGGTTTGACAGGACGCTTTCGAGGTTGCCTACAATGAGAAGATGTGTTTTCGGCGCCACATGGCTGCGTTGATCCTGGTGTGCTCCTGCTCGATGTTGTTTTCGTCTTGCCTGGCGCGCCGCAGACTGATCGTGCGCAAGGGCTCCAACGTCGCACAGCCGCTGCTGGTGGCGGATCGGGCGGCGCTGATCGAAGCGATCTCCCGCGAATACCGGGCGGTGAACGATTTCACCGCCACCGTCGATATGGTGCCGGCGCTGGGCAGTGCGGAGAAGAGCAAGATTACCGAGTATAAGGACGTCCGCGCCTACATCCTCTTTCGCCAGCCGGCGTACATCCGCATCATCG
>CAZMHC010000249.1:0-1691 GCA_964565955.1 uncultured Occallatibacter sp.
TTGAGCCTTGGTCGGACATGAGGCCGCCGATGAAGGCGATCTGTTTGCCGTCGGGAGAGAAGCGGGGGACGGCGATTTGCAGGCCGTGGAGGGGACCGGGGGTGGTTGCGGGATCGAAAAAGGACTCCGGTACACCGTTAGGAGCGCCTATTCCGGCGCAGCCGGTAACAGCGCTCTTGTCTATAGGTGGGACCCCGCAGGGGCCAATGGTGCCGGTGGTTTGCACATAAAGTCGTGCGACCCACCAATTGTTCTCGCCAGGTGGCGGGGCGGCAACGTAGGTGATCCGCTTCGAATCTGGCGACCAACTGAATTCGTACACGTGAAGCTTCGGGTCGGCGGAGAGCCAGCCGTCAAAGGCGTTCCAGACGTCCACCGCCGCGACCCTCTGGACCTCGACGCCATCTTCGCCGTAGACGCCGTTCCAGGGCTTCATGGCGTCGAGTGCGCCGGCGTGGCGGGTGGCGTTTTCGACGAAGAGGAAGGCGATGGACTTGCCGTCGGGCGACCATTGCAGGTCGCTGATCGCGCCGTGGAGATGGCTGACCTGCTTGAGGTCGTCGGTGGCCGGCGTCCAGACGAAGATGTTGTCCTGGGATTCCGATTGCCAGTTGCCGTTAGTGTTGGAGCAGCCGGAGAGGAAGGCGAGTTGCCTGCCGTCTGGCGACCAGGCGGGGTGGGAGGAAGCACAAGTCCCGGGGGTGGTGTTGGTGAGATTGCGAATGGTGTCGGGGGAGAGGATGCGGTCGGCGGTGTTAGAGGATGAGATGGGTGTCAGATGGAGCTCGGAGCCGTTAGCGCCGTTGAAGGCGTAGGCAATGGTGGCGCCGTCGGGGGAGATATCGACGGAGGTCGGGGTACGAACGCGGGCGAGGTCTTCGAGGAGGGAGGCGATGCGGGCGTCTTCGGCTTTATTGGTCGCGCTCTGGGAGATGGCCGCCAGGGGGAGGGAGAGCAGCAGGGCGGCGGCGAGGAGGCGACGGATCGCGGTTTTGGGGGATCGCGCGATTGCGAGGGACATGCAGAAAGGCTAGCACGCGCTGAAAGGCATCCATTGGCGCGAAATTCACCGCGGAAAACTTGACCCCGCGCTGCGGGCTTGGTATGGTTAGTAGGTTCCGCGTGAATCGGGAACCCGTTGCCGTGCAGGTTGTGCGGGAGCGGCTGGTGTGCCGGGCGGGCTTTGGCCGGTTGCGGTACACTGGAAACAGCAGTTCCTCCGCAGGGTTTGGGCATAGGTAGAGGCGCCAGACCAGTTAAGCTGCGGTACCTCGCAATCGTACCTGCGACACCCTCCTCCCGGCCGGTCCCAGATTTTGGGCTGGGGTCCAAGGACGGGCTATGCGGGACGGAACAGCGAAACGGAGCCAACTCCAACTTCCAGTAGTTCTGGTTTGCACAACAGGGGAAGCAAGGGACGCTCGGCCACCGTCGACTGTTGTTCGTCTGAGTTTGAGTGTTCCAGACGGGAAGCAAGGGACAATCTTCGCGCGAGGCACGTCAGTGTCCTCACCTTTTCGTGTGTACAGCGCACGGAATATGACAGGCGCGCGAAAGACGGCTCCCTCCCTTACCGCCCGCAAGGGTTTTGAGTGCTGTAGAGGCCTTTCGGCCTGAGTATAAGGAGTTCGAGTGCCTACGTTCCATCAGCTTGTGAAGCAGGGCCGCACGCCCACCCGTTATAAGACCGC
>CAZMHC010000250.1:0-1687 GCA_964565955.1 uncultured Occallatibacter sp.
GGCTGCGGGCGCGCCAGCGCCTCGTCCGGCAGGAGGAAATCACGGCCGAAGTCATAGAACTCGCAGCCGGCGAAGCCGCCAGCCAGTCGGGGAGTCTCAGCGCAATTCGGCGCCAACATTGACCCTCTCGTTCCCACTTAGGATCGACGATTTATGATGCCGATCGGCGCGGGGATCCCGCGCTGAGCGTCACGTCGAGATGATGCGGCACGCTAAGAGCTCGACTGCGATCGCCGGCAGCCAACAACCGGCGTCGCAAGAACGCCCGGATCACCTCGAAATCGGCTGGTTACATCGCGTGAACGAGACTGTCTTCTCGAGCCGGGCTGCGCGACCCGAGTTTCTTCGCAGTTTCGGCGATCCTCTTGCCTTGGTATCGCGCCCCAGCCAATTCGTTTTCAGACGGCTGACGGGAGCCATCCCCACCGGCGATGGTGGTTGCGCCGTAGGGGCTGCCGCCTGACACTTCCGCCATGGTCGATTGCCCGGCGAAGCCGTAGTCGAGCCCGACAATCACCATGCCAAAGTGCATCAGATTAGCGATGATCGAGAACAGGGTCATTTCCTGTCCGCCGTGCTGCGTGCCAGTAGCAGCGAAAGCCCCGCCAACCTTGCCGTTCAGCGCGCCCTTTGCCCACAGGCCGCCGGCAGAGTCCAGGAAGGCGGCCATTTGTGACGACATTCGGCCAAAACGAGTGCCCGTTCCAATCGCAATCGCGTCATAGGCGCCAAGATCCGCAATGGTTGCGATCGGAGCTTTCTGTTGCAGCTTGTAATGAGCGAGTTTTGCCCTCTCATCGCTTAGGAGTTCGGGAACGCGTTTGATATCCACGGTCGCGCCGGCTTCGCGGGCGCCTTCGGCGATCGCTGCGGCGAGCGCTTCGATGTGGCCATAGGACGAATAATAGAGAACGAGAACCTTGGTCATGAAATGTCGCCTCATTTTGGCAGCGGCTTGCGACGGCGCCAAGACCGCGGGATTGCAAACCAACTCGAGATCATCTGCAGGCGAGCTTTAGCCACTGCCTTCCGGTAGGCACAGACTCGGAAAATACGCAGACCAGGCAGCGCGACAGATGTTCCGCATGTGACGGAATCGAGCTGTCCGCTTCGTGTTTGGCGAAGGGACGGTTGCAGTTCGCCCGCCAGGCGAACGCGACGCGATCGCGACCAGATGCCCAACATGAACATCCTGCGGACCTGAGTAGTTTCCGAGTCTCGCGTCGATGACTTGCGGCTCGCTATAACATCTCAACTTTGGTTTCAGACACGCGCGCGACATTAACGGGGGAGTCTCACCCTCGGGACATCCTCGCGACGGCGAGCCGCTAATCGCGGGTGCGGCCTATCGAAAGCGAGTCGCCACGTGCGGCGCTGTTGAGCGGCGCTCATTCGACGCGCCCAACGGCGCCATTTTGCTGTGGCTGCCCCGGCGGCGGCGGCGCGCACGACGTCGACGTGAGAAGGGAGCGTCCGCGATTGCGATGGCGCGGGGAAATTCGCGCAGGAGGTCTAGATTGTTCAGTATGGATTTGAACGCCAAATCCGCATTCCTGTCACCCCGTTTCCCTCGCCTAGCCCGAAGAGCGTCGCCTTGGGACAGCGACGCGCCGATCCGCGAGGAATTGTTCAGCGTCGAACGACTGGAGGCGCATGCGCGCAGTCTCGCGGTCGCGCAGACCGTAGC
>CAZMHC010000251.1:0-1635 GCA_964565955.1 uncultured Occallatibacter sp.
TGGCGTGCGGCAAGCCATTGCGCCCGCGCCACGCCCTGACACTTCGGGCAATGGCTGCCAGGTGGTGCGGGAGGGGCGGCGCCGCGAGGCATCCCCCTATCCCGTTCAATCCGCCCAAAGTGTCAGTCGCTGAGGCCTATGGTGTGAGTCCGCGACAAGCCTTGGCCTACTGGCTGGGGCTGCTGGTCGGCTGCGCGCAAGCTTCGGCCGGCTGGGTTCCCTGCCACTTGCCATAATATATGCATGCTGTGATGGTCACTCGATCCGAGGGATCGGAAGAAATCCAGTTAGCGCGCAAGTAGTACCAATAATGCTGCGTGCAATAGTCGCTTGAATTGGCGTAGTTGGTTATGGCGACGTGGTCGAACCCCCGGCTCCTGATATTGTATACGGACGGATCGATCAGGTCTCCGCCGGTGATCACGTAGCCTTCGGGAATGTCCGAAACAAGCATCGCCTCGTTGTTCCAATCTCCTGGCGGCTGAGCTCGGAACACGCTCGTCTGGTCCGGTTTGCATTTGGGCGATTCCGTCGTGCAGAGCACGATCGTTTTGGCATAGCCGGTGCTCAGTCCTCCGGCGCCGGTCGAACACTCCTCTTCGCCGACGCTTGCAGTGACAGAATCGTTGGCTTGGCGAAAGAACGCCCGCCACACTCCCGCGGCGCACAGGAGCACGACGATGCAGGCCAAGATGAGGTAGCGCCGCTCGCGAAGCAACGCAAACGCCCGCTGGAACTCAAACGTCTGCATTCAGCCGCCTGCCCTCCCGAAAATCGCCAGCGTCGATTTTCTCGCGCCGATGCGTCTGCCAAGTTCGGCGAGCCCGCGTCAACGCGTCGAGTCTGGCTCCAAATTGCGTTCGCGGCGTCGCGAGGAATTCGAAGCGGTCTTGAACTTTTGCTTCGCCTTCGTCCGACATGCGGCGAACGTCATCGGACATTATCCCTCCCGATCCCTGACCACTGCGGTCCGGCCGGTTTGGTTCTTTCGCGCAAGGCCCACGGAATTCATGCCCTTGCCGACAGGACATCGGCGAAGTCGCCGGACACCGAAGGCGGCGCAGCGTACGACATCGCTCATAGCGCTGTCCATTGTCGATGAAATGGAACCCGATCGCCGCCTGAGAGAAAACGTCGCAGCGCGCCGGAGCAGGAATTGATCAGGAATAAACGCCGCAAGCCCCCGCGTGGAGCTTGCGGCCCCTTTGGTGGAAATGGCTCTCCGTCGCCGCACGCAGGAGAGGCCTGGCTCTCTTCTGCGGAGCCCTTTGCAAAACCGGCTGACGCCTGATTTTCTGGGTCATTCCGAGGACGCGAGTCGCCGATGTCGCGCCGTAACTTCGGCCAACCTTCGCTCGCCGACGCCTTTGTGAAGACCTATTCTCGCGGCGGAGGGTTTTTGGAAGAGATCGCCAAGACGTTCGAGTGGAGCGCCTTCGACGTCTTGCTTCGGCCGCTGCACAGTTCGGACGACGGAGCGCCGGCCTATCCGCCGCTCGCCATGTTCAAGATTGTTCTTCTCCAGCAATGGTACGGCCTGTCGGACCCCGGCGCGGAGGAAGCGGTGCGCGACCGGCTGTCGTTCCGGCGTTTCTGCGGCATTCCGCTCGACGAAGAGACGCCGGACCACTCCTC
>CAZMHC010000252.1:0-1624 GCA_964565955.1 uncultured Occallatibacter sp.
CGGTAGCCAGCGTCACGGCCCGGTTGAGCAGGCTTGTCACTTGCGAGAGAGCGCCATCGGCGACTTGGAGAAGGCCCACGCCTTCCGTCGCGTTGGTCTTGGATTGGGTGAGAGCTTGCTGATTGGCTTCCAGGCCGTTGACCAGCGAAAGGCCAGCCGCGTCGTCCGCGCCGGAGTTGATCTTCGATCCCGAAGACAACTGCTGCAACACGGTGGACAGGCTATTGTTGGTGTTGTTCAGGTTGTTCTCTGCATACACCGCATTGATGTTATTCAAGACACCCAGGGACATGGGTTACTCCTTGTGGGATGCGTTGATTTACAGCGCGTCCCCGGTGCGCTCCCACTTTTTGTGTATGTGTGGGTTGCTGTCGCCAGGTGGAGCCGTCGCATCCTGCCCCTTCTTCGGCCCTGGGGGTGGCGACTTTACAAACCAGTGCAATGTGTATCGCATGAGGACAGTGCAGCCTCTTTTCGCCGCCGTGAAGCTCTACGCGACCACCGCGCTCAGCCTCTCTCCTTGTCCCTGACCCCTTTTCCCGTGGACTGGCCACTGTTCGCCGTTCCCTGTTTCTTTCCCCGCCTCTGCCGATAATCGCTGCGAAGGAGTTTTCAGGCGATGATCGAACTCACCCGTCTCAATGGAACCCAGATGGTGCTCAACAGCGATCTGATCAAGACCGCCGAGTCTTCGCCGGACACCATGCTCACCCTCATCAACGGAGAAAAGATGATCGTGCGCGAGCCTTGCGAGGAAGTTGTCGAGCGGGTCGTCGCCTACCGCGCGCGTCTGCTCAGTTTGGTGGCCAAGCGGCTTTCCAACGGCGCCGAGCTGCCCCGTGTCTCCGGGCTCACCAGCCTCGACGTTACCGGACAGTCCTCCGCGCCGCCGACGCGACGAGACCTGGCGCGCGGCTTCTGAGGGATGAGTCCCGCGCGCCATTGCCGGAGCGACAGTCCGCGTCCAACTCCGCTCTCGGCCGTAACCCGCTCTCGCAGTAAGGAACGATCAGGAGTTGTCCATGGATAAATCGAGCGTTGTTGGAGTCTTGCTGGCCATCGGCGGCGTGGTCGCCGGGTTGCTCATCGAGGGCGGCAACCTCGGCCAGATTCTGCAACCCACCGCCGCCCTGATCGTCTTCGGCGGAACCATGGGCGCGGTCCTGTTGCAGTTCCCCATGGGCACCGTCTTCGCCGCCTTCGCCGGCCTCGCCCACGTCTTTACCGCCCCCCGGCGCGACAACAATCAACTCATCCGCCTCCTCGTCGCCTTTGCCAACAAAGCCCGCCGCAACGGCGTCGTCTCGCTCGACAGCGATCTGCAAACCATCGAAGACCCTTTTCTCAAACAAGCCATCATGCTCGCCGTCGACGGAACCGAACCCGCCGAACTGCGCAAGATCATGCGCGTCAGCCTCGATTGCGCCGCCGATAGCGACGAACGACTCCCCGCCGTCTTCGAGTCGGCCGGCGGATTCTCTCCCACCATCGGCATCCTCGGCGCCGTCCTCGGTCTCATTCAGGTCATGCAACACCTCGACAACATCCAGGAGGTAGGCCGCGGCATCGCCGTCGCCTTCGTCGCCACCATCTACGGCGTGGGCATCGCCAATCTCTTCTTTCT
>CAZMHC010000253.1:0-1621 GCA_964565955.1 uncultured Occallatibacter sp.
CAGCGAGAAGAGCTTCAGCGAGTTGAGCGCCGTCTTGCCCGCCTCGTAGCCGCCCTTAATCCCAAAGGTGACCAGCGCGCCCTTGCCCTCGGGCAGATATTTCCGCGCCCGCGCAAAATAAGTGCTGGATTCAAGGCCGGGATAGTTGACCCATTCCACGCCCGGATGCTTCTCCAGATGCTTGGCGACCGCCAGCGCGTTCTCGGAGTGGCGCTCCAGCCGCAGATGCAGCGTCTCGATCCCTTGCAGCAGCAGGAACGCATTGAAGGGCGACAGCGCCGCGCCGGTGTCGCGCAGCCCCTGCACCCGCGCCTTCAAAATGAACGCCAGCGGCCCGAAGGCCTCGGTGTAGACGAGTCCGTGATACGACGGGTCCGGCGCGGTGAAATCCTTGAAGCGTCCCGAAGCCGCCCAGTCGAATTTGCCCGCATCCACGATCACTCCGCCGATAGAGTTGCCGTGCCCGCCCAGAAACTTGGTCGCCGAGTTCACCACAATGTCCGCGCCCCACTCGATGGGCCGCGCCAGCGCCGGCGAGACCGAGGTATTGTCGATGACCAGCGGCAGCTTGCGCTCGTGCGCGATCGCCGCCAGCTTCTCGATGTCCACCACATCCAGCTTGGGATTGCCCAGCGTCTCCG
Organism: uncultured Occallatibacter sp.; assembly: GCA_964565955.1. GTDB lineage: Bacteria > Acidobacteriota > Terriglobia > Terriglobales > Acidobacteriaceae > Telmatobacter. Next base: position 642 of record CAZMHC010000253.1, read on the forward strand.
TGTAAACCGCCCGCGTCTTGTCGTTGATCGCCGCGCGCAGCCCGTCGAAGTCGTCCGCGTCCACGAACCGCACCGCGATCCCCAGCCGGGGCAGCGTGTAATGGAAGAGATTGTAAGTGCCGCCGTAGAGCGATGTGGTGGAGACGATTTCGTCGCCCGCCGCCGCCAGCGTGGTGGCCACCAGCGTCTCCGCCGCCTGCCCCGAGGCCACGGCCAAACCCGCCGCGCCGCCCTCCAGCGCCGCCACCCGCTTCTCCAGCACGTCCGTGGTGGGGTTCATGATGCGCGTATAGATATTGCCGAACTCCTTCAGCGCGAAGAGCCGACCGGCGTGGTCCGCATCGTTGAACAAATACGAGGTGGTCTGGTAGATGGGCACGGCGCGCGATCCGGTCGCCGGATCGGGCGTCTGGCCGGCATGGACGGCAAGGGTGGCAAGGCGTTGCTTCGCTTCGGACATTCTGCGCTCCTTCTGGTTATTCAATCTCTCTGGGGCTGATTCCCCGCCGCTTGCGGCGAGGTCGTTCCATCAATTTCGCTGCTGCTGTTTCAGTTACTCGACAACTCTGTCATTCTGAGCGGAGTTCGACGCGCTTTTTGCGGCAAACGGAGTCGAAGGACCTGGGTCCGGGCTTTTCCCGCAAAACGAAGCGGCCCGAATCCTCTTCGGGACCGGGCCGCTGACTTCAAGATCGGTTGCGTCTAGCGCATCTGCCGCTCCAGAGCCGCGCGGACGGGTCCGCACGCCATGCGCATACACATGGCCATGATCCCAATACCGCATCTCCCTGAATTCAGCATTGTTGGCAGTATTCACGGAATCGGGACGGTATGTCAAATGAAAGGTGCGAAACGGGCGGATTTCCCAGAACAATCGCGCGACGGTGTTCCGCATGGTTGGAACGGCCGCCGGGAGATGAGGAGTGGAGTCTTTTCCAATTGAAGGATGAGCCTGAAGGGAGCGAAGGGTTAGCGAAGCG
>CAZMHC010000254.1:0-1590 GCA_964565955.1 uncultured Occallatibacter sp.
TCCCCGGCGAAGACAAGCTCCGCCTCATGTCCGAATCCGCGCGCGGCGAAGGCGGTCGCATCTGGGTTCCCCGCGACAAGAACGAGAAGCGCGTCGCCCGATCCATCCCAGAGCCCGACCGCTTCTACTTCCTGGAGGAGTGGTACCCCAAGTACGGCAACCTCGTTCCGCGCGACATCGCCACCCGCGCCATCCATCGTGTCGTCTACGAACTGGGCCTCGGCCTGGACGGACAGCCCACGGTTTACCTCGATCTAACTCACATCGATCGTGAGACATTAAATCGTAAACTTGAAGGCATACTCGAAATCTACGAGAAGTTCGTCGGCGACGACCCGCGCGACGTCCCCATGAAGATCTTCCCCGGCATGCACTACACCATGGGTGGCCTCTGGGTCGACTTCAACCAGCAGACCAACATCCCCGGCATCTTCGCCGCCGGCGAGGCTGACTTCTCCATCCACGGGGCCAACCGCCTGGGCGCAAACTCGCTGCTGTCGTGCATCTACGCGGGCTTCCTCAGCGGGCCGAATGCGCTGGCCTACACCAAGAGCCTCGCCGCCGCGCCCGGCGACGGTGGCCACGCCGCCGAGCTCAAGCGCCAGCAGGAGAAGAACGCTGCCCTGCTCTCCAACCCCGGAACCGAAAACCCCTTCAAGCTCTGGCGCGAGCTGGGCGACACCATGACCAAGCACGCGACGATCATCCGCTACAACGCCGGACTCGCCGAGGCCGACGCCAAGATCGTCGAACTCCTCGACCGCTACAAGAACGTCAACCTCTCCGACAAGACGCAGTGGGCCAACACCAGCTTCGCCTTCGCCCGCCAGTTGCACAACATGCTCCACCTCGCCCGCGTCATTGTGCAGGGCGCGCGCCTCCGCGACGAGTCTCGCGGAGCACACTACAAACCCGACTTCCCCGATCGCAACGACCCTCAGTTCCTCAAAACCACCATGGCCAAGTACGACGCCACCGCCAACGCCCCCGCCTTCTCCTACGCGGAGGTCGACACCAGCCTCATTCCACCCCGCCCCCGCAAGTACGACGCCTCGGCCTAGGACTCCTATGACTAATAAATTATTTCAATTGTTGCTGGTTATCGTGATCTTTGGGATCTTCGGCTCGGTTGCGTCTGAAGGTCAGTCAGACCCACCATACGCAGCAATATACGACGGAAATTCATTGAAGTATTTTTGTAAAGACATTCCGTCAACCCCGTCGCGAGCAGATGCGTTCAACTATGGCATGTGTGCGGGATACATATCGGGAGTTGTCGGCGCAGAATCGCAAACGCAATATTTTTTGAAGCTGGCGAATGTTCCAGACAAGAGAGAGATTAGATTTTGTCTGGATATTAAGTTTGTAAATTTTGGCCAATTAGTAACCATCGTTAACAAGTTTCTAGATGCTTACCCCAAAGACTTGGATCAAGCAGCCGCAGGATTTGTGATGGACGCATTCTCGCGATCCTTTCCTTGCAAAGACGAGCCCCCAAGTCCTAAATAGCAACTGCTTCACAGATAAGAATTTCATTGAGGAACACCCGCAATGCCATCCACCATCCACGTCGAGATCCTCCGCCAGTCC
>CAZMHC010000255.1:0-1590 GCA_964565955.1 uncultured Occallatibacter sp.
TGCATTTCCGATCTTGAGACCCGATTATATCCTAGTATCTCGATAGTGTAAAGGGTTTTTCGGAACAAAACTCGAATCACAGACAGCTAACGGCAGGCTGAGCAGGTTCATGATCCGTGCAACAGACCGACGGCACCTGCCGGATATAAGCTATACTCCAACAGTAGACATTTATGCCATCATTACAAGTTGCCCTTTTTGGTCGCTCTTCCCGGCACGCCGGACGCGATGTCCCGGCACCCAAGCGGCGCGGCCCGGCCGAAATCGGCGGCATCTATTCCAGCCGGCCCGACTGGATTTCCAATCCGAACGTGGGGCAATCGCACGCGGCGAACGACTGGGTGAGCCGCGCGTCTGTCCTGCGACCGCCGGCGTTGTATCCTGACCGTATATCCAAGGCAGACCCCAGATGACATTACACATGGAGGATCGATGAAGAACATACTGTTTACGTTGCTGCTTTGCGCCGTTGCGCGGCCGATGCTTGGCCAGGGCGCGCCACCTCAGGTCGCGCCTGACCAGCCCTACACTGTGGAGTACTATTACAAGACGCCGTGGGGCCATCAGCAGGAGTTCCTGCAACTCTTCCTAAAGAACCACTATCCATTGCTGCAGAAGATCGCCGAGAGCGGCCGCATACTATCGGTGAAAATCGAGACGCCGTCCAATCACATGACCGAGGATGCGCGCTGGGATTATCGCGTCACGATCCGCTATAAGAACTCGACCTTCGCGACGACCGCTAATCCGGACGAAGATCGCCTGATCAAGCAACTCTGGCCGGACCAGGAGACCTACAAGCGCGAGGAACTCCGGCGATTCGAAATCCTGTCGGCGCACTGGGATCTTCCGGTCACGGATATCACGCCGAAGAAGGATTAGTGGGCAGCGGCCACTCCGGGACTGACAGCGCCTGAACCGAAGGCTGACGAGAACTCAGCTTCTGCGGAGCAGTCCCTTGGCGCAGGCTCAGCCTGTGATGGCATCCCCGGCAGACCACCGTCTCGGGCACTCTTCGGGCACCCTTAGGATCACTCACGATTGCTGTCAAAACGCAGCGCGGCGGTAAGGCAGTATAAGGCGAAACCACGCGAGCGTTGACCGGCGCTCAAAACGAAAGCCGGGCGCTCAACTGGAATTCGCGGCCCGGCGTGGTGGCTTCGGTGATGGTGCCGAATTGGGGCGTGTTCACGAAACGATTGGGTGTGCCCCAGTTCGAGTGGTTCAGCGCGTTGAACGCCTCTCCGCGAAGCTCCGTATGCACCCGCTCGGTGATCGCGAAGGAACGCACCAGTGCGACGTCCACGGTCTGCATGCCGGGCCCGTACACGGTGTTGCGCCCTAGGTTGCCGAACGTGTATGCGGCGGGAGTGGCGAACGCATCCGGATTGAACCACGCCGCCGTGTTCCCTGTGCCCGCGCCGAAAACCGACTGCCCGGTGTAATTCGCTCGGATCGCGTTCTCGCCCACCAGCGTGCCCGTGTTCGCAGTGTCGCCGAAGACCGATATCGTGAACGGCATCCCCGACTGCACTTGGTAAATCGAAGAGATCTTCCAGTTGCGTGTGATGGACCGTGTCCAGTTGTTCG
>CAZMHC010000256.1:0-1564 GCA_964565955.1 uncultured Occallatibacter sp.
GCCCGTTATGGTTCGTGTCTGAAAGCGCTGCCCGCGTCAAGCTTTTTTTCGGTCAACCATTGCGTAAAAACAGCCCTTCCGGGTACACTTCAAGCGGACGGAGCGGAGGACAAGGCTCTGCCGGGAGGCAACCTGAGCGCCGACTCCGGGGCCAAGACCAGGCTGGGGTTCGGTGTGGAACCGGGCCCCAGCAACACAATCATCGCCTGGGATTGGCATCAAAGCGGTAAATCCCAGGGGTCTGGGGACAGAGTCCCCAGAAAACGTCTCTCCTCTTTACCACTGACTCTTTCGTCCGTTCCGCTCGCGCGTCAATGTTCTGCTCTTTCGTCGGACTCGTGTCTCCGCCCTCAACTCCTGCATGAGCCCGTTCCACCGGACTGGGTGTCGCAATCGTTATTCAGCCTCATTGGGCTAGAACCATAAACGCGCTTACCCGTGCGTCGACGAAAGAGCCTGCCGCACATTTCGCGGCTCCCGATAAACTTCTTGCTTGGTGAGTATCCACCACGCCGCCTCAGCTAGGTGGCGCCCGACCGCGACGACCGCCTTCTGATGATTCTTGGCACGCTTGATCCGTTGATACAGCCGAACCACGTGGGTACCCGCCAACCGGCGCTGATTGATGACCACTAGGTTGCCGATTTCGACAAACGCCCACTTCAGATTCCGGTTCACGTTTTTGCAAACCTGCCCCATGCGAGTACGACCACCACTGGCACGCACGCGGGGAACCAAACCCGCATAGCTGGCCAGGTGTGCAGCCGTAGGAAATCGATCGACTCTGCCGATCTCCAGCATCAAAACCATGCTGAGAATCGTACCCACGCAGGGCAGTGTCTTGAGCAGATCCGCCTCCGCGCTCACCTTCATAATCGCTTCCAACCGCTGCTCGGCAGATTTGATCTCGCCTTCCAAGAAATCCAGCGTCGCCAGTTCCTGCTCGATGGCTTCCCGGCTATGCACCGGCAGTTCCGGCAGACGCGCGCCGAGTTGCAAGCGAGCTTCAGCGCCGAACAGATCCGCGCCAGGGATGATCACGTTGTGGCGCGCCAGCGTGCCGTGGATCCTATTCTTGACTCGTGTCTTCAGGTGCACCAGGAAGATGCGCAGGCGCAGTAGCTCGCGCTGATCCCGGAGTTCACTCGGCGGAATCCATACTTCCGGAAGGGTGCCATTGCGTAGCAGAATCGCTAGCCCCTTGGCGTCCAGCTTGTCAGTTTTCATGGTTAGGCCCATGCGCCGCTTGGCCTCCAGAGGATTGGCCAGTTTCGGGTAATGGCCGGACTGCTCCATCTCGTCCACTAGCCAACTGTACTGCTCGCTGGCCTCCACCGCGATCGTCGAGTGTGGTGGGAGTCGCGTCAGAAACTCGCGGTAGAGCCGCCTCTCGTGCGGTACGCGCGCGACTTCACCCACATGTCCTTTCTCATTAACGGCCACAAACACGGAAAACTGTTTGTGTGCATCGCATCCGATAAACTGTTCCATATTGCTGCAGGCTCCTTTCTGGGTTTTGCTTGCAGTGTATGCAAAACCCCGCCGCAGCGCTTTCATAGCATCA
>CAZMHC010000257.1:0-1561 GCA_964565955.1 uncultured Occallatibacter sp.
CTTAGCAGCCTGTGGTAAAAGTACGACCGTCGCGAATTGAAGGTTTCCTTTACAAAGTACTTTACACTGGTCGGCCTCCCACGGTATAATTGAACTTCTCCCCACACAAAACCTGGAACTCCGATTATGTCGATGGGCACCCGCCAACACCGCCAGCGGCAGGAAGACCTCTGGATCAGCCACAACGAATTGCCGCAAGGTCCCGCGCATCCGTTCTACCAGCGCCTCAGTGAACTCCTCGAAGGCGAGAAGTTCGATGAGTTCGCCGAGAAAGCGTGCGCGAAGTTCTACGCCTCCCACAATGGCCGGCCTTCGTTGGCACCGGGGATCTACTTCCGCCTGCTGCTGTTGGGCTATTTCGAGGGGATGGACTCGGAACGCGGCATCGCTTGGCGGGCGGCGGACTCGTTGGGGCTGCGGCGCTTTCTGGGAATCGGGCTGGATGAGAAGGCGCCGGATCACTCGACGATCTCTCGGACGCGGCGGCTGATCGACGTCGATACGCACCGGAAGGTGTTCTTCTGGGTGCTGGGTCTACTGGCGGATCGCGGCCTGTTGAAGGGGAAGCAGATCGGCATTGACGCCACCACCCTGGAAGCCAATGCCGCGCTGCGCTCGATTGTGCGGCGGGACAACGGCGAGAGCTACGACGAGTTTCTGACGGGGCTGGCCAAGGAATCCGGGATCGAGACTCCCACGCGGGAAGATCTGGGGCGGGTGGACCGGAAGCGCAAGAAGAAGACGAGCAACCGGGACTGGGTGAATCCGCACGACCGCGACGCTCGCATCACCAAGATGAAGGATGGACGGACGCACCTGGCCCACAAGGCCGAGCACGCGGTGGACATGGAGACGGGAGCGGTGGTGGCGGTGACGCTGCAGGAAGCGCACCTGGGCGATACCACGACGGTGAAAGAGACGCTGGCGGAGGCGGGGGAGACGGTCGCGCAGTTGATCGAGCGGGAAGCCGAGACAGCGCCCGCCGAGGCGCCGAAGGTAAACCTGGGGGGCGTCGAAGAGGTGGTGGCCGACAAGGGATACCACAGCGGCCCGGTATTGGAAGAGACCAAGGCCGCCGGCGTCCGCACCTACATTCCCGAGAGGCAACAGCAGGGGCAGCGGCATTGGGCGGGTAAGGAAGGACAGCAGCAAGCGGTCTACGAGAACCGCCAGCGGGTTCGGCGCGCCAAAGGGAAGCAACTATCGCGCCAGCGCGGGGAACTGATCGAAAGAAGCTTCGCGCACTGCTACGACACCGGGGGCATGCGCCGGACGCATCTGCGCCAGCACTCGAACATTCTGAAGCGGCAGTTGATTCACGTTGGGGCGTTCAACCTGAGCCTGATTCTGCGGAAGTTAGTTGGCGCTGGGACACCGCGGGAGTGGAGAAATCACACTCCCCGGCTTGTTTTTGTGTTCTTGTGCCTGTTGCGGGCCTACCGCGCGATGCAGAGAGTCCGATTTCCGCGCGTGTCGAGTCCGGTGCGAAATCCGCGATCAGGCGGCCATGGTCCGGCTCAAACTTGCCGCCTGCGAAATTCGGGGGTTTCACCACGGACTG
>CAZMHC010000258.1:0-1559 GCA_964565955.1 uncultured Occallatibacter sp.
GTGGCGGGGGATCGGCGTGATTCCAAGGAGCGGCTGGCGGCTGAGCGCGGCTTACTGCGAGTTCGACGCCGAGGAGCGCTTCCAGATCACCGGCATTCATACCCAGGAGTCGCCGTTGTGCAGGGCGGGCGACGTGCTGCGCGGAGCCATCAAGCCGGCCGAGTGCGCGGCCTTCGGCAAGGAATGCACGCCGCGCCATCCGCTGGGGGCGACCATGGTTTCCAGCGAGGGAGCTTGCGCGGCTTACTTCAATTACGGGCGGTTCTTGTCGGCGGAAGAGTTGGCGGGGGCGGGGAGAACTGCTTCCAGGAGCCTGTCGGGCATAGATTCGTGACGCCGGCAACAGCGGGGGCGCGGCCGCCTGGGCTGGGTCCGATTGGGCCAATCAATGGTATCGGGCAAATTGCCACCTCAATCTTTCAGTTTCATTGACGACCGCAGAAATATTAAATCGCGGTTCTGTTGAACCTGAAAATCCCCGTATCGCCAACTCCACTCCAATTTCGACCCTCCGGAAGATGTTCGCCCGCGCATTTTCATCCGCGCATTCTTGGATTCACCCAGCGGTAGACAACGTCGGTGAGCAGATTGACAAGGACATACGTGAGGCCGATGGAGAGCAGGCAGCCTTGCACCAGGGCGTAATCTCGGTTGGAGATGGCGCTGACCACCAGGCGGCCGAGGCCTGGCCAACTGAAGATGGTTTCAGTAACGATGGCCCCGGCGAGCAATGCGCCGAATTGCAAGCCTACCACGGTGACGATGGGAACCAGCGCGTTGGGCAGGGCGTGGCGACAGACGACGGCTAACTCCGTGAGGCCCTTGGCCCGGGCGGTGCGAATGTAGTCCTGGCCCATCTCTTCGAGCATGGCGGTGCGTACCATGCGAGTGAGAATGGCGGCCAGCGATGCGCCCATGGCGATGGATGGAAGCACAAGATACTGCCAGTCGAGCGACGGTCCACTGCCGGCGTTGGCGCCGGAGACCGGGAGCCAGCCGAGCCGGATGGAGAAGACCAAAATCAGCACCGGACCCAGTGCCAGACCGGGAACGGAGAGGCCAAAGAGGCTAATGACCGAGAGCGCCTGATCGAGAAAGCGTCCGCGGCGCACGGCGGCCAGCATACCGGCGGGCAGGGCCAAAGCCAGCGCCAGCGCCAATGCGGTCAAGGTCAGAGCCAGCGTATAGGGGTAGCGGGCGGCGATCAGATGGGCCACAGTATCGTGGAGGCGGATGGATGTGCCCAGGTCGCCGTGGAGAACGCCGGACCAATAGTGGAGGTACTGGTTGCAGAGGGGCTGATCGAGGCCGTATTGATGGCGCAAGGCGCTGAGGTCGGTCGGCGTTGCGCCCTCGCCGAGCATTTGCAAGATGGGATCGCCGGGAACCAGGTGAATGAGCAGAAAGACCAGCGAAACCACCAGCCAGACGACCGGAAGAGTGAGCGCGAGGCGGGTGAGAGTCTGCTTCATGGGCTGCTATTAACAATATAGAGTCTGGCATGGCTTTGCCGAACTACCCACGCCTCCCACTAATTCAACAAGCGGAAAGGCTCAAAC
>CAZMHC010000259.1:0-1541 GCA_964565955.1 uncultured Occallatibacter sp.
ATCCATTCCCCTCTGGATCAACTTCTCCTACGGGCGCGCTTTGCGGAAGTCCCTAGCCTGGTTCACGCTGGTTTCAAATGCGATTGCCCTGGAGGCATTCCCCACCCGCCTTTTCAACGAGATAGATATTCGCATATACTATTTATACTTGCCCCTGTGCCTCCGCCACTGAATAACCACGTCAGGCGCCGCATCGGCGTGGTCACCGCCTCCCGTGCCGACTACTGCCACTTATACTGGCCTCTGCGCGAGTTGGCCGCGCATCCTGAAGTCGAGTTGGCCGTCTTTGTCCTCGGCGCGCATCTCTCGCCCGAGTTCGGCAGCGCGATCGCGGAGATCGAGCGCGACGGCTTTCCCATCCAAGCCCGCATCGAGTGCCTGCTCAGCTCGGACACCGACACCGGCATGGCAAAAACCATCGGTCTGGCCATCCTCGGCCTGGCCGATGCCCTCACCGCCTGGCGGCCCGATCTTCTGTTGCTCATAGCCGACCGTTACGAAATGCTCGCTCCCGCCTCCGTTGCCCTTGCCCTGCGCATTCCCATCGCCCACATCGAAGGAGGCGAAGTCTCGCAGGGCGCCATCGACGACCACGTCCGCAACGCCCTCACCAAGCTGGCGCACATTCACTTCACATCCAACGAAGCCGCCCGCCGCCGCGTCATTTCACTGGGCGAGGAACCCTCGCGCGTCCACGCGGCCGGCGCGCCCTCGCTCGACCACATACGCCGCTCCGCCCTGCTCGACCGCCCCGCCCTCGAAGCCCGCCTCGGTCTTACGCTCGCCCCGCCCACGCTGGTCGCCGCCTATCACCCGGTCACCATCCTCAGAGACACAACCGCCGAGGCCGAGGCTCTCTTCGCAGCTCTTGCCCAAGCTCCCGGCCAACTGCTTTTCGTCTACCCCAACGTCGATGCCGGGAGCCATTCGCTCATCGAACGCACAAAAGTTCTCGTATCCACCCGCCCCGAAACCCACCTGTTCGTCAACCTCGAACCCATCGCCTTTTGGAGCCTCCTGGCCCAAGCGGACGCGCTCGTCGGCAACTCCTCGAGCGGAATCATGGAAGCGGCCTCCTTCGCCCTTCCCGCCGTCAATGTCGGCTTCCGCCAGCAGGGCCGCGAACGTGCCCGCAACATCATCGATGCCCCCGCAGAAACCGCCGCCATCCGCGCCGCCATCCGCCAGGCGCTCGATCCAGCGTTTCGCCGCGGCCTGCAAGGGATGGCCAATCCCTACGGCGACGGAAGCGCCGCTCAAACCATCGCCCGCGTCCTCGCCTCCACCCCGCTCGACGGACTGCTCGTCAAGAAGCCAGTCGCCGAGATGTCGGAAAAAGATTTCCACAGGTAGCCAATCTTGTCCGCTTTCCGCTCCCAAGGCCCACTTTCTCTTCGAGTTTCCCCTTGGGAAGATGTTGAAAACACTCCCCCGCCGGAGCCAATTATGGCCCACTTTTCTACAGGCATAAAAGACTCCTTCGTCACCAGTCTTTTCCAATTGAAGGATGAGCCTGAAGGGAGCGAAGGGTTAGCGAAGCG
>CAZMHC010000260.1:0-1515 GCA_964565955.1 uncultured Occallatibacter sp.
GCGAATTCGATACCGGCGACGATTGTATCGCCATCAAGAGCGGCCGCAATCGCGATGGCCGGCGCGTCAACGTCCCGTGCGAAAACATAGTGGTGCGAAATTGCCGCATGAAAGACGGGCATGGCGGCGTCTCCATCGGCAGCGAAGTTTCCGGCGGCATACGGAATGTGTTCATGGAAAACAACACCATGGACAGCCCGCACCTCGACCGCGCGTTGCGCATCAAGACCAACTCCCACCGCGGCGGCGACCTGGAGAATTTCTACTTCCGCAACAACACGGTAGGCGAAGTGGCGGGCGGCGTGATCGACATCGATTTCTACTATGAGGAAGGCCCCGGCGGCCCGTTCACGCCCGGCGTGCGCAACGTGGTGGTGGAGAATATTACGTCCGAGCGCAGCCGCTATGCGCTCTACCTGCGCGGATATGAGAACGCCAAGATCTCGGGCGTCCGCGTCGCCCATTGTGTGTTCAACAACGTCGCCCAGCCCGACGTGATCGAAAACGTAGCATCGCTCGATCTTGTCGACAACTTGAGAAACGGCAAGCCGATGGCGGCGAAGTAGCTGAACAGGCGCGCACCGCGAACGGAGCCGCGACCAAAGGGAGCGGTCAGTTGGAAGACGGTGCACAGCCAATCCATTGACCAGTTCGTCGACAGCATGCGGCCAGACCGCTCCCTTTGGTCGCGGCTCCGTTTGACCGGTTTCTTTTCGCTGCCTGCTATTCTGGAGGCCATCGGAAACACTATGAAAGCTAAATATGCGTTTGCACTTCTGCTGATTGGTTTCGCCGCGCCGCTATTCGCGCAGAAATTCGAAGGGCTGGCTGCCACGCCGCCGATGGGATGGAACAGTTGGAACACGTTTCAGGGCAACATCAGCGAGAGCCTGATCGAAGAGATGGCCGACGCGATCGCCTCCAGCGGAATGCAGAAGGCGGGCTACCGTTACATCGTGATCGACGACGGCTGGGAGGCCCCGGAGCGCGACGCGCAAGGCAACCTGGTCCCCGACCCCAAGCGTTTCCCGCACGGCATGAAAGCCGTTGGCGACTACCTGCACGCACACGGTTTCCTGTTCGGCATCCACAACTGCGCCGGAACCAAAACCTGCGCCGGCCTGCCTGGCGGGCGCGGCCACGAGTTTCAGGACGCACGCGCGTACGCCTCCTGGGGGGTCGACTATCTGAAGTATGACTGGTGCAATCACGGCACGGCGAACAGCGAGGAGACATACAAGACGATGCGCGATGCGCTCCGCGCGGCGGGGCGGCCGATCGTCTTCAGCCTTTGCGAATGGGGCGACACCAAGCCATGGACCTGGGCCAAAGACGTCGGTCACCTGTGGCGCACCACCGGCGACATCATGGACTGCTACGATTGCCAGGGCGCCTACTCGCTCGGCTGGAAGTTCATTTTGGAGTTGCAGGTGGGCCTGGAGCAATACGCGGGCCCCGGGCACTGGAACGATCCCGATATGCTGGAGGTGGGCAACCCGGGCCTGAGCGCAGCCG
>CAZMHC010000261.1:0-1510 GCA_964565955.1 uncultured Occallatibacter sp.
AAAACACCGAAATATTCGCGATTTTGGCTGTGAAACTGTGGAGGCCTATATAACTCCCACATAATCAATGCTTTCCGTGGCCACCCTCCACAGAAACACAGAATCACAGAAACTGTGAAACTGTGGACCCTATGCTAACTTACCTATAATCAATAACTTTCAACAGTACGCTCCACAGGAACACAGAAACTGTGTTCCTGTGCCCGCGCTTCCTTGCCTGTACGAGTCGAGATCATCCATGATTCAATCCGCAAACCGCGCCAGTTGCTCCGTTGTTGGCCTTGGGACCATGCGGCTCCGCCAGCGCCGATAACTCCGCCCAGGGAACCGCCTACGCCATCCGGTCCAAAAAAGCTCGCGCCGGGTGCCCAGGTCCGGATTTTCGGACCTGGGAATCACAAACCTCGACCAGCGATAACCCCAACCAGTTCCGTGCACCGAACCTTAGTTTGAACGCCGGTGGCGAAATCCTTCACCGGCTGTAAGCGCGGCTCCCCGTTCCACCGTTCCATCAGCGACTCTCCCCGCGCACGTAGAGCATGGGGCCGCCGGGATGAAGTCCTTCCGCCATCCGCGCCGCCTCTTTGGCGCTTACCGGCGTGACCGTAATCGGAGCCGCCAGAAAGAAATCCAATTGCGACTCGGAGGGAATCCGTATCTCCGGTCCCGGCGTCGCCGCGGAAACCATGGCACCAACACCGGCGCCGATCGATGCGCCTGCCGCCATGCTTGCGGCCTTGCCGGTTCCGTCCTCGGTAACCGGGCCAGTTTTGCTGACGCCACTGATGGAATTGCCGACGATCGCTCCCACTGCGGCGCCGCGAATAGTCTTTATCTCCGTCGGCTTCGTCTTGCTCATCCCCCTCACCGTGAATGGGTGGGTATAAAGCGGGTAGTATCTTCCCCCCAGATCGAGCGAAATCAACTCCAGCGTCAGGTCCGGGCTGCCAGTCAGTCGGCCGGGCTTCTTCGACTCGATGACCGTTCCATGCACCGTTGCGCCGCGCGGAATGGCGAGCGCATCGCCGACAAACACGTCTTCACTCACGGTAAACAGCACCAGAGCGCCGCGTTTGGCGCGTTTGCTGCTTACTGGCTCGATCGTCCGCACCCGCACCAGCGTATCTTCAAGCACGGTGATGGGAACCCTGGGAACTTCCTTGGGCGATACAATCGTCTGAGCCTGCTGAGTTTCCGTCCCTGCTTGAGTCGGGGCTGGAACCGCACCGTTGGCCAACGCCGCGAAGCCGCCGAACGCGAATGCGCCAGCCCAAGCCAATGGACGGGAGATACTCTTCATGCGACTAGGAAAGATCACTATGAACAATCTCCATTTACTTGCTAGAAGCCTGTGACAGAACCGTGGCCAGTTCCGCGCGCGGAACCTTGCTCTGTACGCCGGCGGCAAAATTCTTCACCGTCAGAATACCGGATTGTAGCTCGTCCTCGCCCAGAATACTCTTTTCCAATACAAGATGAGCCTGAAGAGGGGAGCTGATTCCAACACAAG
>CAZMHC010000262.1:0-1500 GCA_964565955.1 uncultured Occallatibacter sp.
CTAAGGCAAACTGCGAGAGAATTGGGTATGCCGCAGAGTTATCGGGATTACCGCCCAGAACAGGACTTTCTGCTACCGCCAAGCCTCGGGCAGTGGCTGCCTGAAGGACACTTGGCCTACTTCGTCAGCGACGTGGTGGACCAGTTGGATCTGACGCCGATGCACGACGCCTATGGCGAGGAGCGGCGCGGACATCCTCCCTGCGATCCGCGCATGATGACCAAGTTGTTGGTGTACGGCTATTGCGTGGGCGTGTACAGTTCGCGCAAGATTCAGCAGCGGCTGCAGGAAGACGTGGCCTTTCGGGTTCTTGCAGCGGGCAATGAACCGGACTTCCGCACCATCTCGGACTTTCGCAAGATCCATTTGAAGACGCTGTCTGGGTTCTTCGAAGAGGTCTTGAGAATCGTGTTGGAGACCGGAGCAATGAAACTTGGCCGGGTGGCGCTGGACGGGACCAAGATCAAGGCCAACGCCAGCAAGCACAAGGCCATGAGCTATGACCGCATGGCGCAGCAGGAAGCAGCCATCCGGGAGCAGGTGAAAGAACTGATGGCCAAGGCAGCGGCCACCGACGCTGAGGAAGATACGCAGTTCGGCAAAGACAAGCGAGGCGACGAACTGCCTGAAGAGTTACGGCGGCGGGAGACGCGTTTGACGCGCATTCGCGAGGCCCAGCGGGTGGTCGAGGAACGGGCACGAGAGAAAGCCAGGGGCGAAGGAAAGCCCGAGGATGAGGCCAAGCCGGAGGATAAGGCGCAATATAACTTCACCGATCCGGAGTCGCGGATCATGAAGAGCGCCGAGGGATTCGTGCAGGCGTACAACGCACAAATCGCGGTTGAGCCTGACTTCCAGCTGATCGTTGGTCAGTACGTAACCCAGGCGGGCAACGACAAAGAGCAAGTGGAGCCCATGGTGCAGGCCATCGAAGAGCAGTCGGGCCAGCGCCCCGGCGAGCTACTGGCCGATGCCGGTTACTGCTCGGACAGTAACCTGAAGTATCTGGAAGCGGAAGCCGAGCCGGAAAAGAAAATCGACGCCTATGTGGCAACGGGACGCCAGAAGCACTCCGAGGAACCCGTCGATTGCCCACGTGGCCCTCTGCCACAGGGAGCGACGCGCGTCGATCGCATGCGCAGGAAGCTGAAGACGAAAGTAGGCGCCGCAATTTATGCCCGACGCAAAGCGATCGTGGAGCCGGTGTTCGGGCAGATCAAAGAAGCTCGGGGATTCCGCAGGTTCTCGCTACGAGGGCTGATCAAAGTGGAGGGCGAATGGGCCCTGGTGTGCCTCACGCACAACATCTTGAAGATGCACCGAATGTGCTACGCCCAAGGCCAGGGAAGCCATGAGGCAAGGCCCAAAAAGCAGAGGAAAGTCCGGACGATTTCACCGCATCTTCCCGTGGAATACGCCGGCTGGGGGCGCTTTTGAATCGCTGCGATGCTGCATGTCTGAAAATGAAACCCAATTAGATCTGAGCCAACATGCTCGGAG